>CAYJXJ010000011.1:19750-49086 GCA_964374095.1 uncultured Elusimicrobia bacterium
GGGCGGCCGACGCCGCAGTAGATGAAGCCCAAATCCCGCGCGGCCTTGGGGTCGTAGAGGTTGCGGCCGTCGAGGATCAGCGCGGTGCGCATGCTCCGGCGGGCCCGCCCTAGGTCGAGGTCCTTGAACTCGGGCCACTCGGTGACCAGGGCCAGGGCGTCGGCGCCCCGGAGGGCTTCCGCGGCGCTCCGGCAGAAAATCGCGCCCCTAAACTCCGATAGGACCCGGGCCCGGGGCATGGCCACCGGGTCATAAGCCCTCACCCGGACCCGGCGCTCCTTGAGGGCGCGGGCGATGTCGACGCTGGGCGCGAAGCGCATGTCGTCGGTGTGGGGCTTGAAGGAGAGGCCCAGCATCGCGACCGTCTTTCCTTCGAGGTTCCAGAGGTTCTCCTCGATCTTTCGCATGATCCAGGTCTTCTGGTGCTCGTTGATTTCCTTGACCGCCCTGAGCAGTTGGAAGTCGTAGCCCTTCTGCCGGCTGAGCCAGTAGAATGCCTCGAGGTCCTTCGGGAAGCAGAAGCCCCCAAATCCCAGCCCCGCGCGCAAAAAGAGCGGCCCGATCCGGCGGTCGAGGCCCATGCCCTGGGCCACGAGGTTGACGTCGGCCCCCACTTTCTCGCAGAGCGCGGCGACCGCGTTGATGTAGGAAATCTTGGTGGCGAGGAAGGAGTTGGACGCGTGCTTGATGAGCTCGGCGCTTTTGACGTCGGTGACGAGGATCGGCGCCTTGATGGCCCCGTAGAGTGAGCGCATGACCGCCTCGGCGCGCGGGGAGGAGACTCCGAGCACGATGCGGTCGGGCTTCAAGAAATCGTTGACGGCGGAGCCTTCGCTGAGGAACTCCGGGTTGGAGACCACGTCGTAGGGGACCTCCCGGCGGTTGAAGCGTTGGACGGTCTTGGAGACCCATTCCCCGGTCTCCACGGGGACCGTGGACTTATCGACGATCACGGTGTAGTCGCGCATGTGCTTGGCGACCTCTTCGGCGACCTTCTCGACACCCGAAAGGTCGGCCGAGCCGTCGGGCCGGGGCGGGGTGCCGACCGCGATGAAGACCACCTGCGACCGGCGTCCCCGGGGGTTCAAGCCCTCGGCGACGGCGGCGGCGAAGGAAAGCCGGCCTTCGCGGATATTGCGCCGGAAGAGCTTCTCGAGCCCCGGCTCGTAAATGGGCACGCGTCCGGCCTTGAGCGCGCGCAGCTTCTTCGGATCGGAGTCCACGCAGACGACGCGGTGGCCCAACTCGGCCAGGCAGGACCCCGTGACCAGCCCCACGTAGCCGCTGCCCACCACGCAGATATCGAGGCGGGACGGCGTCCCGGGGTGGATGGGCATTTCGTACCGTCAATTTTTGCAAAATTGCCGGTGGGGAGCAAGCCGAGGCCAGTGGGGTCACAACCCGCCAAAAGACAAATTACACAAATTTGTCTTATGGCGGGGTGTGTCCCCATTTTCTTAAATTTTCGCCCGGCGTCCGCCTATGCCCATGACCCTCAAGCGCGCCTTGAACGAGCGTTCCACCCGCATCGGCGTGGTGGGATTGGGCTATGTGGGGCTGCCCTTGGCCATGGAGTTCTGCCGGAAGGGCTTCAAGGTGACGGGCTTCGACACCAGCCCCGAGCGCGTGGGCCAATTGAAGTCCGGGCGCTCCTACGTCCTCGACGTCCCCTCCGACGATGTCTCCAAGGCCGTGAAGGCCGGGCTTTTCTCGCCCCACAGCACCTTCGACGCCTTGTCGGGCCAAGAGGTTCTCATCATCTGCGTGCAGACCCCCTTGCGCAAGACCCGCGAGCCCGACATCACCAATATCATCGCCGCGGTCTCCCAGATCGCCCAGCGCCCCAAACCCGGCCGGCTCATCATACTCGAGAGCACGACCTACCCGGGCACCACCGAGGAGATTCTCCTGCCGCTCTTGGGGAAGACCGGCCGCCTCGGCCGGGACTTCTACCTCGCTTACTCACCGGAGCGCGTGGATCCGGGCAACCACACCTGGCGCATTTCCAACACCCCGAAGGTGGTGGGGGGGGCCGATCCCGTCTCGACCAGGCTGGCCGTGGAAGTTTACTCGCAGATCGTGGAGGCCGTGGTTCCCGTTTCGAGCACGCGGGCCGCCGAGGTGGTCAAGCTCTTGGAGAACACCTTCCGCGCGGTCAACATCGCCTTGGTCAACGAGATGGCCCAGATCTGCCACCATCTGGGCCTGGACGTCTGGGAGGTCATCGGCGCGGCGGCCACCAAACCCTTCGGCTTCATGCCTTTTTACCCCGGCCCGGGGATCGGCGGGCACTGCATCCCGAAAGACCCCCAACTCTTGAGTTGGAAGATGAAGTCCCTCAACTATGAGACCCGGTTCATCCAGCTGGCCACCACCATCAACGGGTCCATGCCCGAGTACACCGTGAGACGAATCGCCGAAACCCTCAACGGCGACCGCAAGGCGTTGAACGGCAGCCGCATCCTCGTTTTGGGGGTCTCCTACAAGCCGGGCATCGGGGACTACCGCGAGTCGCCTTCCCTGGACGTCATGGAGCTCCTGCTGCAGGGCAAGGCCCGCGTGAGCTACCATGATCCCTTCGTCCCGGCCGTCGAAGCGGGCGGGGAGCGCCTGAAGTCCGTCGCGCTGACCGACGCCGTCCTGAGCCGGGCCGACTGCGTGGCGGTGCTCACGGCGCACCGCGAGGTGGACTACGTCCGGGTGGAGCGGCTCGCCAGGCGCGTCTTCGACGCCCGGGACGCGACCCGGGCCCTGGGGCGGAGCCCTCGGGTCAGCAGGCTCTGAAATGGACGCCTTCGAACGCCGCTGCCTGGACGCGATCCAGACCCTGGGCAAGGCCCTGGGGAGCCTCAGCCTCTATAAGCTCGGCCATCCCACGGTGGTGGCCATGATCGACATCGCTCACAAGCAGTTGACCGACGCGATCTCGCAGTCCCCCGAGGGGGCCCTGGCCCTCGTCGTCGACCAGGACAAGCTCATCGCCAACGGCAGGATCGTGGGCTCGCTCGAGCAGGTCCCCACGTCCATCGGCCAGACCTTCGAGCGCTTCAAGCTGGCGAGCCTGACCTTCCGCGCGGGTCTGGAGACCAAGGAGCTCATGGCGTTCCTGGAGCTGGCATCCTCACGGCCGGACTCCGCCGACGCCGCCGAACCCAAGGCGTTCATGGATGCGCGCGGGGTCGCCAACCTCTCGCTCAACGAGGCCGTCTACGTGCGGGGTGGAGAAGAGGCCGTCAACCAGGCTTTGGAGGCGCGCTCGATCGATGAGACGCTCAAGGCCCTGGTGGGCAGCGCGGTGACCGATCCGGAGAAGCAGAAGAAGGTTTACGACCGGGTGCGCGAACTCCTCGAGTCGGACATCCAGAAGCGCATCGACGAGGTCACCAGGCCCCTGATCCGCGAGCGCAACACCGCCGTGAACCAGGCCACCCGCGCCACGGCGGTCGTCGAGAACATGGCCGACGGCGTGATCGTCGTCGATGACGAAGGCAAGATCCTCATGATGAACCCCGCGGCCGAGGAGATCTACTCGACCACGCTCGCTCAGTCCGCGGGCCAGCCCCTGCACGCCCAGGCGGGAGAGGAGCACCTGGTGAGCCTCGCGGCGAGCATCAATACCCCCGCGGACCACCCGATTCCCACCGACGTCACGATCCAGGCCGTCGAGGACACGCGCCGGACCCTCAAATCCGCCGCGGCCGTGGTCCAGAACGAAGCCGGGCAGGTCGTCGGCATGGTCCACTCCCTCGCGGATGTGGCCAAGCAGAAGGAGCTCTCCCGCATACAGCGGGACTTCGTCGCGCACATGACCCACGAGCTGCGGGCGCCGCTCTCCTCGATACGAGCCGCCCTCGATATCCTGCAGGAGGAGTTCACCGGCCGCCTGAAGGAGGAGGAGACCCGGATTTTCTCCTCGGCCCTGATGAACTCGGACCGCCTGGAGAAGCTCATCAACAGCATCCTCGACTTCGCCAAGCTCGAGGCCGGAGAGATGCGGGTCTACCCCAAGGCCTCCGAGCCCCACCTCCTGGCCCAGGAGGGCGTGGAGGGGCTGCGGCCCTGGGCGGCGCGGCGAAATATCGACCTATCCTTGAGCGTCGAGCCCCAATTGCCGCTGGTCCTCGCCGATGGGCAGCGCGTCGTCCAGGTCCTGGTGAATCTCCTCTCCAACGCCATCAAATTCACCCCCAAGGCCGGGAAGGTCTCCGTGCGCGTCTCCCGGCACGCCGACTCGGCCGCGAGATTCGTGGTCTTCGCGGTGACCGACAGCGGTCCCGGGGTCCCGGTCTCCGAGCGCGAGCGCATCTTCGAAAAATTCATCCAGGTCGCCTCAGGCGAGACTCACGTCGGCGGCACCGGCCTGGGGCTCTCCATCGCCAAGGCCCTGGTCCATATGCAGGGGGGCCGCTTGTGGCTGGAGAGCGAAGTCGGCATCGGCTCGACCTTCCTCTTCACGGTGCCCATCTACGTTCCTCCGGCGGGTGAAGTCCTGCGCGCCCCCGAAGCGGCGCCGGGGAAGCCGGAAGTTCCCTGGTGGAAGAAACTGCTGGGGCTGCAGTAGCCCTCACGCCCCGGCGCGCCAACACCAAGGCTCGGACTTCCGCGGCTCCGGCTTCCTGAAGGGCCTTGGCGCATTCCTCCAGGGTTTGGGTGGTGGTGGCGACGTCGTCGATGAGCAGGAGGCGCCGGCCGAGGACCGTCTCCGTCGCCGAAAAGGCTCCGGCGAGGTGCTTTCCGCGCCCGCGGCGGCCGAGCTTCCACAGCGGCCGGGTCGCGCGGCGGCGCGACAGGGCCTCCAGGACCGGCAGCCCCGATGCCGCGGCGACGACTTCGGCCAACATGAGGGCTTGGTTGTAGCCGCGCTCCCTGAGGCGGCCGCGGTGGAGGGGGACCGGGACCAGCCCATCTCCGCCGGCCAACTCAGGCGTTCGAGCCAGGGCCGCGGCCATCTCGCGACCCCCCGCCGCGGCGGCGTCGCGTCGGCCGCGGAACTTGAAGGCGTGGACCAGGGACACCGCGGGGCCGCGGTATTCAAAGGCCGCGCGCACGATCCGGCAGGAGAAGAGGCGCCGGCCGCAGGGCGGGCAATGGGTCCGCTCGGGGCCGACGCGCATGCCGCAGCGGGCGCAAAGGGGCGCTTCGGCCGGAACGAGGGCCCGGCGGCAGGGCGCGCAGAGCGGCTCCGGATAGTCCCGGGGCATGTCGCCCCGGCAGTGGGCGCAGGTCTGGGGCAGGAGCCAGTGGAGCAGTGTGCGGCCTAGTTTGGAGACCGTCGGTCTCATGCTGATGCGTTCGCCCTTCGCGGTTAGAGCCGCTGGCAGGGTCCGGCCACAAGGGCCCTGCGCTTGGGGTCGACCATGAGCGCGAGGTGCTCCAGGACGAGCTGGCCGATGAGCGGCTGGCAGCCGGGAGGTCCCACCAGGCAGTCCGTCTTCATCTCGAGGCCGCCGATGGCCAAGGAGACCGTGCCGGCGCGATCCAGCAGGACGCGTTCCGCGTTGGCGAGTTCGGCGATCCTCTTGTCGAGCCTGCGAAGCCCGAGGCGCTTGACCAGGTCGGGCGGCAGCAGCATCATGACCGCGCCCGTGTCGACGAGCGCGGAGATTTTCTCCGTTCGGATTTTACTTCTCGCGAGCCTGCCGAGTTCGAAAAGCAGGACGTCGCCTTCATTGCGCAGGGTTACCTGCGCGCGAACCTCGCCCATGGGCTTCACCTCCATAGTATAACAGCGGACCGGAGTCCCTGCCATGCTATACGATCAGGGGGGGTAAAAAGTTCCCGGAAAATTCCGGGAACTTTTTGGGGGGGTTGATCGTATACATAACCTGGTGTGAGAAGGCAATTGGGGGGTATACTATGGGGATGACATTCGTCGACGCAGGGGTCGGCAATCCCGGAAGGCTCGGGTCCGTCCGCAAAGTGAGGTTTCTCGTGGATACCGGAGCCTTTCTGAGCGTGGTTCCGGGGGCCGTTCTGCGCGGGTTGGGAGTGCGGTCGTTCACGGTGCGCAGTTTCCGGCTAGCCGACGGTCGCATGATCCGGCGCCGCGTCGGGGTGGCGAGCTTTCGCTTCGGCCGGCTCGTTGGTCAGGCGGAGGTGGTCTTCGGCCGCCCGGCGGATGAATCGCTCCTAGGGGTCGTGACCCTGGAAAGCCTCGGCCTGGAAGTCGATCCGCGCACGCGCCGGCTCAAACGGACGAAGATGTACCTCATGCCGATCCTCTTCGGCAGGAACTAGCCGAGCGTGCCGACGTAAAGCGCGGCTAAAAATCCCGGCACCGTCATCAGTCCGTTGGCTGGGCCGCCTTGCTCCGCGGCCTCGGGAAGCATGGTTTCGGCGATCATGGCGAGCATCGCCCCGGCGCCCACTCCCTGCATCGAGGCGAAGACGTTGGGAGGCGCCCCGCCGAAAGCCGCGTATCCGACGAGCGCGCAAACCCCGCACAAGAGGGTCAGCGAGGCCCACATCCGGATGATCTGTGTACGCGCGTACAGTTACGGAACAGGCCGTCGGCTGTCGTCAATTTTTTGGGGTTATCCGGCTGCCTCTTCTCGCGGCGTCGGCACCGGGATGACCGGAGAAACGTTTCGCATCGCTTTTTCCAGAGGGCTCCCCCATAATAGACGGCGTCGAATGCTTTTACCGTTGAAGGGGGAATTCCGCCATACCCGCCGCCGGCCGCGCCGACAATGACGAGCGGCCGACTTGCGTCCCAGCGCCAGGAAAAACGCGATGGTGACGACGACGGCGACGGTGATCATCAGAACTGAAACGTCAGCGTGCTCCCCACCTGGTAGCTTACGAACTCCTCTTCCTTTTGGAATTTGTGCCAGAGGCGGCTCACCGCGCCGTTCATGGTCATGCGCAGGTTCTTGGCGATCTCGTAGTCGCCGCTGGTGTTGAGGCTGAACAGGCGCGAGTTGTCGGCCTGCGTGATGGACGAAAATTTGTTGGCGAGCGACATCGTCGTGGTCCAGATGATGCGGTTGGTGAAGAGCAGCGGCCGGGACGCGCCCGGGAGCTTCAAGCCCTTGGGCATCGCGAGGTCGGCCCGGACCAGGAGGCTCGGCGTGATGACGGTCAGGTCCTGGGTTTTCACGCCCGTTCCCAGGCGCTTGATGTCGTTGGAGTAGTCGACCTTGGGCGTGAAGCGGAATTTTCGGATGTCGAAGGTCACCTGGACCGTGGCGTCCTCGTGGCTGGCGCGCTCGGTCACTTGCTTGACGCGCAGGTCCTGCTTCTCGGCGGTGCGGAAGTTGTAGTTGATGAGGGTATCGAACTTCTTTCGGATGATGGTGCGCAGGTCCGTGCCGAAGGCCTCGTCCTCGTCGACGGAGGTGTCGACGGTCTCGGTGCGGTGGGCGGAGTACTTGAAGTTCATCTGGGTGTTGGCCATCCAGCGCTCCGAGAAGAAGAGCTTTTCTAGTTGGGAGATGGAGGCCACGGCATCAGGCAGCGTTTCTGATATCGTCTTTGAGACCGTGCCGGTGACGTTGGTCCGGGTGATGGTTTTGACGTAGTTGTTGGAGAGGGCGAGGGTCTTGAAGGCGCCCCAGCGGCCCCCGATATCAAAGCCCTCTATCGGCGACCAGCGCTGGCTCGAGTTGTAGGTATCGCGCAGGGTCTGGTTGGCGCGCCGGGCGGCCGGGTTGGCGGGTTTGAGGGATTCGCGCACCCAGAGCTTCAGATGCGAGCGCAGGCCCTTCTCCACGTTGTTCCAGACGTCGCCGTCCTGGAGCTGATAGCCCGAGGCGATATGCATGGAGCGCAGCAGCCTCCAGCCCACGATGTCTCCCACCGAGATGGGGAGGTTGAGCGAGCCGTTGGCGTTGCGGTTGACGGTCTTGATGTCGCCCACGTCGAAGACGAAGGTCGAGCCGAACACGACGAAGGTGGAGACGTTGAGGATGTTGTTTTCGATGGTGTCGACGGAGTAGCTCATCTGCGGGTTGAGCCAGCTCAGGAGACGGAAGTTGGAATTGACCGCGAGGCCCTGGTTGAGGGATTTGGGGTAGGCCTTGGTGACCTCGTTGGGGCTCGTGAAGTCGGCGCGCCGCTCGATGACGCGGGTGAGGGTGTAGTTGGGGTTGATCCCCGCGCCTTCCCAGGGAACGAACGTCAGCCGGAGGCCCGCCCCCTGGGAGCGCTCCCGGGTGTTGAAGTTGCCGGCGATCTTGCGGGCGGCGAGGGACTCGAAGGAGACTTCATACCGCGAGTGGTTGTAGTTGAGGTCGATGGTGCGGGGGAGAATCCGCCACTGAAGCGGGACCCCGTAGGTGAGGCCGGCGTTGTAGCCTTGGCGGTCGTCGAGCCGGGTGAGGAGGTCGTAGTCGATGCGGTGGCGGGTGTGCCCGAAGTTCAGGCGCGGCAGAGCCCCGTAGCTGAAATTGCCGGAGGCCGAGCCGTTCCAGGTGGTCACCTTGCCCTGCTGGAGAATGTTCACGATGTTGGAGAGGTCTCCCGTTTGGACCGTCGAGGGGGTCAGGGTGATGGCGCGGGAAAGGTTGAAGGTGAGCGGCATGAAGCGCACGCGGGTGAAGTTCAGGAAGCCCGAATCCTCGCGCCGGTCCTGGTTTGAAACCACCGAGGTGGGGGTCTGGAAGTTGCGGTCCACCGACCGGTGCTTGCCTCCGAAGGAGACCCAGCCGGGGATGTCGAAGCTCGCTTCGAGCTTCTTGGCCGTTCCCACCCGGACGACGGGATCGGAGAGGTATATCTCGTTGAGGAAGACCCGTCCCCGGCGGGTCTCTCCGGGCGGCGAGGCCGAGGATTTCACCCCGGCCACGATCTGCGAGACCTGCTGGAGGGTCGGCGTGCCGCTGGTGACGACGACGGTGCCGGGGGTCTGCGCCCGCCAGACGTCTCCGATGGAGTCGCCGTTCAAGTCCTCCTGCTTGAGCGCGATCTTGCGCCAGCCGGTGAAATTCAAAGGCACCCGCACCTCGAAGAAGTTGACGTCGTTTCCGGCGCGAAGGAAGAAGGTCTTGTTGCCGCTCACGTTGATGTTGTTGGGATCGGCGTTGCCAAAGACCAGAAAATTGAAGAAACGGTGCTGGCTGACGTCGACGGCCCGGCCCAGGAGGCGGCGGGTGGTCACGACCGCCCCGGCGGCCAATTCCACGAACTCCAGCTGCAGGGCCTGCTCGGTGAGGTTGCGCGAGCCCGATTGGCGGCGCAGGGTGGCGAGGTCGCCGTAGAGGTCGGAGAAGACCTCGGTGGCCTCCCCGCCCGCGTTGAAGATGGGGGTGTAGTCCGGGTTGTCCACCGAGTTGACCGGGGTGACCGTCAAGCTCTCGGCGCCGATCTTGCCCTGGCCGGTCGACGGATCGCCCGCCTGGCCCCTCAGCCAGGTGTTGCCCACGACCGCGATGCGGGCGAACTGCAGGGAGCTCGGCCCCACGAAGCCCGCCGCGCGCTTTCGGACGGAGATGCGGATCTGCTTGATGGCGGTCCAGCGGGAGGCGGTGCCCGTGGAGATCTGCAGGGGGATCTGGAAGGTGCGCCACTTGGCGCCGCCGAAATTGACGAAGGTGTGGTTGGAGCTGTCGGTGGCGTTGAAAAGGATGTTGTTGCCGGTGGCCGCCGCGCCGATATAGCCGAAATCATCGCCGGTGAAGTCCGCCCCGTCGAGGCGGCTGTTGTTGTTCAAATCCTCGGTGTCGATGGTCCCGTTGCCGATGCCGAAGCGCGTGGAGGGCAGGCCCGCGGGATTGTAGAGGGTGCCGACGTCTTCGCCCTCATTGAGAATTCCGTCGCCGTTGACATCCTCGGTGTCGAGCACGCCGTCGCCGTCGGCGTCCTCGTTGACCCCGCCGAGATGGAAGTTGATCTCGTTGAGGGAGTTGTCTCCCAGCATGACGACCTCGAGGATGTTTTTCTGGGAGAAATCCTCGCCGGAGACCGAGAAGGGGAAGACGATGGAGGCCTCCTGGGAAGCGGCGTTGGCGAAGTCGTACTCGAACCCCAGAACGCGGGTCAGCTCCTCGGGTCCGGCGTCGGCCCGCGGGTTGATCTCGAGGGTCTTGACGTCGTTGGTGAAGGACTTGAACTTGGAGGGATCCGTGGGCGCGCCCCCGGGGTTGGAGGAGAAGCGCCAGGCGGCGGCGATGGTCGGGGCCGAGTCCTCCTGCTTGATGCCCTCCATGTTGTCGATCAAGGCGAAGGCGTTGAGGTTCAAGTTCTGGCGGCTTTGGGCGAACTCCCCGGAGAGGTTGGCGGTCAGCCAGTCGAAGACCTTGACGCTCTTGATCTGGGTGTCGAACTCATAGGTCAGCAGGCTCCGGGCCAGCTCCGTGATGCTCGGCACCGACGGGGACCGTACCCCGGCCTGGTAGAGCAGGGTCGAGCCCATGGTGACGTGCTTTCCCAGCGGGTAGGCGACCCGCGTGCCGAGGAGGGATTCGTTGGAGATGCCCAAAAACGGGGCGACTTCGTAGGCGATGGAAAGCTCCGAGTCCGGCCGGATGCGGTCCTCGTTGAAGAAGGTGATGAAGCCGGCGTCGTAATCGATGAAGTAATCGACGTTGCGCGACAGGCGCTGGCGGTCGAGGACGACGACTTCGCTCTGTGGGACGAGGCTCGGCTCGAGGAAGAAGGTCTTGAAGCGGAAGTGATACTCGAGCCTGAAGAGGCGCTTGGAGATCGGCGTCGGGGCGTAGAGCTCGGGATCGGGCGTCGTCGGGGATGAGTTGGAGATGGAAAAGGGGCTCAGCAGGCGAAAGACCCCGTTCTCGAAGTCCACCTCCATGTCCTCGGGGTAGACCTGGCGCGGAATCAAGGAGCTCCCGACCTCGGCGCGTTTGACCGGGTCGAGCACGCGCAGGATGAAGTTGCCCCGCCCGTTGTCGCGCACGATGTTGTTCTGGCCGATGGAGTAGAAAGTCTTGAGCTCGCGGTTGTGGCCGGTCTCGGAGGAGATCACGAGCGGAACATCGGCGACGGTCTTGATGAGCTTGAGGCGCCCTGAGCCTCCGGCCGCCGAGAAGGTGGACTGGACGGTGATGGAGATGCCGTTGGCGTCGGTGAAGTCGACGGCGGCCACGTGCTGGGCTTCGAGACGGTTGCGGAAGGTGAGAATGCCCTTGGAGTAGTCGAGGGTGTAATCGACGCCCGGCACGAGCCGGGAGAAGCGCCCCGTGAAGGTGGAGCCCTGCACCGCCAGGTCGTCGACGGTCAGGTCGACGTCGCCCAGGTTGATCTGCTGGCCCGGGGTCTGGAGGGCGAGAAAGATGCGTTCGGAGCCCGCGCGGATGGGCAGGCGGGTCGAGGAGGAGAAGCTCACGTCGTAGTGCTGGCGGCGCAGGTAGCTGGTGTCCAAGATGTCGGCGGTCACGAACTGGGTGTTGCCGTAGAACTGGCGCACCTTGGTCTGTCCCTTGGTGCGGCTGGCGATCACGGATGCCTTGATGCCTTTGTACCGGACGTCGCCCCGGATGCCGAAGAGCTGTTTATTGTACGAGACGAACTCAGTGGCGGGCAGGGAGAGGTCGATGTCACCGAAGGAGACGTTCTGGACGACCTCGTTGGGGTCGCCCGCGTAGACGATCGAGATGTCCTGCTTGTTGGGCTTGGTGTCGTCGTAGTCGACGTTGATTTTGATCTTGGGTCCGACCTGGCCCTGCATGCGCAGCTGCAGCTGCTGCTGGATGTCGAAGAAGCCCGTGGTTTCCGGGCGGCTGGTGGTCTTCTGGGGGTAAAAGAAGCGCTTCTCGGAGTAGTTGAGGTTGATGACCTTGCGCCCCGTGACCGAAAGGCTGGTGCCGTAGGTCGCGAGCTCGACTTCGGGCGGGGGCGGGCGGTGGAAAGCCGTTGTGGAGACCGCCGCCACGCCTTCGGCCGCGGGCGCGGTCTCCACGACCCCTTCTTGCGGAGCCAGGTCCAAATCCAGGTTCGACCGTGCCTTGTTCCATTTTTCCTGGGAAAAACGGAAAGGCTTGAGCCCCTTGCGGAATTCATCGAACTCCGGAGTCGGCGCCCTTGGCGGCGACGGCCTCTCAAAAACTTGGGACGGGTCCTGGCGATCCAGCAGGAGGAATGGTCCGCCGGCCGTCGAAACGCGCACGGGTTGGGCGGCGGTCGGTTCTCCGGGGGGCGGCTGTTCTCCTTTCCCGGAGGGGACCGCAGGGGTGGCCTCCGAAGGAAAATCGGGGTCGTAGGGGGGGGCAAACTGCGCCAGCGCCCGTTGGCGGGCGGGCGCGCACGCTATGAACAGGGCCAGGAGCCCCCACCGGACGCGGAATCGTGATGCCACGCTTGGACCCAACCGCCCCCGGCGAGGCGCACTTACGCGCGTACACGCGTACGAGCGTGATCGCCGTGAAGTGTAACAGGGGTTCGTTTCGCCGTCAAGACCCAGCGGCTGTGAAAGCTTTTTCATGGGGCGCCGCCGGGTGCCCGCTTGAATTAGACGACGGATCCTCCCCCCGCCTTTCAAGCCCGGAGCGCCGGGGCGGAACTTCGCATGGGCTTGCGTGTGAGTTCCTCCATCGATGGAGGCGGCGGCTTATTCTTGAAAGATCGCGGCGCCCTCGTTCGTCAGGAATGGGGGAGGGCGACATGGAAATCGACGACTTGAGAAGGGAATTCGCAAAGGCGGGCCTTGAGGCGCGGCACCTGCCCGGGCGGGAAGTCTTCTTCTGCCGCATCGCCCGCGAAACCCGCCGCGGCCGGGCTCGCGTGTGGTTCAATCTGAGCCCAGGGGCGGCGGGAAACGTCGTCCGGGTCCTCGACGCGGACCGCGGGCTGCGGCAGTTGGTGCTCATGGTTCACGAGCCGGCGCGGAGCTTCGAGGTGGACCAATACGAGCCTTCCGTGGGCAAGATGGTTCGGGGCACCGTGCGGGTCAATCCGGAAAAGCGCAAGTTCCTGATGGGGATGGATGAGCGGGACCTCTTCATGGCCCAGCTTCCGAAAGACGTCCCCGTGACCACAGTCCGGCAGGCGCGCGAGGGGCTCAATCCACTGAAGTCGCTCCCGGAGGCGCCGACGCGCCAGGGGGAGTGGTTCTTCGTGCCCGCGGCCAAGGCCGAGAGGGCCGCGATCGCCGCGGCCGAGCGCACTCAGGTGCGGAGGAAGTTCCCGATCGGGGGCCCCGGGCGGGGCAAGCCTCACACGGCCGATGAGTATCTCCGGATCGTTTTCGCCGCGCCTCCCGCGGCGGGCGAGGCGCACATGTTCGTGCGGGGGAAGGTGCGCCATCCGGACCACGCGACCGTGCGCTTCTTGGCCTGGCGCCGGGCGGTGCCGAACACGGAGAACCGCGGGTCCAACGCCCGGTGGATCGACTGAGGCGCTCCCCGAGCGGGCCTGAAAGAAGCCCGCGGCGCCGCACGCGGTGATCGGCTCAAATATCCCTTGCGCGGGCCGCAAGCTCCTGTTACACTTTGAGCCAGGACCCGCTTCCCGGGGCGGCCCCTTCCCGGGCGTTTCCCGCCTGAAAGACGCCGTCCCCCTCGCGCGTCTACCGGCCGGGGGCATTCTATCCGATGATGGTCGCGTCGAGGGCGGGCCGCGGGGGCGGGGCGCGGCTCTTGGACGGCCGGGAGAAGGAGCGCATCTACAGGACCTACCGGGGACTGGTGGCCGAGGTCGTGTCCTGGAAGCTCGCCGGGGTTCCGAGGCAGGAGGTCGAGGAGGTGGTGTCCGGCCTCTGGGCGAAGCTCTACGCCTGCGACTGCGCCAGGATCCGGACCTTCGGAGGGCGCAACGGGGCGATGTTTCCCACCTGGCTCACCCGCGTGGCCCGCAACGCGGCCGTGGACTATCTGCGGCGGCGCCGGCTGGTCGTCGTGCCGCTGGATCCGCTCTGCGAGGACGGCAACCCCTGTCTTTCGGGCTCCTTTCTTTGGGATCGCTCCGCTCCCGATCCGCTGGAGCGGCTCATCGCCCGCGAGGTCCGCGCCGAGGTCGTGCTGGCGGTCAAGATACTGCCGAGGATCTACCGCCAGGTCGTCTGCGCGCGGTTCTACAAGGGCCGCAGCGCCCGGGAGATCGCGGCCGCGTGCGGCATCGATGAGGATACCGTCTACGTCCGGCTGGCGCGGGCTTTCGCCAAGCTGCGCCGGGAGCTGGAGCGCCGGGGCCTCGGGGAGCGCTTTGAGCCCGAAATCCTGCCCGTGCCGCGGGCCCCGCGGCCCCGCCATGCGCACCTCTCGGACATCGATCTCATGCGCCGCATCGCCGCGGCCGTGCGGCCCCCGGGCCGCCCGGCCGCGGCCCCCGGGCCCCGCGCCGGGCGCCGGCGGGTGGGGTTCGCGCCGCCGGACGTCGGCGAGCTCTGCGGGAAGCGTGTCTCCCGCGCGGCTTCCACGTGGGAGGCCGCGCTCGCCATGCCCCGGGTCCCGGGTTGAAAGACGCGGCGCCGCTCGCGCGTCAAGGATGATGTGGGGCCTTCGCCGCCGGAGCCGATCTGGGAGGACATGCCGTCTTCTTTGGGAGACAACCCCCAGTCCACCCGGGTGCGCAGGACCGGCCTTCTGGCCGCTTTGAGGCGTGACCCCCGGCGGCGCTTGCCTTACCTGGAGCGCTGCCTATGGGACCCGAACCCGCTCGTGCGCATCGACGCCGCGGAGTGGGCCGCGATCGTCCTGTCCGATGGGCACGCGGGGCTGGTCGCGGCCTGCGCGCTGCGGTGGCATCGGCGCGGGCCCCTGCCAGAGGAACTGCTCGAATCCATCCTCGGAATCGCCGTGGCGCCGGCGGATCTTTGCGGCGACGTCTGCGGCCGGGATTGGAGCTGCTATTGGGAACTGCGGGAGCGCCGGCCGGCTTTGATGGCGGAACTCGCCGCCTGCCTGCCCCCGGGGCCGCGCCGCAAGCTCGCTCTCTGCATGGCGCACAGCGCGCCGGCCGCGCCGCCGGCGCTGATCGAAGACCTTCTCGACTGGCTGTGCTCCAAGACTCCCGGCCTCAGGTCCGCGGCCGTCGCGACGGTGGGGGCCTTCCTGCTGGAGAGTCCCGAAAGCGCGCTGCCGTTCTTGTCGCGGTACGCCGGCGACGAGGACCCGGAGACCAGAGAAATCGCCGGCCGGGCGTTGGGCGGGGAGGGGGTGTTGACGACCGGCAAGATCGCGGCGGCCGAAGACGTCGAGGCTTTCGTCGTCTTGGGGGACCGCCGGTTGTGGCCGGTCCTGGCGCGGGCATACTTCACCCGGATCGACGCGGAGATGCTCTCCCTGGAAAGCATGCTGCGGACTGGGGAATCACCGGGCTCGGCCCACGAGCTTCAAGCCTCCCTGGAGGCTTGGCGCGACTCCCGCGACCCCGCGTTGCGGGAGTTCGCCGGTTTGGCCCGCGGGTATGCTCGGCTTCACGAGGAAGGTTCGAGCCGGTGAGCCTCGTCCTGCGGTCCGGCGGACAATTTGACTTCGCGTCCTTGCGTTCCGCCGTGACGTCGTTCTGGGACGGCAGGCTTTGCGGGCCCCTGGCGCGCGGCCGGGCGCCCTCCTGGCTGCCGCTGGCGAGCGCGCCGCTCGCGCATTTCGACGACATCCTCGGCACGGCGGAGGGAAGGAAACTTTCGTTGGAGTTGGAAATGTGCTTATACCATCTTCGCCGACTCCGGGACTTCCTGGCCGCGTTCAATAGGAAGCACTACGAATCCTCAAGCTTGACGGGAGGACCGCGGTATGCGCTCCGATTCGGCCTGCATTGCGCCCGCGCCGTCGAGGCCATGACAGGAAGCGGGCCGCGGCTCGAGGAGGGGACCAGCCCGGTGGAGAGCTACGTGCGCCTGGCGCGGGGCGATGATGATCCGGGAGTTCCGGCCTTGGCGGAAATGCCAGGAGCTCGGCCCGGGGGACGGTTGAAGGTGCTCGTGGTCCAGGACGAGCCGGATATCCTCGCCCTATGCCAATTCGCGCTCGACAAGGCCGGCTTCCGAGTCTTGGGAGCCCCGGACGGCGTGGAGGGGGTGAGCGTGGCCTGCGGCTGGAGGCCGGACCTCATCCTGCTCAACTACCTCATGCCCCGCATGGACGGCCTGACCGCCTGCGGGAAGCTCCGGGACAACCCCCGGACCTGGAATATCCCCATCCTGATGCAATCCGGCCTGGACCGGGCCGATTTGGCGCACGAAGCCATCCGGCTCGGGGCCGCGGGCTGGCTGTACTCGCTCTTCGACATGGGGAACCTGCCGCGCGTCGTGCTTCAAACACTCGCTTGCGAGGAGGCCTGAAAGATTGGGACCCCCGGGAACGTCTAACCCGGTGCCGGTGTCCCATGACGGGCACTACGGGGAGGAACCATGAAGATTCTCGCTTTGTTTGCCGTTGGCGTCGCCGCGGCGGCGCCGCTCGGTTTGTCTTCGCGCGCGCCCGACATCGCCGCCTTCTTCGGGGCGGCGCGTCCGGGGGCGCATGCGCCGCCGGGGATGGGCCTGAGGGTTCCCGCGGAGGCGCCGCCGCCCCTGGTCCATCAGGACCGCTTCGAGATGCCCTGGGTCGAGGGAGACGGCCTGCGCCTGCGGGTGACCTACATGCGGACCATGGGCGAGACGGAGGGCGGTCTGGACTCCTTCCACGTCCGCATCCCGGGCCGCGGCACGCGCACCGTTCGCATGCCCGTTCCCGACACTCTTCGGGGAGTGCTGCCGGTCTACTTCCGCGGAGACCAAGTCTTCTACGAGGTCGAACTCCAAAACACGGGGTCTACGACCCTGCTGGATTTGAGGGTGCTGTCGCGGCAGGAGTCCTTCGAGGCTTCGGGGCGCGCGGGCGAGCCTATCAGTTTTACGCCCGCTTTCCTGCCCGTCGACCGGCTCGGCCCGGGAGAGAGCGTGACGCTCGGGAGGAGCTTCCGCCTCGCGTTAGAGCCCCGGAGCACCGACCCGATCCGCTTCGAGCAGACCCACGTGAACGTCTCGCAAGTAAACGCGGAGGGTCAAAACTCCCTCCTCGACGCTCCCCACGCCGGGATCGTGGACCCGCCGCAGTTCTAGGGCTCGGCCAGACTGCGGGAAGGGAGCTGTGGTTGGCTGCCTCCATTGGTGGAGGCAGTCACCTCGGCGGTTCGAGGCGGCCGGGTCCGCTAAGCTATAATCCCCCACGCCCTTCATGATTCCGGGGTTGTTCCTGCTGTTCATGGTTTCGCATTCCGACGGCGCCTCCTTCGAAGCCCAACAGCGGCGGTTTCCGCGCGTGCGCGAGGCCTTCGCGTCGCGGGAAGCGGGCGCCAAAGCCCTCTTTGCCCGGAGGGGCCTCCCGTACCCGCCCGCGCGCCTGTTCCCGCGCGCTTTCAAGAAAGAGAAAACGCTCGAGCTCTGGGCCGCGGGGCCCGCCGGAGCCTACGTCAAGGCCAAGGACTACCGCATCTGCTCCTTCTCGGGGGGGCCCGGCCCCAAGCGCCGCGAGGGGGACGGCCAGGTGCCCGAGGGCTTCTACCATGTCGACCGCTTCAACCCCCAAAGCCGGTTCCATCTGTCGCTGGGCCTGAACTACCCCAATGCCTCGGACCGCGCGCCGGGCGAGCGCGGCCGGCTGGGGGGCGACATCTTCATCCATGGAAACTGCGTCTCGATCGGTTGCCTGGCCATGACCGACGACCTGATCCGCGAGATCTACGCGCTGGCGGTCCTGGCCCGGTCCTCCGGACAGTCCCGCATCCCGGTCCACATATTCCCCTCCCGGATGAACGCGGCGGGAATGGCGGCCCCGCGGGCCGTGCCCCAGGAGGAGTCCGGCGAGGACCTGGGGCGTTTCTGGCTTAATTTGAAGGAAGGCTACAACGCCTTCGAGAAAAGCCGCGTGCCGCCTACGTCGCGCGTGGGACCCGACGGCCGCTATCTCTTTTAGGACAATCTGCCGGTTGAAAGGGTTCGGCCCCATTACCGTCTATTTCCGTGGGGCGGCGTTCGCCGAGCCGCGGCCCGGGGGGATGGGGAGATGAACAGCCGAATCGAGCCGTCGTGCGTAGAACGGTTGCGCCGGTCGCTGGCGCGATGCGGACTGGCCCTGGCCGTGGAGGACTCGCCCCGGCGCGTGGGTTTGCGCGCCGTCAACCAGGGAGAGCCGCGCCTGATCCTGCAGTACAGCCCGGGCTCGGTGGTGGAGGTCCGGGACGCCCTCCCCAAGGAACGATTGGTTCTGGTGGAGCTGGCGGAGCGGCCGGGACTTGAGTCCTGCGTCCTGGCGGGGCAGGATGAGTCTCAGCTCTTCGCCTTGCCCTTGGCGGAGCGGGCGCCCACCGTGCTCGCGGCGCTGGAGAGCATCGTTCCCGCCGCGGTGCGGCGGGCGCGCGCCAAGGGGCTCAAGGTTCTGCGCCAGGGGGACATCTGGTTCGTGCCCGTCGAGCCCGCGCAGGGCGGCGCCATCATGGGCACCCGCCACAGCGCGGAGCGCATCGAGGGAACGCTCGAAGACCCCCAGCCGCTCACGCCATGGAACGGGCCCGTCGTCTCGGGCTGGATCAGCCATCCGGAGCACGCCGCGCTCCACCTGGACCGGCCGCACTGGGCGTTTCGCAACAGGTTTGGGGACTGACGCCCATGCATGTCCCATTTGACGATGATCGGATGGACGTCGCCGGCGGCTTCGATAGGCCGGAAGACGATTTCCGGCTGCGGAAGATCGACGCGGAGGAGGAGCCGTACTGGCGGGGAGTCTCGTCCGAGGACGGCTACCGGCGCCACGTGATCCTCTGGAACATGCTTCACGGCCGCTTCGGAGGGACCTCGCTCTGGAACACGAACTGGGCCCGGCTTTCGCCGGAACTCTTCGTCAGGCTCGTCTCGGAGTTCGACGCTCTTCGGGTCCGCTGCCGCGGGCCGGCAAGGACGGCAGGGCCGGGAGTCTTCGAGCGGCTGCGCCGCCTGCGCGAGAACTTGCTGGAGAGCTGCGAGGAGCTGGCCCAGGGCGAGGAGGAGCCGTCCCGGGAATGACCCGGCGCGCAAACAGATCAGCGTCGGCCTCCCGCCGCGCAGCCGCCGCGCCGAGCCGCGCGCTCGGACCGGGCGAAAGCTCAGGGACGCCCGGGAGGCCGCCGCTCGTCCGTCTTAATGGGTGACGATGGATGGCGCGATGGAGCGGCTGGCCTTTCCGACGAGCGTCGTAAATCCCGGATTCTGGGGGAAGTACCCTCAAGACCCCGAGAAGTTCGCGGAGTGCGCGGCGCGCGGGATCAAGTTCATCCTGGAATTGGAGCATGGCCCGGGGAACGGGATACATACGGAGTACCTGGGAGTCTCGATCTACAAACTCCGCCGGCTCTATCCCTCCTGGCGCGAGCATCCCGCCGCCTTCGGCCAGAGGCATCCGCCGCGGGTATGCCGGGCCTTGGCGGCCTTGCTTCGCGACGCCGCCGCCGATGAGCGCGCGGCCGGTCGGCTGGCGCTGGATGCTGGAATACGAGAGCGCTCGGGACGGCTTCTTCATGTGGGTTCACGCCCGCAGGCACTATTGTCTCTGCCGGGACGATTCCGCGCGATGAGCCTCGGGCCCCGCGGCAATCTGCACGAGGTCGATATCTTCGGAATAGCGCAGGGTTGGCGCGACGAACAGCTTCAGGAGCCCCGCATAATACGGCTGGGCCATGTCCTTCATGTGAGGGGACTCCCGGGAAGCCGGCCCACGCACCGAAAGATCGGCGGTGGAATCCGCGTCTCCGGGGCGGGGGTGTCACATGACAAACTCGCGAGCCGCTCGGACCTTGGTGTTTTCGGGGGCCCTCGCCCTGCTGGGCGCGATCGTTCCAAAAGGTCTATCCGCCGCTGAATTGGGCGTCAGGGGAGCGGGGAGCGGCGGGTCTCTGGCCGAGGCCATGAAAAACGACCCTCGAATCCTGTCCGCGGATGGTTCGTCCTGGATGGCGCCCCATCCCGGCGGGGCCGTCGGCTTTCAAGCCGGCCGCGTGGTGGGCCTCGCCGTGATGCTCACTTTCGCGCGCGGGGACGACGGCGACTCGGACCGGCAGGCAAGCTTCCGGAAGGCCTTGTGGGCGGCTGAGAAGTTGCTGGGTGTCCTGGGAGTGTCGGAGCGGGTCATGGCAGGTGCGCGCTCTCTGGCAAGCGCCCCCAAAGTAGAGCCGGGCGGTGGGTACGCCCTTTTCCAGCGCGTGAATGACTACGCCCAGGAGCTTCACGAGGATATCACCGCCACGGCCCCCGATTCGCAGGCGTTCTACAGGCTGGGATTTGAGCTCGCGGTCAGTGAGATGGCCATCGCGGCGTCCGACGGCGAGGATGCGGGGATGCGGGCGCTGGTGGTCCGAAGCCGCGGCGTCTTCGACAGTCTCGCCGGCGAAATGCGCTCTTTGGACGCGCCGGGAGAGGTCATGGAGCCTTTGGAGAGGATCCGCGGGGCATTCGCGGCCCACGCTCACGCCAATGGGCTGCCGCTGGACTCCGGAGTGATCCGGGCCGCAAGGGAGCGCATCGAGGAGCGGTTCTTTGCCGACTTCCAGAAGGTGGACTTCCGGGCTCTCAAGCGGCGCCTGCCGCGGCCGCCAAGCTAGGCCCCTGGGGTGGGAGTCTGGGGGATTGACAAGCTCCAGATTGGCGTATACACTATACACATGAAACGTACAAATCTTATGTTAGATGAACATCTACTGGAGGAAGCGACCGTTTTGTCAAAAGCAAAGACCTATTCAAAAGCTGTGGAGATGGCACTGAGGGATTTTGTTCGCCGGGCCAAGGCAAGGCGTATTTTGGATTTGGCGGGCAGCGGTTTGTGGGAGGGAGAACTCTCGGTCGTGAGAGAGGATTCCCCGAAAACTAAGGATTGATTAGGTCGTGGTTTTAGTCGATACCTCCGTTTGGGTAGAGCTTTTCCGCAAGGATACCTCCCTGCGTCCCGATGCGGTGTTCGACTTGGAGGAAGTGGTGACTTGTCTGCCGGTGGTCCAGGAGGTGCTTCAGGGTTTTCGAGACGAAGCGGCGTACCGGTCCGCCCGCGAGGCCATGACGGCCCTGCCGATCGTGGAGTCTCCGCTGTCCTGGGCGGTGGTGGAGCGGGCGGTGGAGCTCTACCGGCTGGCGCGGCGGCGCGGCTTGACGGTGCGCTCGTCGGTGGACTGCCTGATCGCGGCGTGCGCCATCCGCCACAACTTGACGGTTATGCACCGGGACCGTGATTTCCCGGCCCTGGCCCAAGTCTCGGCGCTGAGAGAACGGTCGATCGCCTCGCAAGCCGGCTGAGAAGCCGCGCGCGGGACCTTCCCGCCCCCTGAAAGATTTTCCGGCCGCCTTTCGTCTATTGGACCGATACGCACCCGGAACACATGGAAAACCCTGGAAACGGGGTCTCCGGGGCAGCCGCCTGGGATTCCAATGGCTGGGCGGCCCAGGTCTTTGACGTGTCGGGGTTGGAGAGAATCTACACCACCTACCGCGGCCTGGTGGCCGAAGCGGTGGCCTGGAAGCTCTCCGGTTTCCCCAAGGAAGAGATCGACGAGGTCGCCTCCGCGGTCTGGGCCAAGCTCTTGGCGGACCGCTGCGCGCGCCTGCGCGGGTACTGCGGCCGAAACGGCGCCGCCTTTCCCACGTGGTTGGCCAAGGTGGCCAAGAACGCGGCGACGGACTACCTGCGCAAGAGGCGCTTGTCCTGCGTCCCGCTGGATGCCGGCCGCGACGATCACGACGGCGGCCGACGGCCGCCGTACTCGCCCGGCGACTTCCTGAAGGATCGTTCCCCCGACCCGTTGGAGAGGCTGGTGGCCCGGGAGGCCCGCAAAGAAATGCTCCTGGCGGTTAGAGGTCTGCCGAAGATCTACCGCCAGATCGTGATCGCCCGGTTCTACAAGGGCTGGGATTGCGCGCGCACGGCGGCGGTGTTTGGTATCGACGAGGATACCGTCTACGTCCGGCTGGCGCGGGCATTCGCCAAGCTCCGCAAGGAACTGGGGCGGCGGGGCATGGTCCTGGAAGACTCCCGGCGCGAGGGCGTTCCCGATGCGGCCGCGGCGCACCGTCATCTCTCGGGGCGCGAGCGTATCGCCCTATTGGAGCGGGACTCCCGTACGGCGCGGCGGCTCCAGCTGCGTCCAGGCAGGGACTCCCTGTGCTACGAGTGCTGGCGGCTCCTGCTGTGGGACGCGATCTTGTGGCAGCGGCTCGTTGGCCTGCGGCGGCCGGCGGAGCGTCGGCCCCGCGTTTCCTAACCCGGACGGTGATGAGATGTTCATGAACCTCCGGACTCGCGTGGGGAGCGGGCCCTTCGTTCTGGATGTTTGACATCAGGGAGAAATTGTTCTGTTCCTCCATGGTTCTCATCGTATGCTTCGACTGTACGCGCGTACGGTTGCATCCGTTCAAAACACCGGGAACTGGGAGAGCTTGATCCACTTGATTTCCCCCGGTTCCCGCCCTATCCTTACTCGATATCGCCATGGCGAAGATCCGGCTGCAGCCCAAGGATGAGGAGATCGGTGCGCGTTCGCGGGCCGTCGCGCGCCAAGCCCTGGGGAGAATATTCGCCGCCCCCGCCGCGGTCTTTCTGGCGCGCGGCGAGCCCGACGCCGTCGTTCTATTGAAACGACTCGCCGCGCTCCAGCGGCTTCCGGCCCCCGGGGAGCAGCCCAGGCCCACGGAGTTGGGTTTCCGGGCCTCCCAGGTTTCCCAAGTGGACGCCGGCCTGCTGGCATGCTGGCGGACGGCGCTCCAGAAATGGATGAAGATACTGAGGGACCGCGACGACTTGCGGCGCGTGCGGCCCGACTTGCGCGCCAAGATGGAGGATTGGTCCCGGGAGATCGGGGAGATCTCCGAACAGCTCGACCAACTCTACGCTGCGCTGCGCTGCGCCGAGAGCGGCGCCGCCGCGCCGCCGCAGGCCTATGCGCTCCCGCACGGATGGGGCGCCCAAGCCGACCGGGACCTGCGGGCCGCGGCGCGATCGGGATTCCCGCCCCTCTGGCTGTGGCACTGCCGCGTCGCCGCCTGGATCGGTGGTCCCCAGGCCCTGCGGCGCCTTCTTCATGTCCTCGGCCCTCAAGCCGGGCGGGCCGCCCGGGACGGAGACGGACAGGCCATTCTGCGTCTCAAGCAGGCCGTGCTCCAAGGGATACCCGATACAGGGAAAGATCACCGGTGGTGGGCGCGGGAGCTTTTGAACATAGACGGCGTGGACCAAGAGTTGGGCCGTCTACCGGAGAGATTGCTGAAGGAGGCGGGCATCCCTACTCCCGGCAGGCCCCATGAGCGAGTCGACTACCACCGCCGCTTGGCGGCGATTTGCGAAGAGTACCTCGCCCGCACGCCGTCTCCTCCGCCGGGCTGGGCCGTCGCGGGCCTGGCCGCCATCTGCGCGCTCGACGGCGCCGAGGCCCCCCCGCCGGCCGGCCTCCTCCTCGAAGGCGACCGCGAGCACGGCATGGCGCTGTTCGAGGAACTTCTCTCGCAGCGCGGGCTCCCGGGCTACGAACCGCTGACCATTTGGCTGGCAGATCACCCCCAGGCTTATGCCTACAACCTTGCGGGGATGCGATGTTTGCTGGCGGCGGGGGTCGGCGCCGATGATGGCAATTGGGCCTTGGCGACCTTGGATGAAAAATTCCCGGAGTTCGCAGCCGAGGGCTTCTCACCGGCGCCGGCCAGGAGCGTTCTGGAGTCGCTCCAAAAGGCAGGCGCCGAGCTCGTTGAGTACGAAGCCGCCCGCGTGATCATGTCCACCGCCTCGGCCGGGACATGGCAGGCCTTCAGGAGCCTTGCCGACTGGCTGGCGGCGCTCGGTCCGCGTGGTTTGACCCGCGAGTTTGCGGTCGGCCTCAAAGGCGCCGTCCTATGGCTGGCCGCGCCGCAAGAGGCGACGCCCCGCCTGCGCGATCATCTTTCCCGCTGGCTTGACCCGCCGCGGCGTTTGCCGCCGCCGCCGGACTCCCCTCCCGGCCTGCCTGAGGAGCTCCGCAAGGCCCTCGCCTTGTTAGCCCACTACCAAAGACTGGCGGATTTGCCTTGTACGATTCCGTCCGCCCTGCGTAAGGCCCTGACCGCGCCCGCGCGGCGGGCGCGGGAGCTCGAGCATCTCAGGGCGGCTGCCGCCCAGGGACGGATGACCGAGGCCATGCGCCGGCGCCGGGACAACCTCGAGTCAAATCCGCTGGAGCGATGCCCTGACTACGGGCTCAGACTATTGCCCGAGGCGCGCCAGGCCTGCGCCTTCGCCGCCATCGAGGCCCTCAAGCGCGGGGTCCGGCGCCAGGCCGCGGATTTGTGGCACGATGATTTTGACTGCGACCTGCCCCCCGGCGTCGGGTCCCAAGACGTGTTGGCGATCCTGCACTGGTCCCGAACGCTCCCCGGGTCCGAGCGCGCCGCTCTGGAGGCGATCGTCTCGGCGTGGCGCGAGGCGGGCCCCCGCTACCGCGGCGTCCTTCGCGCCAACCGGGCCTGGATCGAGAGCGCCCGCGCCGCCGGCGTGGCGGTCGACGCCTGGCTGACCCCGCCCGCGGCCGAGACCGAGTTCGACGGCCGCAAGCTGCGCATCGCGCCCGCGGACAACCCCTTTGAGGTCTTCATGATGGGGACTTGGTTCAAGACCTGTTTATCGTTGGGCTCTTGCAACAACAGAGCCGTCGTTTCCAATTCCGGCGAAGCCAACAAAGCGGTCCTGATCGTGCGGGATGTAGCCGGGACTCCGGTCGGCCGCAAGCTGGTCTGCCTCAACACCCAGTTCCAGATGATCGGCTTCCGCACTTATCTCCACTGGTCCCGATCGGAGGTGGAAGAGTGGATCGCGTCCTACTGCGGCCAATGGGCTCGGAAAGCGGGGGTGAGCCTCAGCAACGCGGGACTTCCGGAAAATCTCGAGCGTCTGTTTTGGTACGACGACGGGATCGAGGCTTGGCCGGCCGCGGCCCGCCGCTCCCTCGTTCTCGACTCCCAGAGCCCTGAAACCGTCCCCCCAGGGCTGCATCCGGCGCTCGCGGAGATCCTCCAAGGCCGGCTCGGAGACTGCCGCCGTCTCCTGGAAGACGCCGGGGTCTGGCCGGAGTATTGGGGGGAGCGCGAAGATATTCTCTGGCCCCCCGTGCTCGCCGAGGAGGCGCTCGCCCTGGTCGCGGCCAAGGACCGGGACGCGAACTTGGCGGGCACGGTCCTGCGGCACGCGACCGAAGACGGCGCCCGGCTCACCGCGGCCGACGCCCTGTTGCGCTTCGGCGGTGAGGCCGCCGCGGAGGGGGCCGTGGCCTGCCTTCTGGGCCCCGGGAGTGCGATCGAGGTGGCGGCGGAGGCTCTGGCTTCCCTCGACCGGCCGTACGCCTGGCGGTGGCTCATGCGCCTGGTCGCGGAATATAATGCCTCCCCGGAATGGATCGCTTCCGCCGCGGCGAGGTCCCCTTCCGGGGCCGCCGCCGCGTTGAGCGTCGTGGCGGACTTGATCTGCCGGGACCGCATAGGGTGGGATGGGGTTCGCCTGGCCATCGAGATTTCCGAGTCAGCCTGGGGCGTAAGGCTCCCCGACTCATCCCTGCAGGAGATCCTGCGCTTCGTCCTGTCGGAAGAATGCGCCTGCTGGTCGAAGGTGGAAAACCTGGAATGGCTGCCGATTTTCCGCGAGCCGGCGCGGTTTCTTTCCGCCGAACTGCTCGACTGTTCCCGGGGAGTCGCCCCGGATTCTTCCGTCAAACAAGATGGACCGGCAGGCGCGCTCCTTGCGTTGAGAAACCCCTGTCCCGCGGCCAGGAAGTACCTGTACGGGCTGGCGCGCCGCAGCCCCTTGGCGCGGTTATGCCTGGCCCTCATGGAGGGGCCCAGGGACCGGGACCTCATGGAGTCCGAGGCTGCCCGCACTCCCTGGGACCCGGCCGCGCTCATGGCCGTGCTGGCGGCTGAGGGCCGCAAGGAAGGCGGTCGTTCCTGTCTGCGGCTGGGCCCCCGCAGCCGCGAGCACGGCCGTTTTGCGGTGTTGACGCGCAAGCTCTTCGATGCCTACCGGGCGTTGGATTTGACCGGCATACTCAGCGGCGAGGCGGCCCTCAAAAATTTTGGCACCTCTTCTTGCGTTCCGGTATTCTTCTCAGGCTTTTGGAGCCACCTGGAGGCTTTCGGCCGCGGGGCGCCGCCCCTGCGCCTCACCTTGAAATCCGCCGGCCGGCTCTCCCTGGGAGCGCGCACCGTCTTAGCCGTGCGCTACGCCGCGAGGCTCGCCTCCGCCTCGGGCCCCGACGCCCAAGCCCTGCGCGAGGCGCTTAGTTCCTTGTTCGAGGCCTGCCTCGATCAGCCTTGGACCGCCGTCTTCGCCGACGCCCTCTCCGGCGGGAAGTTGAGCGGCACTCCCCCGGGCTCTCCGGTTGGTCCCTATCCCCCCATCAGCCCGATCCTGGGTGCGAGCGCCATGGCGCACTATCTGCTCGCTCCGGATGGCCGGCCCTCACCCCTGGCCCTCGGCGGCTGGGGGCCGGAGCTCCGGATGCTCTACCTTCCCGTAGACCCCGCCCGTGCCCGCCTTCTGCTCGACCTTGCCGCGGCCCGCTTCGGCGCCAAGGCCGCGGCCGAGGCCTGCTCGACGGTGACCGAGGTCCAGCGGCTGCTGGTCGAGCGGCTGGGGCGGGCATAACGCGGGGCCGGACCCCCGACGCCCCCCTCGTCCCCTTCCGGGGCGCCTGCTGTGGGACGCTGTTCTGTGGCAGCGGCTTCTTGGCTTGCGCCGTTCATCGGGGCGCCAGGCCCGCGTTTCCTGAGCCGTACGCAAGCCGGGCCGTTTGAGCGATTTCCGTTCGGTTCAGATAACGCTTGAGCATCGGACGCCGGCTCAAGTATACTGGGGGTTCTCCTCCCCAAGATCATGAGGCTCGTGCCGGTTCAACAGCGAACTACTCCGGCGGCGCTTAGCCTCTAAACCGCCATGGCCGACTCGATGGTTCCCAAGCCAAGCATGGGGCTCATGAGCTACCTGGATGCCATCAGTCGAGCGAGTAGCTGGAGACTCTGGGGTTCGAATCGACCCGGAATTTCGAAGCGAATGCCGGAATGCTGTTCGGCGAATTTCAGAATTTGAAAAAACGCGGCTTTAGCTTAGATATAGTCCAGGTGGCCTTTTTCCGTGAGGACTGCGTCGAATGGGCGAAAAAGAAAGCGAAGAAGTGGAGGGAGTTGAAGGCGCGGGGAGTCGATGAGGAAGTGCTTGGCCGCACCGTGGGAGAGGTCGACTTCGAAGAAAGAGCCCTCCTCCTCGATGCGGTCTTCAAGAAATTGGTCGCCTCGGGTTATCCGAAAGGCGTCTCGCTCTTGTCGATGGCGGCGACCGATCCGGTCAATGAAGCTAAAGGGATAATGGGTCGCATCCGGGAATTCGACGTTTGAGCCGCGCGATGTTGGAACGCGCGATTCTACTTTAGGCGCAATCCGGTTCCCGGACCGAAAGATCGGCGGTGAAATCCGCGTCTCCGGGGTGGGGGTGTCACATGACAAACTCACGAGCCGCGCGGGTCTTGGTGTTTTCGGGAGCCCTCGCCCTGCTGGGCGCGATCGTTCCAGTAGGTCTGTCCGCCGCCGAATTAGGCGTCCGGACGGGGGCGCGGAGCGGCGGGTCTCTCGCCGAGGCCCTGAAAAACGACCCGCGGGTACTGTCCGCAGATGGATCGTCCTGGATGGCGCCCCATCCCGGCGGTGCCGTGGGCTTTGAAGCCGGCAACATGGTCGGCCTCGCCATGATGCTCACCTTCACGCGCGAAGACGACGCCAATCCGGAGCGGCAGGGAAGATTCCGGAAGGCCTTGTGGTCGGCGGGAAAATTGCTGGCGGTCCTGGGGGTGTCGGAGCGCATACTGGCGGGGGCGCGCTCCCTGGGGGCTTCCCCTCAAGGAGCGCCGGACCAGGGATATTCCCTCTTCCGGCGCGTGAATGACTACGCCCAGGAGGCTCATGAGGGACTCATCTCCGCGGATCCCGGTTCGCAGGCGTTCTACAGGCTGGGATTTGAGCTCGCGGTCATCGAGATGGCCATCGCGGCCTCCAGCGGCGAGGATGCGGGCCGGCGGGCGCTGGTGGTTCGCTGCCGCGACGTCTTCGACAGCCTCGCCGGCGAGATGCGCTCGTTGGGCGCGCCGGGAGAGGTCATGGAGCCCTTGGAGGGGATTCGCGGGGCACTCGCGGACCACGCTCACGCCAATAGGCTGCCGCTGGACTCCGGCGCGATCCGGGCCGCAAGGGAGCGCCTTGAGGAGCAGTTCTTGGCCGACTTACAGAAGGCGGACTTCCGGGCGCTCAAGCGGCGCTCGCTGCGGCCGCCAAGCTAGGCCGGGATGACTAGTTCATGAACCCGTGGAGCCGTCTCTCCATGAGCAAAACGTGAAAGACAACACGTCGTTCCTCCGCCGACGGAGCCAAGCGCCGACTTCTTGGGCTCGCCGGCCTCGGGGCCATCCTGCTGATGTTCTTCGTCGTTCTGCTGGCCCTGTCGCAGAGCACTCGATAATTCCGGCTACCGCCCGCGCGCCCCATGAAAAACCGCGAGGATGACGAGGCGTTCGTCTTCCGCCCGATAGGAAATCAGATAGGGAGTGCCGGGGATGAGCAGTTCCCGCGTCCCGGGCTTTCTCCCGGCATGCCCGAGGCGCGGATGGCGCGCCAACCCGGCCGCGCTGGCTGCGATCTTGACGGCCACGCGACGGGCGGCCTCGGGCTTGTCGCGCTGGATGTACCGGTGGATCTCGATCAACTGGGCGATGGCCGTCGGCGACCAGATTATTTGCACTCGGGGGGCGGCAATTCCCGTCCCGAGCCCCAAGACAGCAGCCAGCGGGCCACTTGGTCATGGGGCACGGAGCGGCCGGCTTCGATTTCGCGTTCGGCCTGGTCCAACAGGGCGGCATAACGCTCCTGATCCGCCACGTAATTCTCGACCGCGTCCGCCGCCAGCCAGGAGCGGGTGCGATGTATGGTCTTGGCCAACTTGTCGAGCCTTTGTTTCACCGCCACTGGGACGCGGATGGTCAATGTGGTCGTTCCGTTCATTTTGTGTTCTCCTGTACACATTATAACATAAGTGATCAAAAAACGCAAGGGTCCAATTCGGCCGCATGACTCGGGCGTCGCGGGGTGAAAGATGGCGGCCTGGGGTCCGTCTCATGACTGAGGCACCCGCGCCGCCCGCCTTGACAGGGGCCGGGACTCGTGTTAACCCATGGCGCCATCAACGGCATGCGCGGTCTTGAGTCCGGGTTCCGTCCTTCCGGCGCCCCGGATCGGCGCGGAGCCGGGAGGATTCATACTTTGGCCATTGTCGACCTGGGATGTCCCGCGGCCGGAGACGGCGCGAGGCCCTGACATGAATCTCGCTAATATCCCGGAAGACGAGCTGATCGGCCTGGCGAAGACGGGGGACCTCCAGGCTTTCAACGAGTTGATGCTACGGCGTCATTATACGGTTGCGTGACAAATTTCCGATTGATATATAAGCCAT
>CAYJXJ010000012.1:0-45927 GCA_964374095.1 uncultured Elusimicrobia bacterium
CCGGGAGGACCTGCGCTTTTGCAATCTGTCCACGACGGTTAAGTTCAGCGCCATGGTCCTTACGCAGGATTGGCGCGGAAACGTGCTGGTTTGGGATTTGTCCTGGTTATCGCGGAGTGTGGGCGCCGAGGAACTGGTTCTTTGGGCCCGGGTCGCTGGCTTTCGCCAGATCGCGGACGACGGCGACCTGGCTCCAATGACGGACAAGGAGTGGAGGTCGTTGAAAGCCGGGTTGGCCCGGGAGAAACCATGAGCCCCCCACGGCGCCGGGTCGGCGATCTGCCTCGCGACTTCCCGGGCCTGCTATCGCTCTGGCGCCATAGGCATCCGGAACGATGGTCCAAGCGTCCCTGGCTCTACGCCAAGGTTGGCAAGCGCATCCTGGAACACGGAGAGCCGCTGTTGGCCTACGACCTTTTCCAGGAAGGGCTCCAGTCCGTCCCGAAGGACCCTGAGTTGCTCCGCTTGCTCGCCCTGTCACTTGCGCGCAGTGGCGCTGCGGACCGCGCCTGCGAGATACTGACCGACCTCTACCGTCAGGGGCGACGCGACGAGGAGACCTTGGGCATACTGGCGCGGACGCGCAAGGACATGGCGGCCAGCGCGGCAAGCCCGACCGAGCGCGCAGCGCAGGCTCGCCCGCAGCTTCTATCTGCGGTCTTACCGGTCGCAGAGGGGTTACTACGCCGGGATCAACGCTGCAACCATGGCCTTCATGTTGGGACGGCATGATGAGGCGCGCCGTCAGGCCAGGCTGATACTGGAAAGCCTGGGGCAGGATGCCTCCGATCTAGACAGTTGTTTCAAAGTCCCTCGCGTGGTGGCGTTCACGGGCCATCGCATCGACTCCCCTGGCCGCGCACGGCCCCAATTTCCCGCTGTGGCTGAACGCGAAGTCCGAGCTGAGATAGCCCGGGCTCTCGCAAAACTTGATGCCGGCTTCGGCTACGCCTCAGCCGCTTGCGGCTCCGACATCCTGTTTCTGGAGGAGATGCTCCGGAGTGGAGGTGAGATTCAAATCGTCCTGCCCTGCTCTCCCGATGAGTTTCGGATCGAGAGCGTGGACTCGACGCCGCGGACGGGCTGACGTGACCTTTCCGTAAGCCTCGTAACCCAGTAGGAATTTTAAGCGCTGATTGATGGGTGCAGTGCCGCTTTTCCTCCACATCGCAGTATGACACCTACGCCGCAAGGAGTCAATGGGTGGCGCCGAAGGCCGGTTTGGGGGGCGAACGGGCCTTGGAGCCTGACAGCGCTGACCGGCCGCCTGCGCCTCCAATTTATTGGAAGCGCAGGCGCCGCCGGGCTGCCGCGCCCTCAGGGGTTGCGGCGCGTCAGCCACTCGGACAGAGCCCCGCGCTGCGCGCGCCGGAAGCGCTCGCCGAGCTCCATGGACTCAAGGGCCTGCTCGAGAGCCTTGTGGGCCAGTTCGACGCGGTTCTCGGGCCGCTCGAAGAACTGTCGCACCTCGGCGGGGTCGGCGCGCAGGGAGCCGGTCGCCGAGATAATGCGCGCGGCCCCGCGCGGGCCGAGCTTGGCGAGGAGGCCCGGCCAGTTCTCTTTAAGGAAGCCCCAGGTTTGAGCTTGAGCTTCGGGATCGGCCAGCAGGAAGAGATAGGGCTTCCAGGCGTCCTGGGCGCGGATCTCATCGGAGAGCGTCATGTCGAGGTAGCGGGCGCGCAGCGCGGGAGCGCGGAACTCGGCCAGCGCCCGCAGGAGCTGGTCTTTCTGCTCGGGCGTCGCTGCCGCCGCCAGGTTGCGGCGGTAGGCCTCGAAGAGCTCCGCGCCGCCCCTGCGGGCCGCGCCGTTCAAGACCAGGGAGACGAGGCTTGGCGGCACGGCGGCCGGGTCCTTGAGATAAGCGCGCGCCCCCGAGCGCAGTCGGCCGGCAAGCTCACTCGAGGGCGCGAGCCGGCTCAGGGCGGAGAGCACGGCCGCCCGCGCCAGGCCGTCCTCGTCGCCCTCTCGGGCCTTGGGCTTGAACCCCAGGCGGCGCAGATGCGGGCCCAGGGTCTGGCGCGCCAGGCGCGCGAGGGCCCGCCGGTCCGCCGGGCCGGCCGACTCCTGGCCCAGTGCGCTGAGGTAGGCGGCCCAATCCTCGATCACGACGCGTGAGCGGTCCTCCTTCGAGGCGCCTCAGCGCCATCCGGTCCAGGCCGTCTTCCAGGGAGACCCGGTAGAAGCCCGTCTCGCCGGCGTTGGCGTCGCCCAGGCCAGCTTCCCGCGGCCCGGGAGCCTGACCACGGCCGAGGCTTCTTCCAGGACCACGCGGTGGGAGCGCAGCCTCCTCTCGCCGGCTAGGCGGTAGCGCAGGACGATCGGCACGGCCCAGCGCGCCGCGCTCTCCTCATTATGGGCCGAGAAGCGCTTCTGGGACAGCTCCAGGGTTCGTCGGTCCGGGGAGACGGCGCGGACCGTCACCAGGGGGTAGCCGGGCTGGGAGAGCCAGGCCTCGGCGAGGCGGGCCACGGGCCGGCCCGAGGCGGTCTCCAGCTCGGCCCAGAGGTCTTTGGCTTCGGCGTTGCCGTATTGGAAGCGGCGCATGTAGCCGCGCAGTCCCCGGCGGAAGGCCCGCTCGCCGAGGAAGGACTCGAGCATGCGCAGGATGGCGCCGCCCTTCTGGTAGGTGAGGGGATCGAATAGGGCCTGGATCTCGGCGGGGCTCGCGGCCCGCGCCGAGACGGCCCGGGTCTGGCGCAGGGAGTCGAGATGCAGGGGCGCGCGCTTTCCCTTCTCGAAGTCGAGCCAGACCTTCCACTCCGGCCTGGCCCGGTCGAGCACCTTGGCGGCCAGCCACGTGGCGAAGGCCTCGTTGAGCCATAGGTCGTTCCACCAGGACATGGTGACGAGGTTGCCGAACCACTGGTGCACGATCTCATGGGAGACGACCTCGGCGACGCGCCGGCGGGCCGCGAGGGAGGAGAGCTGGGGGTCGATGAGCAGCGCCGAGTCGCGAAAGAAGATCGCGCCCCAATTCTCCATGGCGCCGGAGGAGAAGTCGGGCACGGCCACCAGATCGAGCTTCGGGAGCCGGTAGGGGAGGTCGAAGTAGGCGTTCAAGGTCTTGAGGGCGTGCTCCGCCGCGTCCAGGGCGAATCCCGCCTGGCCTTGCTGCCCCGGCCCGGTCCACACGGTGATTTGGGTGCGTCCGACCTTGCGGCCCGTCGGGACCAGGCGCGCGGCCGCGACCGCGAGCAAATAGGTCGACATTCGGGGCGAGTCTTGGAACACGACGGTCTGGAGCGCGCCCGAAACCGAGCGGGCCTGGGCCGGCATGTTGGAGAGAAGGGTCAGCTCCCGGGGGCCGGTCAAGGTGAGGCCGAACACCGCCTTGAAGTCGGGCTCGTCGAAGCCGGGCACGAGCCGCCGCGCGTGCGTGGGCTCCAGATGCGTGAAGGCATAAAGCTCCTCCCGGCCCGACACCCGGGCGCGGCTCTGGTAGAGGCCGCGCATCTGGGAGCTCATGCGTCCGGAATAGGCCAGCTCCACCACGGCCGGGCCCGAGATCGGCTCGTCCAGGGTCAGCGTCACGGTCTCGGCCTTTTCGTCGACGGCGATCCGGGAGGGGTCCAGCCGGCGGCCGTTGACGAGGGCTTGCCGGATGTCGAGCTCGAGGGCGTGGAGGGTGAGGGTCCGCGTCGGTTTCCCGGCGCTGACGGCGATGCGCGCGCGGCCGCTGAAGGCGGCGTGGGCGGGGTCGAGGGAGAGGCTCAGGTCGTAGCGGCTGGGCGCGACGTCGCGGGAGAGGCGGCCGGAGACGGCGGGACGCTCGACGCGCCGGCGCGCGATGGCGCGGGCCGCTTCCCGCCAGCTTGAACCCAGGCGAGCGGCCTCCTCGAAGACCGCGCGGATGCGGCGCGAGAAGATCTCCCCGGAGCGGGTCCTCACCGCCTCCAGGCTCCAGGGCTCCCACCGTCCCGCCTCGGCCGCGCCCAGGGCCTGGAGCTGCTCCAAGTAGGAGACCAGCACGCCGTTGGCGTTGGCGAGGATGTCGGGCACGACCGGGATGCCGCGTTCTCCGAGTATGCGGTCGGCCTCGGGCGTGGTGGGGAGGTTGGCCCCCTCGACCACCAGGCGCGCGGGCAGGGTGCGCGCCACGGCCGCGGTCAGCGTGTTTTCCATGGCGGCCGGCACGAAGATATCGACGGGCACTGCCGAGACTCCCTCGCGGTCGGCGCTGAAGCGGCCGGCCGAGAATCCCCGCAGCGTGCGATGCTCCCGGTAATGCTCTGAGAGCGCCGCAACGTCGAGTCCGGAGGGATCGACCAGCACGCCGGAGGCGTCCGACACGGCCGTGACCCGGGCCCCCTCCTGGACGAAGAGACGCGCGGCCCATGATCCGACGTTGCCGAATCCCTGCACCGCCACCGACAGGCCCTCGAGATTCACGCCCCATAAGTTCCGCGCGGCCGCCCGCGCCGCGAGGACCACGCCGCGGCCCGTGGCCTCGGCGCGTCCGGCGATCCCTCCCTTATCCACGGGCTTGCCCGTGACCGAGGCCAACAGCCGCAGGTGCGGGGGCTCAAGCCCTCCGGAGCGCACCAGCTCCAGGAAGGCGTCGAGGACGGGGGTCTTTTCCGGCGCCGCCTCCTCTAGGGCGAGTGCCGCCAGCCCCGGGTAGCGCGCCCGCGCCGCCGCGTCGCGCCCCAGCCAGCGCCGGAGCGCCTCGTCCATGTATACGGCCATGTGCGCCGCGTTGGTGCCCACGTCCGGGGCCGGGGCATCGTTCTCCCAACTCACGCCCCGTTCCGCCAAGGCCGCGGCGTAGGCCCGCATGAGGCGCGCCTGCTCCGCCGCGGAGAGCCGGCCCGGGTCCACGCGCACCCCGCCCTTGGACCCGCCCATGGGCAGGTCGAGCACCGCGGTCTTGGCGGACATCTCTTCGGCCAGGCGTCCCACGCTGCGCGCGTCCACGGCCGGATGCCAGCGGATGCCGCCCTTGGCCCAGCCGGGCGCGAGGCGGTGCTGTATGCGATAGGCCTCCACGGTCATGGCCGTGCCGTCGTCGCGCTGGAACGTCAGCGGAAAGACCAGCTCCCGGTCGAAATCGCCGGACGGCGGGGTCTCCCGGGCGTGGACCGGGGGGGCGGCGGTCTCGGGGCCGACGGACTCGCGGGCTTGGAGCGCGGGGCCTGGTGTGGGTAGAACCAGGCCCGGCGCGGGCGTCGGGAGCTCCAGGCCGAGGGCCGGCCCCATTGCCGGCGCCCGCACGCTCCCGAGGACCCGCCCCGGGGCGCGCGCGGCCGAGACGCGCGCGAGGGACGCGCGCGGCGCGGCGGTCCCGGCCCGGCACTGGGCGGCCACGAGCCACGGCAGGACCAGGAGCGCGCGACGGCGGGGCCTTTCCATCACGCCTACTCTAGCACCGGCCGGGCTCGGACCGCATGGGACCAAGGACCCCCGTCCGTGACGAGAATCGGCCCATGGGGGTGAGGGACTTCGGTCTCAACGCCGGGGCTGGGTCAAGCGCCGCTTCTCCTCCACATCGTTGAGTATGGAGTTCGAATCCCGTTGGCCCCGAGTTTCCATTTTAGGATCGCGGACGCGGTTGGCGGATGCCGGCCGTTCACGCGCCCTTGTTGCGAAGGTGCGCGCTCACCTGTTCCGGAAGCCACGAGATCAAATGCCGCAGTTTCGACGACTGGGCCGGTTTTCGGCCAGGATGGGGCTCGAAGATCCATTGAAGCTGGATGCAGTCGGCGACATTCCATTCGCGCGGGAAGTCCTGCCAGGCGTAGCGGATCTCGGAGCCCTCGGGCACGATGCCCACCCAATCCTCATCGCGGATGCGCTTCTTGTAGGACTCCCGATGCGCCAGACAGAAGGGCAGCCTCGCCTTGTCCAGAGCCAAAGCGATGCGGCAAGTCTCGATGAGCCGGGAGCTTGAAAAGGCATCCAGCGCGATGGACCACCCGCCTGCGGGATGCCGGCAGACGGACAAGTCGATATGGGTGGAGTTGCCGCCGCGATATATCTCCCATGGATGGGCTCCGAACCTCTTCTTGGAGTCGAACCAGTTCAGGAAGGCCTCCGCAGAGCGCGGATCGAGGGCCAGGAGTCCACCGTCACGGCCGTCCGCATAGCGCCGGTAGTAATCCCTCCCCGCGAGCCGCCGCTTGAAGCCCAAGCCTTGAAAAGTCCGGGGGTTGGCCTGGTACGCCACGCGGCAATATTTGAAGAACCTTTCTGCCGTCATGTCCGGGATGGGACCAGGGTCCCCGCGGTCCAGAATCCCGAGGATTGACTTACTCTCCCCCGAGCCTAACCCGCGCTCGATGGGGAGCCAATCCGGGAGGAGCGCCTTGACGTTCCTGCGCAGGAGAACCCCCCGCCGCATGGATAACGGCAGGCGGCGCAAGAGGTCCGCTTGAGCAGCGACGGGGTCCCGCGCCACCGCGGCCATCCAGAGGCGCAGCCCGTGGATCCAGGATCGAAGGCGCTCCCCCGTCTCCGGATATTCCCCGCGACCCCGCTCAGGATGCGTGATCGCCTCCGCGTCGCCGCCGGCGATGAAGTAGATCCCGCGGTATCGTCGCACCGTGACCCGCGACCACGCGCGTCCCTCCCGGAGCCAGAATCCCCAGGCCAGGTCGGTGCCGTCATGCCACGGGGTGAACCGGCGCACAAGCGCCAGGAAGTCGGCAGTCAACCGCCTGGTTCCGGGATCTTGATCCTGTTTCATCTAAGGGTGGAGGAGGGTCAAGAACTGTTTGGGGCTCACGATCCGAATGCCCCGGTACTCTCGCATGCTGAGAAGGTCTTTAATGTCCCCCGTCACGAGATAGTGGGCGAGTCCGCCGAGCGCGGCCGCGAGGAATTTATCATCGTTCGAATCCTTCGAGGCCTTGACTGACGGCAGCTTCGTGATGACCTCGGCTTGTTCCCACAAGATAAAGGCGATGTCGAACATGTGATCCGCCAAACCGTATCTATCCCGCAGGCGCGGGCGGTCCATGACCTCAAGGATTTCCTCATTGATAGCCTGGCTCGTGACAAGAATGAACCGGCCTGCTTTGAGCGCCTTGAGGATGCCCGCCGGAGGGCCCTGGGGGCTGATCAGGCCGGAAATGATGACGTTGGTATCCAGCACTACCCGCAGCTTAGTGGGCACGCCTGGCTTCCTGAAGCGCCTCGCGAATCTCCGCCGTCAGTTTGGCCGGGTCCGTCTCCCGGTTCTTGCTCCACAATTTCTCGATTGACTTCCAGGGATCGAAGTCCTTCAGCGCCTTCCTGGCGAGAATGGCTTCCGTGCAGAGTTGGCTGATGGACCGGCCGCTCTCGAAAGCCTCGCGGGCCAGTTCCTTATGGATCTCGGGCGGCAGCCGAAGAAGAATTTTTCCACTAAATATGCGCATATGACCCTCCCGTGATTATGTGATATCTTGCTATCATGATAGCATAGCAAGCGCAAATCGTCAAGACTTCAAAAAGAAGACCGCCCGGAAAGTTCTATCTTCTATCTAGACTGGGCCGCCAGTTTTTCTTCCTGTAACCCGGCCCAGTTTCTCGTCGGAACATGAGGACCGAGAGCGTTCTCCGATACACCGGCATCCTGTGGTGGCGTGATGACGGTTATTTTGCCTTCCTTAGGGCCGCGCGGGCTCTCGCAGGCTGCGTCGCATGGAGAGCAGGTTCTCGCGCTCTATACGGATTGGTTGATACCCCTGGGGACAGCGCAAGGAGGCCGAGATCAAGGAGAGGGAGGCACGCGACCGGCCGCCCCGACTTCGTCGGGACGTCCGATTGCGTCCCAGCTGCGCTGGGGCGCTCTTCTAGCGAGAATCAGTAGAATTACCATGCCGCGCTCCAACTCCTCCGATTTGAAGAACGGCCGTAATGCCACCGGCGGAAACCCCCATGAATATCCAGAGCAGGCCCATCGGAGGGGCATTTCTACAACCTCAGGAGCGGTCGGGCAATAGCCGGCTGCCTCAATCAAGCTTCTTCCCACTTTGAGAAGTGGCGGATGATGGCTGATTTCAGGTGCCAGTAAAACAGGGCGGTCGTGTAATGGCCGGTGGGCAAGAGCGCCAGGCGGGGCTTTCCGAGCAGCTTCCACAGGCGCTCCGAGTTTGTCGGCGGCACCGACACGTCGCTGAGGGCCCGGACGAAGATCATCCCGGAGGGGCGGACGTAGCGGGAGGTGTGGAGCGGGTCCGAAAGGAGATTGTTGCGGAAATCCTCCACCACGGCCTCTTTCGGAACGCCCCGTTCTTGGCGCTTGCGCAAGTAGCGGAGGATGCCGGGCTCGCGCGAGTCCTGGATCATGCCGCCGACGTCGGCTCCGGCCAAGGCGATGAAGGAGCGGCGCGCGCGGGGCTCGGCGGCCAGGAAGGTGACGGCCGCGATCCCGCCCATGCTAAAGCCCACGGCTCCCACGCGCCGCCCATCGGCCCCCTGGTCGCGGACGGCCCAATCGAGGAGCGTCCGCGCCCCCGAGATCGTGGCCTGGAAGAGGCCCTCGATGCGGGCCGCGTCGTGCTCGGCGCGGAATGGCTTGTCGGGCCTGAGCACGCTGATCACGGCGTGCCCGCGCCCGGCCAGCATGGCGGCGATGTGGCGCTCCGCCTTGCCGCCGCCCCCCAGGATCGGGAAGACGATCACAAGGGCGCGCTTGCCGGCGGTCTTGGGCTGGTAGTGCCGGAAGGGGAGGGCCGGGGAGACCGTATCAAGAACGCCGGCGCTGATCGTGTAGTCGCCGCGATCCTCGGTCTGTTTGAGGGGGATGTTCGCGGGCAGGGGCGCCGGGGCGTAGCGTGCCGCGAGCTCGGGGGGCAGGGGGTCGGCGGGGCGGTAGCCCCGGGCCTCCATCTCCTCATCCGTCGGGACCGCGGCGCCGGTCACGGTCGGGACAGGCTGAATGACCAGCGTCGCCGCGGGCAGGGCCGCCGAGGTGCCTTCCTCGCTCAGCCGCCGTAGGGATTCAACCGCCGTGTCGGTCATTGAACGCGCCGGGGAGGCGATGAGCGAGACGACGACGGCCAGAGGCAGGGGCCTGGCGGGGACGATCCTCCTTATTCTTGCCAAGGCGGTTTGACTGTAGGCGCGTAGAGTCGAACGGAGGTTTGGCGTCTCGCCTGTCGCGACTCGCATCTTGGCCATTGTCACTCTCCGGCGCAGTCTCAATCTTCCGGTCTGATAAACCCGTTGGCGCGTCCCAGCCAATACGCCACGAGGTAGGCCGCGCCGGAGCCCTGCTTGGCGTCGTTTCCCCCGTCCATCTCGTATGGGTTGGACTGCCAGGCGAAGGTGGCGTGCAGGGCCTGTCGCTCGATGGGAAGCGGCTTTTCCGAGTACCAACGCCAGTTCTGCATCCGCTTGTGAATCTTGTCGGGAGGTCCCTTGTACTTTGGGATCGCCGGATCGTCGCTGTTGACCACCTTGCCGAAGATCGGACGGGTCGGGAAGCGCCGCAGGGTGTCGACTCCCTCGCGGGCGGCTCGCGCCACGCGCTCGGCGCTCGCCGGGTCGTCCTTGAACTGCGACGCGTAGAGGAAGTTCCAGTAGCTGTTGCCATGGTCTTCGACCTCGGCGTGGGTCTTGTCGAGGACCTCGCGGTATACGGACCTGAGGTCGGGCTCCTCTTCCATCCGGGCCAGGTCGTAGAGCGCCATGTGGGAGAGGTTCATGGAGAGGTCCGACACCATGGCCTCGGGCCGCATCTGGACCCCGGGACCGTAGTAGAGCCGGGCCAGGGAAGACAAGGCCGCCTTGCTGGCGCGCAGGAACTGGGGTGGGAAGTGCGGGCCGAATTTCCTGAGCTTGAGGTCCAGCTCGTGATTGAGGACCATCTCGTCCTCGTAGAAGCGCTGGAACTCGGCATCGCCGGTCAGGCTCGCGATCGCGCGCATGAGGTGCAGACCGTGCATGGCGTTGCCGCCCCGGACCGGGGGGATCGGCAGCTTCTTGAGGATGCCGGGCCAGCGGTCTTGGTAGGCGTAGTTGGGATGAAAGCCGATGCGCTCCTTGATCCCCACGATCTGCAGGTTGTTCCGGATCATGTGGCGTCCGACGGCGCGAAGGTCCGACAGCAGCGCCCCCCGCAGCTTGGGGTCCCGCACCAGGGGCAGGCCCGAGGCGATTGCGAAGACCCACCCGTCGTACTGGTCGTAGGAGAGGTTCTCTTGCCACATCCAGCCCGCATAGTCTCCGGTCCCCGCATGCCATTTCTCGCTTCCGGCAAAGCCCTCCTGCTCGGCGTGCGCCTTGGGGACCAGGCCTCCCGCGATCACGCCCGGCAGGCCCGTGGCCGCGTGAAGGTGGTGGAGCCCCCAGAGCGACTCCTCCATGGCCCCCAAGGCCTCGGCCTCGTCCGTGACGGAGCGCCGCAGAGCCTGGGAGACGACGTAGGTGCCCGTGAAGATCGCGGCGTCGCCGTAGGCCGTGTAGATCCATGAGCCGTCAGGCTTGTGAATCTTGCTCAAGACGAGGCCCAGCCAGGGGCGGTGCTCGCGCCGGGTGCGTTCCTCAAAAAGACGCGCCTTGTCGGCCAAGGACATCGGCCGGTCCCAGACCGGGACGGTCGAGGTCTCAACGGCCAAGGCGGGAAGCCTGCCGCCCTCGAAGCGCGCGGCTTCAGAGAGCGCCTCGGGCCCGGTTGGAAGGGTCCGTCGCGCCAGGGACTCGATCTGCTCCAGGCTCGCTCGCCTGGGGGGCTGGGCCGCGGAGCGCGGCGCCGAAAGGGCCAACGCCAGGAGGAGGCTACCCATCATAAGAATCTCCCGTGGCCAGCAGCCAAGCGCCCACAAAAGGCCCGGCAATCGCGCCCGCCGCGAGCCCGAGCGCAGCGGCTACGGGCAGGAGCGGCCACTTGAGGATCTTGAGTTCGGGGTTGGGGGCCTTGACGAGGAAGGCCACGGCCAGGCCCGCCCCCACCAGCCCTCCGAGGACCGCTCCTGCGATGAAGCCGAGAATTCCCCGGCCGATTCCCTTAAGGAGCCTGCCGGGCGCGCGCCGCTTCTCAAGCTCCCGGCGGCGGTCGGCCAGGGAAGGTCTCGGGGGCGGCGCGGGCTTGGTCGGACCGGTTTGCGGCGATGGCCTCGGCGCGGGGGACCCCGGCAGTCCCGCGACAACGGGGAGCGCAGGAGACGAGAGGGATTCGAAGGCGGCCAGCGCCGCGGCGCGGGACCCGCCGTCGGAGGCCGCTTCCTGCGCCGATTGAGACCACGCCGCGGCGCGTTCCAAGGCCGGGTTGGCCGGGGCCGCCGTGGAAACGGCGGCCGGCAACAACCCCCAAAAGAAAAGCCCTCGCATCGGCATGATCGCCGAGAGGGCACGGCATTCTACCAAATCGCGGGACAGGTTGCACTGGCCGCAGCTAGCGCGCCGTTCCCGGTCTGGAAAACGAATAACCGGAGGCGGGATCGCATGCCTCCGGTTCTTTCGTGAAGGCTCTTCTCCCGCGCGAGTGGGCAAGATCGGCGTGGGAAAAGGTATTCTCGTGACGGAGATTGGGACGATGGATCGACTTGGCATGATTTACGGAAGAGATGTCGTCTGAGAGAACGAAACAGGAAACGCCCCATCAGCCCTTTGTCTATTTGTTTCTAGGCTACTGGCTGGGATGGCTGCAATTAACCGGATTTCTAGCCAGCCATTCGCGCCTGGAGCCGTCGATTCTGCCGGTGGCCATTCGATTGTTGGACTTGGCTGGAATCGTCCTAACCATTTGGCTGGGACTGCGGCACTACCGCCTGCAGCCGCGGGATATCTTCAAGATTTCGATCCGTCTGAAGCATGACGTCCTCGGGGGCATTCTCCTTGCGGCGCTGTCTCTCGGACTATTCGCGGTTGACCGGTACCTCTTCTCCCGTTGGTTCTCCGAAGGCACCCTTCAGTACTATATCAGAGGAATTGAAGCCATCCGGGGATTCTCCGGGCCGAGGACCGTTCTGCAATTGCTTCTCATGACGTGCCTTCTGACCCCCATCATCGAGGAACTGCTGTTCACCGGCTTTCTTTACAGCATGGCAAAAGTTCACTACCGCCGCGGGATCGCCGTGATCGCGGTGGGGGTCATGTTCTCGGCCCTGCACTTTAATCTCCCATACGTGCCGGCATTGTTGCTGTCCAGGATTCTTTACTTGCTGTTCTTCGACTGGACGGGGTCATTGACGGGGCCGATCATCGCGCATTGCCTCCACAATCTCGCGGTGGTATTGATGATATCGGGGAGCTAGGACTGTGAGCAATTACTGGGATGCCCCTGCGAGGTTCAATCCTGGGTGAGGTCAAGGAGCGACGCGGAGATCGCCCAGGATTGGACCTCCCCTCCCGCTTACGTTTTCCGCCCTGACGCCCGCTGTATGGGTTGCTTCAGCGTGCCGTTAAAGATCGGAGCCCTCAACCGGCGGCGCCGCCTGCAACTGGCGGCCGTCGTGGACACCGGGGCGTTCTACCCCATGGTGCCGGAGCCCGTGCTGCGCTCCCTGGGAATCCTCCGGCGCCCTCCTCAGACTTCCGTCGCGGGCGGGAACTTTTCCATCCGGCGCGCCAGGTTGGAATGCCCCCGCAGCCGGGCATGGTCGCGCGCGCGGCGCTTGTTGCGCTTGACCAGGTCCGGATCGGCGCCGTGCTCCAGGAACAGCTCGACCAATTCCTGGCGGCCGTGCCAGGCCGCCCACATCAGCGCCGTCGTGCCCGAGCGGGTCCGGGCGTTGACGCGGGCCCCATGCGAGAGGAGCAGGCGGGCCGCCGCCGGATGTCCGAGCCGCGCGGCGTGCAACAGGGGAGTCTCCCCGGTGCGGGAGGCCGCGTTGGGGTCGGCCTTGCGGTCGAGCAGGAGCCGCGCGATCTCAAGCTGCCTCAGGTTGCGGCTGCGTTCCTTATCCCGCATGCTGGAGAGGGGAGCGTCGGCCGGAGCCTTGAGGGCGCGCGAGTAGAGGCGGGGCGAGCCGACTGCCGCGCTCACCGCGCTGAAAAGGCTTGTGCGTCCGGCAGCGTTGCGGGCATCGACGTCCGCCCCGCCGTCGAGCAGTTCCCGCACGAGGACGGCGCTGCCCGAGGCCGCGGCGTGGTAGAGGAGTCCGTCGCCGCCGGCGTCGACCACGCGCGGATCGGCGCCTTGATCCAGCAGGAGCCTGACCGTTCCGAGGCTCCCGTGGGCCGCGGCGGCGAGGAGCGCGTCGCGCCCCTCGGAATCCTTGGCCGCGACCCGCGCGCCGCTCCACAGAAGGGCGCGGACCACCTCCTCGCGTCCCTCCCGCGCGGCCATGATCAGGGGGGTCGCGCCGTCCGGCGCGGAGAGGTTCGGATCGGCCCCTGCCGACAGGAACATCCGGACCTCTTCGAGCCTCCCGAGCGCCGCCGCGGCCATGAGGGGCGTCCCGGCGTCGCCGAGCCGGGCGTCGGGATGGGCGCCGCGTTCCAGGAGGCGGCGCACGACCTCGATCCGGCCGGCCTCGAACTCGGCTGCGAGCGTTGGGCGCGCCGGAGACTCGCCGCCGGGTCCGGGGAGCGCGGCGTCCGCCCCCCAATACAGCAGCTGCCGGACCGTCGCCTCGTCGCGGCGTTCGATGGCGAGATGAAGGAGGGTCTTGCCGTCCTTGACGCGGGCGTTGATGTCGGCGCCACGGCGCTTGAGCGCCTCGGCGAGCGCGCGATTGGGGGGTCTCACGGCCCAGTGCCAGGCGCTTTCTCCAGCCGGGGTGACGGCATTGACGTCGGCCCCGAGGTCCGCGAGCGCCTCCAGGGTCCGAAGGTCGCCGCGCTCCGCTGCGCGCAGCAGGGCCGTGGCGCCGCCCTCGTCGAGGGCGTCGATGCCGGCGCCGCGCGCGATCAAGGCGGCGGCGATGGCCGTGTGATTCAGGGCCGCGGCGCAGTGCAGCGGGGGCTGGCGGGGAGAACCCTCGGGGGCGGGCTCGGCGCCGGCCGCGAGCAGTCGGTTGACGATGTCGAGGTGGCCGTGCATCGCCGCCGAACTCAATGGACCGTGGCCGTCGCGGCTGCGGGTGTTGGGATCGGCCCCGGCTCGAAGCAGGGCCTCCACGACCCCGGCGTGGCCGCGCGCGGCCGCGGCATGAAGAGCCGTAAAGCCGGTCGTCGACTTGCGGTTCAACGCCGGCGCCAGTTCGAGCAGGGCCGAAACGATCCCCGTATGGCCCACCTGAGCGGCGCGCATCAAGGGCGTCACGCCGTCGCGGTGGTCCGCATCCGGGCGCGCCCCGCGCCGGAGGAGCCTCATCACGAGATCAAGACGCCCTTCCGCGGCCGCGACGATCAGGGGGGTATCGTCGGCCCCGTCCTTCACGTTCACATCCCCCGGGGAGTCCAGGAGCTCCACGATGTCCGAGACCGCGATCCGCCAGGCCGCCGGGTCGCTGGGTGCCGGCTTTCGGGCGGCCGGGGGCGGGGGAGGAGCGGGCGGTGCCGGAGCCCCGGGGCGCCACCCGGCGGGAGGCCGGACCGGGCGATAGGCGAGGGCCGCCTGGACGATGAGAGTGAGACCGTAGACCGCGAGCCAGGAGAGGATCCCCAGCAAAAACCCCAGGGAGAGCCAGAACCCCGCCGTCAGTTCGGGGGGGGAAAATTCCAGGGACAGCCGGCGGCCCATCACGGCCGCGAGATAAGGAATCCCGGCGACGAGGGTCAAAACGACGAGGCCTTTGATCGCGATCTCGAGGCGCCGATCAGGACGGGGATCGTCAGGCATGGGAACGCGGACCGGGCCCGCCTCCGGATTGCCGGCAGGCTCCGCTTCCTCAAAGTATGGCCCTGCGGCCAGGCATTGTCAATGGCGGCCTCTCGGCGACGCGATTTCTACCCTGGCCCGCAGTGCCGGGCCTGCGCTTCCAATGATTGGAGGCGCAGGTACTCCGCCCGGGCGGAATTTGCCGGCTCTCGCGGACGACTCCGGCCGGACGACGATTTGGGAAGTCCACTCCCTCGAGCGGCTACCTCCACCGATGGAGGCAGCCGCTCGATCCCGCGGCTCCGCCATCCCAAGCCGACCGAGCGTGCGCGGCTGCGTCCGGCCGCAGTAGCGCACGGCCGTTCACAAATCACGCCTCCCCCTCCCTCTAGGCTTGCGTTCAAAAGTCCGGGAACTTGGAGCGGCCTGTCCATGTTTCGGGACTTTCAACCGCCAGCCCGGGTGGATCGGCCCGGAATCGGCGATCCCGCCAGGCGGGCATGAATTCGCTCGTGCCGCGGCGATGCGCGTAGGGCCAATGGCCCGGTGCTCGGCCCGGGCCCAGGGCCTAAGCCGGGGCGTTCGGGCCCCGCTATAATCTCTCCCAGCTCTCATCGAGGAGGCCGACGGACACGATCCGGCGCATGCTTGAGCCCCTAAGCGCCTTTTACCACCGCCACCACCCCTACAGCGCGGCGTCGCTGTTTTTGGGGGGCTTTCTCTTTGATACCCTGGCGGTGGGCCGCATCGACCAGGTCCACAACGTCGTCCACCAGGCCAGTTATCTCGGACTTTGCGGGTGGCTCACCGGGCTCGAGGTGCGCGGGGTCTACGGGGCCTTCTCGCCGCCCCCGCGGGCGGCGGCGGCCTGGCGCTACCGCGACGGGGCCGTCCATTTCATGCTCGGGACCCTGCTCAATATCTACACCCTCTTCTACTTCAAGAGCGCTTCGCTGGTTGTTTCGCTGGCCTTCCTGGCCGGCCTGCTGGCCCTCCTGCTGGTAAACGAACTCAAGCCCGGACAAGGCTCGGGCACGACGGTGCGCATGGGCCTGTTGAGCCTATGCCTGCTGTCCTACCTCTCCTACTTGGTGCCGATGCTGGCCGGCCGTTTGGGGACGTGGGTATTCCTGGGGTCGGTGGCGCTCGCGGCGTTGGTTTGGGCCGGGCTCTGGCAATGGCTTCGTCTGGGCCTGGGCGGCCGCGTGCAATCCGCTCAGGCCTTACGGCGCCACGTGGTCATTCCTTTTGCGTGCGTGTCGGCGGGATTCGCCGGGCTCTACTTCGCCAATATCCTCCCCCCGGTGCCGTTGTCTCTATCAAAGATCGGGGTGTATCACACGGTGCGCCGGGAGGGCGGGCGCTTCGCCCTGGGCATGACCCGCCCGCGCTGGAAGTTCTGGCAGAAGGGGGACCAGGCCTTTCTGGCCCGTCCCGGGGACCGCATCCACTGCTACGTCCGGGTCTTCTCCCCCACGCGCTTTCGAGAGCGCTTGAACTTGCGGTGGCTCCATAAGGACCCGCGGGCGGGTTGGCAGGAGGCGGACTCGATCCCGCTCGAGATCACCGGCGGGCGGGCCGAGGGCTGGCGGGGATTTACCGCCAAGGCCCGTTATCAACCCGGCCGGTGGCAGGTGCGCGTGGAGACCTCCGACGGCCGGGAGCTGGGACGCCTTAAGTTCACGGTGCTTCCGGACGCGGGCCGGGAACCCCGGGCGGAGCGGATTCTCTACGACTGAGGACCCGCCCTGAGGCGGCCGCCCAGCGTCCGTCGAAGAGCGTGGCCGGAAGGGCCTGGAGGTATTCGAGGCGCCGCACAACGCCCGAGACCCGCCGGCCGACGGCCTCGTCTTGAGCCCGGCTGACCGCGGCCTGGGACGCGGGCGGCGGGACGGGGCAAAGCCCCTGGTTCGAGAGCTCCTCGGCCAGGCCTTGGCGAGCCGGATTCCTGGAGCCGGTCCGGTTGCACAGGTCGAGGGCCTCGACCATGAGGAGGGTCGAGTAATACATGTTGTCGCGGTGGAGGACTCCCACCACGCGGCCCGCGGCATCCATGAGCGGAGAGCCGCTCGAGCCCGGGCCCGAGGGGACCTCCTGCGGGGAGGATTCCAGGTCCTGGTCCCATTCTTGAAGAGAGAACGGGACCCTGTCCCTGTCGAAGGGGTCGTGGCCGCTCCCGAGCAGGATTTTCCTGGGGGCGCCGGGGAAGAGGTGTGTGACCTCCATGGAGACCGAGAGCCTCCCGGTGCTCAAGACCAGGGGGTCCCACTTGAGGAACCCGAACGGACCGGTCTTCCCCGAGTTCCTGCTTGGATAGACCTTGGTCTTTGAAAATGCCTTGAAGAACTCCGGGGTGAAGGCCTGGGTGGGAAACCCGGCGAGAAAGACCCTTTCCCAACGTTTCGGAAGCTCGGCTCGGAAAGCCAGGGGCCGGACGTCCCGCTTGACCTGGGGAGCAACGAGCAAGGCATAGTCGTGCCCGGCCACGTAGTCGGTCCAGTCCGTGAAAGAAAGCAGGGTGTAGCCCGCCTTGCAGGGGATGGCCGAGTCCCTGCTCCCGGTCTTGGGCACATCGCAGAGGAACTTGGCCACATGGTAGTTGGTGATGAAGAGGCCTTGCTTCGAGATGAAAAAGCCCGTGCCTACGTCCTCCACGTTGAACACTCCCTTGGCGACGGCTCCGGGATCGAAGGAGAAATCGACCGCCCGCGCCGGGTCGGCCTCAGGGGCCGTTCGAGTGAGGAGCCTCCAGTAGCGCGTCCAGGTCGCGAGACACGACTCCTCCCGCGCCTCAAGGCCCCGCGGAAGAGTCGTCAAGGGCTCGGCGGCGTGGCCCGAAGGCTTCAAGACATCGACCCGGTCGTAGTACTGCTTCTCGTACTTGGCCCTATAATCCGGATCGCGCCAGACCCTGCGCCAGGATGCGGCTCCCTTCCCGGAAACAAGCTCCCCGGTCGTCCAGTAGAACGGACCGTCCGCGCCTTGCTCCAAGGCCACGAGGCAGGTCTCCCCGGGATCAGGGGCGAAGCCGAAATTGGCCCACGCGGCTCCGGCGGGAAAGAACGCGGCAAGAGCCGCCGCGACGGCCCCTTTTCGCGCCGATGACATCATGGAGAAACTATGACAGGGGAGCGGGTCCGGCGCATGGGCCGGCCGGGGCCCGGCTCCTGGGTCCTTCGGGACGGCCGCGAGCTGGGACGCCTTAAGTTCACGGTGCTTCCGGACGAGGGACGGGAGCCTCGGACGGAGCGGACTCTCCACGACTGAGGACCATCTCCGCGAGCCGCGCGCCCAGGGCCGCGCCGTCGATGTTGATCCGGGACTTGGCCTCATTGCGGCGGGACTTGAGCAGGCGGGCGCCCAGGTTCTCGACCCGGGCGACGAGTCCCGCGGACAGCGGGCCGTAGGCGTAGCCGTAGAGCATGATGCCGAAGAGGTGGTACCACTCGCCGAATTTATCGGGCGGGCCGTCCGGGGCGGCCAGCGCCGCCAGCTTGCGCGTGACCGCGCGGTTCTCGCGCTCCGGGTCGCGCCAGTACTCGCAGAGCACGTTCTCGACGGTCAAGAGCGCCAGGTAGACGTCGCCGTTGTTGAGGCGGTAGCTCGCGCGCAACATCTCCGGGACCGTGATGCTCGCGTCGGGCTGCCTGAGGACCCAGGTCAGGAGCTCGAGTTCCTTCTCCGTGACCATGAAGCGCCAGGTGCGGCCGCTGGCGAGCGCGGTCAGGAGCTTGGAGAAGAACATGAAGGGAAGGAAGCTCGGGCGATACCAGTAGCTCCGGATGAATTCGGGACTCCATTCATGGACCTGGCCGTAGGCCGGGGGGAGGCCCATGGTTTCCTCCTGCGCCAGGACCTGGGCCAATTCCCGGGTCATGGCGTCGAGGTTGAAGGCCGAGGCTTGCGCGGGGCCGGCCTCGGCCGGCGCCGCGATCACGGGGTTGATGTCCAGGGTCCGGTGCTCGTCGGCGTCCGGGGGCATGGGCGCCACGCCCAGGAGTATTTTCAGCAAGATCATGGGAATGATGCGGGTGAGAACCGCCAGGGACACGTCGCCCTGGGGGTCCACCAACTTATAGGCTTTCTGCCAGTAGGCGGCCGCGCCCTCCAGGGTCTCGTCGAGATCGGGGGAGACCGGCGGGATCGCCGGAGCCGGGGGCTCGGTCCGCGGGGCGTCCGCGGGCGCGGCGGGCAGGACCGCAGACCGGTCGCCGGGACCGGACTCCGGGAGCTCCGGGGCCTCTTCTCGGGGGACGCCCAGCAGCTGTGCCTGGGTCCGGGCCAGTCCCAGGACCCGCTCGCGGCGCTCCTGCCAGAGGCGGCGGGCCTCCTCCTCGTCGCGCGCGGCTTGGGCGGCGACGGCCTCCAGGAAGGCGCGCGTCTCAAGGCTTCCGGCGGGAGCCGACCGGAGCGACGCGGAAACCGGGACGGCCAGGCTCTGGACGACCAGGAGGACGGAGAGGAGAATCCTAAGGGAGGGTATCATCCGCCGGCGGGGTTTGGGACCACCCGCAAGTCGAAGCGCACCGTGGTCTTCCAGCCGTCCACGGGCCTGGTGAAGGATCCCTTCACCCGCAGTTCGTTTCCGATGACCGTGATCTCGGCCGCCAGTTTTTCGCGAGTCGTCTCCCCGCGGAATTCGAGCTCTCCCTCGAATTCATAGGCGGGAGGCTCCCTGGGAACGATCGTGTCGATGGTGAGCGTCGAGAACCGGTGCTCCGCGGTCTTGAGCGCGGATTTCAGGGCTGACTGCGGCACCCAGCCCGGGGTGCGCACGGATTCCATATCGAGGGTGACGCTGATCGTCGAGCGGCTCGGGTCCATGGGGTCCAGGTGGGCTTGTACGGCGTAGGCCTCGACGGTGCCTTGGACTTGGACGAAGAACTTGCCGGTCGTAAAGCGCACGACGCTGCGCGCGGGATCGACGACGTAATTGCGAGCCGAAGGCGCCGGCGAAGGGCCTTGCGCGGCTGAGGCTAGGCGGGGCTTGAATCGCGTCGCCGAGGTCCCCAGGGATAGGAAGCCCGCCTCCCCGGCGGCCCGGATGGACTCATGTGAAGCGGCGCCCGCAGGCGCCGCCAGCGGCCCCAGCGCCAGGCCTAGCCAGAGCCCGCAGAGGGCCACGCTAGCGTTCCTCCGTCTCCGCTTCCTTCTTCTTGAGCAGGGCCTCCGGAAAGGGGGCTAAGGGAACGCGCCGCGTCATGATCCTCCCGTTTCTCCCGAACTCGATGGAGACGACGTCCCCCTCATAGCGGGTAGCGAGTAAGATGACGGCGTCCATCACTCCCTCGTCCGCGCGGGATACCGTCTCTCCGTCGACGGCTCGGAGGACGTCGCCGATCTTGAAGCCCGCCGCGGCGGCCGGAGAGCCCCGCCCGATTTCCCGCACCGTGGCGCCCGCGGGACCGGTGGAGAGGGTGATGCCCAGCCAGCCCGGACGGATGTGGCCGCGGGCCCGGTACTGGGCCAGGCTGCGGGCCACGGCTTCGGAGGGGATGGAGAAGGCCAGGCCTTCGAATCCCCCGCTCTCGGTCATGATGATGGTGTTGACCCCGATGACCGCGCCGGTCTTATCGAGGAGCGGCCCGCCCGAGTTTCCGGGGTTGATGGCCGCGTCGGTCTGCAGGAATTTGACGAGCGGGCCCTCGATGCGCCGCTCGGTACCGCTCAAGATGCCCAGGCTCGAGGAGAACGGCAAGCCGACGGGGTGCCCGAGAGCCATGACGAGCTGCCCGTCGGCCGCGGCGCGGCTGGCGCCGAGCTTGAGGGCGGGCCAGGACTTATTTCCCGGCAGCTGGATGATGGCCAGATCCAGGCGCTGGTTCTTCGCCTTGACCTGCCCCTTGATCTTGTTTCCGTCAGGAAGATGGATGTCGACTTCGGCTCCGATCTCGACCGGCGCCACCACGTGTTGGTTGGTCACCACGATGCCGCCGGCGTCGGCGATGAAGCCCGAGCCGCTTGAGGACTGGTCGATAAGCCGGATTTGCACCACCGACGGCTTTGCTTCGGCGATCCAATGGGTCAGGGCCCGGTCGAGCCAGTCGAGTATGCCGCTCTTATGGTCCGCGGCGAAGCCCCCTTGCGTGATCGAAGGTTGGAATTTGGACTGCGGGTCCTCAAGCGCCCTGAGGACTTCCTGGGTTCGGCCCTCGAAGCCCGCGTCCGTCCATCCTGCCCCCAGGGCCTGGCCCGCGGCCAGGAGCAAGGGTGCCGCGATCGCCGCCTTTCTCGTTTTCATGGTGGTGTTCCCCCTGACCCTAGGATACCGCGCCGGGGAACCGCGCGAAGGGGCCCTGCGAGCCTCCAGAGGGCCGCAAGGGGTCCAGAAACGGGAGGGGCGGAAATGCCCCTGGTATGAAGTCTCGTTTCAGCGTGAGAGGGGTCGGGTGTGCAGGGGAGGCTGAACCCGGCGAGCCTGTGGCTCTCGGCGGAGAGCTGAATTTACTCCCAGCGCTGGGAGTAAATTCCTAGGGCAGACTTGGGCAGTGGGCATGGAGGATTGCGCCCCATGGACGAACGACTACGTTTCATCGACGACTGGCTCAAGCGTGATCAAGGCTGCGGCCGATTAATACTCAGACCAGGCCGTTCCCCCCATGTCCGTGTGGGTGCAGTCGATGTAGAAATCGCCCCCATGCGGGGACTTCGGGTTGTTGACGTAAGCCCAGCGGCCGCTGTCGCGATTCTCGCGGCCGGCGTAGAGTTCGACGGCGGCGCTGGCCGGATGGGGATAGCCGGCCCAACGGCTGTTCCAGAGTTTGAGGGGTTTGAATGCGGTCAGATCTGCGGGGTAGCGTCCCTGTTTTTCGTAGGCCAGGGAGATCTCCGAGCGAATCGAGCCGAGGGTACCCCTATTGGCCCCTTCCTGGGAGTGGCGGATCAAGACGATCAGCTTGGGAGCTCCGACGGCCATGCAACTCCCGTTGAGGAGAAAGGTCAGGGAGGCCATGATGACCGCGCCCTTGGCCCGCCTGAGCCGGCCTTGCCTGCGGTACCGCAGGACCATTGGCACCGCGTAGAGAAGCTGGCTCACGCCGATCAACAATAGGGGCAGGCCCACGAAGTCTTCGGCCCAAGGCAGAAACCTTTCCGCGCCGAGCTTGGCGAGAACGACCACCAATCCGATCCATGCCGCGGCGAAGAGGACGTGGCCGAGCCCGACCATCGCCGCGCCCCGGGAGGGCGAGTCCGCGGGGTCGGGCGTTAGGGGGCCAATTGGGGCTGCGGGGGTTCCAGCTCCTGGCGTATCTTGCGCAGGACCTCCTCTTTGCCGTCGCGGTAGAATAGGTTGTACGTATCGAAGGGGACGATGCGGCCGTCGGGATGCGCGATGTGCACGCAGGATTTCTTCACGGAGCGCACGTCGAAGTTGTAGGGGTCCAGGAACTGCATGATCAGGACCCGGAAGACGTTCTTGTAGTCGAGGCTCTCCGGAACTTGGGCCATCGGCAGACAGCAGAGCAGGCTCTTGAGAGAAAGCGCCGAGGACTGAGGGGAATGGCCGGTCGAAAGCAGGGCGGTGAGCCGGGCCTTGAGCCCCTCGTCGCGCTCGAAGACGATGGTGTTCCGGGTGCCTTCCAAAAGCACTTTGGGGTCCACCAGGCCGGTCAGGGGCACGACCCGGCCGCCGATCTTGAGGGCGTAGCCCATGGCGATGCAGTCCGGATGGCAGGGCACGGGGATGAGGTCCGCGGGCTTGAAAACCGGGGACTGCTCGAGGATGAGGCGGCGGACCTCGCCCAAGGTGAGCCGGTCCGAAGCCGGATCGAAGCCCTCCAGGCGGCCGGCCGCTTGGACCGGCTGGAAGGTCACCCCGCGCACGCAGGGCTGGGTCAGGGCGAAGTCGATGATCCGGCCGACTTCGCCGTCGTTCAACCCCTTCTTCAGGGTGACCACGAGGGTCGTCGAAATATCGAGCTCGTTGAGCCGTTCGAGGGCCGCGCGACGGATGTGGCGCAGGTCGGCCCCGCGCAGCTCGCGCAGGGGGCCTTCTTCGAGGCTGTCGAACTGCAGGTAGACCTCGAAGCCCGGCCGGTACTCGGCCAAGCGGCGGGCGAAGGCGGGCTCGCGGGCGATGCGCAGGCCGTTGGTGTTGACCATGAGATGCTTGATGGGGCGCCGGCGGGCCGCGTCGAGTATGCCGAAAAAATCGGGATGCAGGGTGGGTTCCCCGCCCGAGATCTGGACCACGTCGGGCTGTCCTTCGTTGCGGACGATGTTGTCGAGGAGGGCTTCCACTTCGGCCAGGCTGCGGGTGGACTGGCGCTGGGGCGAGGATTCCGAGTAGCACACCGGGCAGGTGAGGTTGCAGGCGTCGGTGATCTCGATCAAGGTCAGGCAGCTGTGCTGCTCGTGATCCGGGCAGAGCCCGCAGTCGTAGGGACAGCCGTAGCGAATCGGGGTGTTGAACTTGAGCGGCATCTCCGCGGGCTTCAAGAATTCACGGGACCACTTGTAGTAGGCGGCGTCCGGAGACAGGAGAACTTTCTGAGCGCCGTGCCGGCGGCAGCGCTTCAGCATGAAGACGGAGCCGTCCTGCTCGACAATTTTGGCCTCGATCTTGCGCAGGCAGACCGCGCAGATGGAGTTGGTCAGTTCCAGGAAGACGTAGGGCCTAACAGGCATCGGTCACCGCCGGCCTCGGGGTGTGTCCGAAGGAGATCCGGGGCCGGGCCAGGGTCCAGAGGCAGTAGCTCAGGCCGAGCGCGCCGGCGAACTGAATGGCTCCCAGACCGGCCAGGTAGCGCGGGGTGGGCTTCAGGAAATCCACGCCGAGCCGGAACGCCAAGTAGGCGGCCATGAAGCCCTTGAAGAGATGCCCGTCGGAATGCGGCCGCTGCCCCGCGGCCCAAAGAGTCGCGCCCGCGATCAGGAGAAACAGCGCCTCGTAGAGTTGGGTGGGGTGGCGCGGGATGCCGTCTCCGAAATCCACAGCCCAGGGGGCGGCGGAGGCGGTTCCGAAGGTGTTGTCCGGGAGCCCGCTCAGGAAACAGCCCAGACGGCCGAGCGCCATGCCCAACGCCAAGGGCAGCGCCATGTCATCGCCGGTCGAGAGCGTATAGCCGGCTTGCCGCTTGACCGCCTCCACCGCGATCCAGCCGCCGAGCAAGCCTCCGACGATGGTCTTGCCGGACATCCAGGCCGCCAGATCCCACGGGCGGTTCAGCGCCCGGGTGGGATCGACCAGCAGGCCCAGGGCCTTGGAGCCCAGGGCCGCGCCGAGGAAAACCGCGGCGAGGAGTGTCCATTGGAAATCCTCCGTCATCCGGCCGGACCGGCGGCGGCTCAGATAGAGTCGAAATCCCAGGGCGTAGGCCGAGGCTTCGAAAAGAAAGTGCGCGTCCATAGGCCGGAGCCAGAGTATAACAAAGGCCGCGCCCCGGGACTATGGCGAATGCCAGGGCGCCGGGTGGAAGCTGATCCCGTCCTGCGCCGAGACCTTCGGGAAAGCGGCCAAAAGCGCGGCCCTCACCGCGGCGAGCTTCTCGGGAGAGGCGTGCTTGTTGTGGATGATGGTCAAGCGCAGGGTCCTGTAGAGGAGCCGGGCGGTGAGCCGGTCGTCGTCGATGGACTTGCGCTGCTGGGAGGCTTGCTTGCGCACGGAGCCCGCGCACTTGTCGGGACGGGCCTTTTCCTCCGTGCCGGCCGGTGGAGCGGCGGGCGGGCAGTCGGGCCACTTGTCAGTGTCGAACCCAAAGCCCTTGAAGATGTCCTCCCCAGTCCCATCGTCCTGGGACGCGCACTTTTCGGCCCGTCGCATGGCTAGGCCGAGTCCATCGCGGCTTGAGCGTTCGTCCTGGCGCTGCAGATCGGCGTCCAGGTCCACGAAGGCGAATCCTTGATTCGGACCCAGGATCGGTTCCAGTATGCGCGCCCGGATCCGGTCCGCCATCCGGTCGGAGAGCTCAATCTGCAGGCGGAGGAGTCCTATGCCCGCAGCTCCTTCCGGCTCCGCTCCGGCGCCCGCGGAAATGAGAACCGACATGATCAAGCAGACGAACATGGCGTCTCCTCGAGGGGCTGCTTAGAAGTATAAGGGGAGTCGGGGGGCGAGTCAATTATCAGGCATGTTACGCCAAATCACTAGCCGGTAGCCCGGCAGGATGTGACTACCCTCGCTTGGACCCTAGGTTTTGGGCCAAGAGCCGGTGGAAGAGGTGTTCGCCCGCTTCCCGGCGGACCGAGAGGCGGCCGGCGATGTAGGCGCGGGAGCCGAGGCCCTTCTGGACCGCCTCGCAGACCGCGATGTCCTCTTGCTGGACGCGCTCCCCCACGGCCAGGCTGCGGCGGTTGTTCTCGGCGTCCGAAGGAGCCCCGTCGGCGAAGTAGAAGTCGAAGACCACCAGGGTCTTCTCCACGGCCAGGGGAAAGACGATGTTGACGTCCATCATGCCCTCGTACCAGTTGAGCATGAAGTTGGGCCAAAACCACCAATAATCGGCGCGATCTCCCTTTCGCACCGAGGAGGTGCCGGGGTCGTCGGGGTTGGGCTTGAGCGGGCTGGTCTGTAGGCAGGCCTTGTCGTAAGCCTCGATCTTGTACTGGGAATAGTCCAATACCCCGCTCAGTCCCTTATGAAGGTGCGGCACATGGTACCCTCCGTCCAGATAGTTATCGACGTAAACTTTCCAGTTGCATCGGAGGGTGTAGGTCCGCCGCTCGAAAAAGCGGAGCGCGTCCAACTTGAGGGGCGCGACCTTTCCCGGCACGGTCCCCAAGCTTTCCAGCAGCCCCGGTCCCTTGGGCGAGAGGTTCACGAAGACGAAGTTTTCCCATGTTTCCGCGCGGAGCCTGACCAGGCCCATGCGGGATTTGTCGAACTCACAAACACCCTCGAACTCGGGCGCGCCCTTGAGCGCCCCGTCCAGGGCGTAGGTCCAGCCGTGGTAGGGACAGCGGAACACCGACGCGTTGCCGCAGGCTTGGGTCGCCACCGCGGCCGCGTGGTGGCGGCAGACGTTGAAGAAGGCGCGGATCTTGCGGTCCGCGCCCCGGGCGACGACGACCGGCTCGCCGGCGATCTCGCAGGTGACGAAGTCGCCGGGCGAGGCGAGCTGGTCGAGCCTCCCCGCGAACTGCCAGGTTCGCCCGAAGACGCGCTCACGTTCCAGCCGGTAGAGGGCTTCGTCGGTATACCAGGGAGCGGGGATGGTGGAGGCCTTCTCCAAGGGCTTCCGTGGATCATAGGCGGCGAGAATCGCCTTGAGCGGCGAGGACTTCATCGCGGCAGCCGCATCTAATAGCGGACCCGGGTGGGGAGTATCTGGAAAAGCGGACGGATGTAGCCGTAGAAGGCCCACTCGGAGAGGCGGTAGATGGAGTAGGACACGAAGAAAGCGCCGAGCACGTCGACCGTGTAGTGGTTGTGGGAGAGCAGGACGCACAGCCCCATGACGATCGAGCCGGTCAGGCAGAGGGTCCTCAGCCAATAGGTCTCGAAGAATAGGAAGAAGAGAAACGGGATCGAGGTGTGGCCCGAGAAGACGAATTCGTTTTGAAACGTCCAGGTGCCCATGATCTGGGAGAACAAGAAGTCGAGCTTGCTCATGTCCATCATATCCTTCGGAGGACCGATGGGGGAGAGGGAGATGAAGACGCTGCGGATGGCGATGAAGAGGCTCAGCATGAAGATGAGGAAAGGCATGCGCCGCGGGTAGTAGAGAATGGCCGCGCCGCCCGCGTAAATGTGGAGGGCGAGCCAGCCCCAGGAGAGGATGGGCAGGACGTTGATGATGGGCAGGCGCTTCAGGAGCCAATCCGAGCCGGTGGGCATGACGCGCTGGTCGGCGGACCAGCCCAGATTCGTATAAAGGAAATAGGAAAGGACGAACAGGCCCAGCACCCCCGAAAGGGTGATGGCCCACCATTTGGTGTGCACCCCATGCCACTCATCGGTGATTTCCTGGATTTCGGCCTTGGTCTCGACAACGAGTTTCTGACGTAGCCCGCGCAGTTCGCGAGTGGTCTCCTGGAACTGCCGCTCCAGGCGCGCGAGCTGTTCTTCAATAAGGTCGGGGGACGCCATGATGGGGTCACGTCCCGCCATCTGACATTTTGTGCCGTTCGGGATCTTCGCGGGGTCGGAGCGGTCCGTAATCGCAGCCACAGAGGCGGAAATCCCTGAATGTGTCAGATGTTAGGATGTGACCCCATTTTATACAATTCGACCCCATGGAGGCCAGGGAACTCGTCGAGGACGTCAATCTGTTCCTGGCCGATTTGCGCGCCGAGTTTCCGGAAGTCTTCACTCCGCCGCGGCCGCCTCCTGGAGCGGCGCCCACGCACCAAAGCTTGCGGGAGACCCTCACGGAGCGGATTGCGCACTGGGCCCCACGCCTGGGGGTCGCGCCCAAGCGCGTCTTCATCAAAAACCAGCGCACGCGCTGGGGGAGCTGCTCGGAGCAGGGGAACCTCAACTTCAACTGGAGACTCGCCCGCGCCCCCGCCGAAGTGGTGGAATACGTGGTCATCCACGAGCTGGCGCATCTGCTGGAGATGAACCACTCCAAGCGCTTCTGGGAGCACGTGGATCGCTGGTGTCCCGAGCACCGGGTTCACCGCCGGTGGCTGCGCGAAAATTCGCGCGAGCTGGGCCGCCGCAACCGGGGGGGGTAGCCCCGTCCGCGTCCGGACCTTTGACGACCTGCGCGACGGAGAGCCGCTCGACGTCGCGATCGTGGGCTCCGGCTTCGGGGGCTCGGTGGCGGCTCTGCGCCTGGCGGAGAAGGGCTATGCCGTCGCGGTCCTCGAAGCCGGGCGGCACTTCGAGGACCGCGACTTTCCCGAGTCAAGCTGGGACCTGCGGCGTTACTTGTGGGCTCCGCGCCTGGGTCTCGGCGGCATACTCCGAATCAGCTTCCTTAAGAAGCTCATGGTGCTCACCGGCGCGGGGGTGGGCGGGGGGTCCTTGGTCTATGCCAACGTCCTGCTGGAGCCCGGCGACGGGTTCTACGGGGCGCCGGCCTGCCGTCAACTGGATTCCCGCCTCCGTGAGCGGCTCGCGCCCCATTTCGAGACGGCCAAGAAGATGTTGGGAGTGGCAACTGCGCCCGGTGGCTCGCCCGCCGATGAAGCATTGCGCGGCTGTGCTCAGGAGCTTGGCCGGGGGGAGACCTATCGAGCCGCGCCCGTGGGTGTGTACTTCGGGGAGCCGGATGTCGAGGTCGCGGACCCTTTTTTCAAGGGGGAGGGTCCGCGACGGCAGGGCTGCCGTTTCTGCGGGGGCTGCATGGTCGGCTGTCGCTACAATGCCAAGAATACCTTGGTCAAGAACTACCTGCATCTCGCGGAACGCCGGGGAGCCCGGATTTACAGCGAGGTTTCGGTCGAGCGGCTTGCCCGCTCTCCGGAAGGATACCTTCTGGCGATCCGGCGCCCGGGTTGGGGCTTTGCGGTCAAGCGCCTACGGGCGCGCCGCGTGGTCCTGGCCGGAGGAGTCCTCGGGACGCTGAGACTGCTCATGGCCTCGCGCTCTCGCTTGCCCGGTCTCTCGCCCCGGCTCGGACGCGACGTACGCACCAATTCCGAAGTACTCACCGGGGCCGTCGCCCGCGGCGGGGAGAAAGACTTTTCCCAAGGGTTGGCGATCGGCGCGGGATTTTGGCCTGATGCGGAGACCCAAGTCCAGGCGGTGCGCTACCCCGCGGGTTCGGACTTGATGGGCCTGCTCATGGCGCGGGGCCTGGGAAACTGGCTGAGGCCGTTCGGCTGGGCCCGGCGCAGCACTATCTTTCTCACGATGCAGACCCGGGAGTCCCGGCTGCGGGTTTCGGAGCGTCGACGGCCCTGGCGGGGGCTTGACGCGGATTCGGAAGAAGGTTCGTCGCCGCTTCCCGTGCGCCTTCCCGCGGAGCGGCGTCTCCAGGAGATTTTCTGCCGGCGCGAGGACGCCCTGCCCCAGGATTCGCTCGCGGGGCGGCTGGGGCTTTCCACGACGGCGCACATACTGGGCGGCGCGGCCATGGGCCGCGGCCCCGAAGAGGGAGTGACCGACTTGTACGGCCGGGTCCATGGCTGTACGGATTTGTGGGTGACCGACGGCTCGCTCATCCCCGCCAACCTCGGCGTCAACCCGTCGCTTACCATCACCGCCCTGGCCGAGCACGCCATGGCCGCGGTGCCTGCCAAGGATGGACTCCAATGAGTTCAAGCGGGGGCCGCTCCGGTCGGCAATGGACGGGGCTCTGGCTGCTCGAATTCGCCGCGGCCTAGGCTACCGGCGTCTGAACTTTACCAATGGGGGCGCCGATCTGGGGTCCGTTTATCTTCGTGCTTCAGGGGATGGACGCGGTGGGGGCGTCGGAGTAGCGGATCGCTCGGAGCGGGATTGCGCCTTTCGGGCCTATTTACTGTAACAGCTGTTATAGTGTAATATATGTTTCATGAACAGATCGCGCTGGCTCCTCCTCGCCCACCAACTCCCCGCGCAGCCCTCCAATGTCCGCGTCAAGGTTTGGCGCAGGCTCAAGGCCCTGGGCGCGGTCCCGGTCAAGAACTCGATCTACGTCCTCCCCAACCGCCCGGAGTGCCGCGAGGACTTCGAGTGGCTGCGCAAGGAGATCGCCGCGATGAAGGGTTCGGCCTCGGTCTTCCTTGCGGACTCGGTCGCGGGCGCGGAGGACGGGGAGATTGTCGCGGCTTTCGGAAAAGCCCGGTCCGAGGAGCTCGACGCTCTGGCCGGGAAAGCCGAGGCCCTGACCGAGGCGCTGAAAGGCACTCTCGAGGGAGGCGCGCCAAGGGAGGAGGCCTGGGAGCGCCTCCAGAAGCAATGGTCCGAGCTGCGGCTGGAGAGCGACCGCCTCGCGCGGATCGACTTTTTCGAGACCCCGGCCCGGCGCCGCGCCGCGGGCGCTTTGGAGAGGCTCAAGATCCTGTTCGCTCGCTCCGAGGCTCTCCGTATTAAGGAAGCGCCCCAGCCTCCCCCGCCCGTGGCGGCCGCGAGCCTCCAGGGCCGGGTCTGGGTCACCCGGGCGAGTCCCCACATCGACCGGCTGGCCTCGGCCTGGCTCGTCCGGCGGCGGGTGGATTCCCGGTCTCGCTTCAAGTTCGTCGCCGAGCCGTACTCGCCCGGCCGCGGGGAAGTTCGCTTCGACATGGCGGAAGGGGAGTTCACGCACTTCGGCGATTGGTGCACCTTCGAAACCATCCTCAACCGTTTGAGCCTGCGGGAGCCGGTCCTCGCGGAGCTGGCGGAGATCGTCCACGACATCGATTTAAAGGACGGGAAGTTCGGCCGGCCCGAGGCCTCGGGCGTGGCCCTGGCCGTGCGCGGGCTCTGCCGGGTCCACGAGGCGGACGGCCCGCGCCTGGAGGCGGGGCTCGCCTTATTTGACTCCCTGGCCGCGGAGTTGTCCGCGAGGGGAGGCTGGAAAAATCGCCGGAAAAAATCAAGGAGGTCGTCATGAAGGGATTCAATGGACGCGTGGTCGGAATCGTTCCGGGGCTGCTGGCCGTAGGGATCGTGATCGGCGCTTCCCGCGCTCGGGCGTCCGCGCCGGAGCGCGGCGCCTGGGGGCAAGCCCTGTCGCAAGCGGGGGCGAAGGGGGTTTCCCAGCTGGTGGTTCCCGAGCCGGGGCCGGCCGCGGCGGCGCGGGAGGCTTGCCTCTCGGGCCGCCGGCTTCTGGTCGCCATCGAGGGCGGGGGAGCGGTGGAACTCGACCCTGCCTCCGGGAGCGTGCGCCGCGCCTACGCGACGGGGCCCAACGCCTTCGGGGCTTTGTTCTCGAAGGACGGCCGCAGGGCCTTCGTCACCGACAAGACCGCCGGCACGCTCTCCGAGTTGGACGCCTCGGGCGCGGCGTCGAGCGTCCTGGAGGTGGGGCATGAGCCCCAGCAGCCCGCCGTCACGGGGGCGGGGCTCCTCTTCATCCCCATGAGCGGGGAGGGGGCGATCGCCGTGGTCGACGCCTCGGGGCGGCCGGCCCTCCTGGGGAAGGTCACGACCGGGGAGGGGACCAAGCCGCACATCGTCTCCCTCTCCCCCGATGAGAGGACTTTGTGGGCCACGGTGCAGGGAGCCGACCCGAAGGTGATGACGTTCCGGGTCGAGCGCCGGGGCCTGACCCTGGTCCGCGAGTTCCGAAACGGCCTCATCCCGCGGGTGCTCGCCGCCACCGACCGGGGAGCGTTCTTCACGGCCCACTCCTCCGTGGAGCTGCACTTTGCCGGGCTCGTCTCCGGCGCGGCCTCGGCGGTCTACGCCGACGCCCAGGGGCCCTTCAGCGCGCCCTTCAAGCAGATCGAGGGCGTGGCGGTCGGCCCGCGCGGCGAGGTCGCCATCACCCACGAGGGGCGCCGGGCGCTGGTCTTTCTGAGGGGCGATGGTCCGGGCCGGCTGGAGAAAGCCCGGGAGGTCTCTCCGCTCGGGGACAATCCGTACTGGGTGACTTGGGATCCGTCCGGGGAGGCCGCGTACGTTTCCATCCCCAACATGGGGCTCGTCGAGGCCTATCAGTTCGGCGATGGGGAAGGCGCGCGGCGCCTTTGGACCTCCGCCGTGGGCGGCAAGCCCAAGCGGATGGCCGTCGCTGAGTAGCCCCAGGAGGCCGCCATGAAAAGAATCGGTTGCAGCTCGCCGGAAACGCGGGCTTCAGGCACGAGCTCCTCCCATGGCTGCAGGTCCAAGCGGCGGCGGGCAAGAGCTTGAGGGAGGGAAACCTGGGCGGACCGAGGCTCCGGATCTACGCCGGTTTCAAGGTCGGTTTCGCCGCGCTGCCGAAGGCCGCCCGGGAGCGGCGGGAGAAATGAGGGACCGCCGCCTCATCTACGCCGCCGCCTTCCTCCGGTCCTGCGGCGTGGGGCTCGCCGGCGCGGTGCTCGGAGTCTACCTGGATAAGAGGGGCTACGGCGCCGCGGCGATCGGCGGCGTGGTGGCCGCGGGCCTGGCCGGGGGAGCGGTCGCTACGGGACTGGCGAGCGTTTACGCGGATCGCTGGGGGCGGCGCAGGACCTTGTGGCTGCTGGCGGCCCTCGGGGCTCTGGGGGGCCTCGCCCTGATCCACCCCTCGATCCCAGCCGCCGTCCTGGGGGCGGTCTTTCTCGGCATGGTCAACGGGATGGGGCATGACCGCGGGGCCGCCTACGTCCTCGAGCAGGCGGCCCTCTCCGGAGGGGCAAGCGTGGCGGAGCGCACCCGCGCCCTCGCCTGGTACCATGCCATCGGCGCCGCGGGCGCGGCCGCGGGTAGCCTCTCGGCCGCGGCGGCGCCTCGGGTCGGTTATCCCCTCCTCTGGTCGGGCTACGCCGCGGCCATGGGGGCGGGGGTGCTTCTCTATCCGGGGTTGTCTTCGGCCGTGGAGCTCTCGGCGCCCCAGCCCAAGGTCTCCGAGCGGTCCCGCGGCCGCATCCTGCGCTTCGCGGGCCTTTCCTGCCTGGACAGCCTGGGAAGCGGCTTCCTGACCGGGGCGCTCCTCGCCTTCTACTTCTACAAGCGCTTCGGCCTGCTCGAGGGGCAGATCGCCGGGCTGTTCCTCGCGGCCAACATCGCCAACATCCTCTCGAACTTCGGCGCCGAGCGCATCGCGCGCCGGATCGGCCTCGTCAACACCATGGTCTTCACCCATCTTCCCGCGAACCTGCTGTTGATGGTCCTGCCCCTCTGCCCTTCCTTCAAGATCGCGGCCGCGGTGTTCCTTCTCCGGGAGCTTTTCGTCGAGATGGACGTCCCGACCCGCCAGTCCTACCTGGCCTCCATCGTCTCTCCCGAGGAGCGCGTCGCGGCCCTGGGGACGGTGCAGCTCACCCGGACCGCGATGTGGGCCGTGACCCCGGCCGCGGCCGGCTGGATGATGGGCCTGGGCGCGTCGGCCTCGCCGCTGGTCGTGGGGTCCTCGATCAAGATCGTCTACGACCTGCTAATGTGGAGGACGTTCCGCCACCTCGCGCCTTCGGAGGCCGGGCATGGATCAGGCTGAGAGGTCGCGCACGAGGCTGGGAAAGCGCTTATCATCAGCCCCGGACCAGCCGAGCAGTCGCAACTCGTCACGTCGAGCTAGGAGCGTTTTGCCTGTCCCCCAAAGATCCGCGGCAAGACTGGCGGTGTAGGCTGGTCTAGCGGCTGCCTGAAGCCGCGCCACACAGCGCACGATTCGGGTTGTTTGTGGCTCGAATTGTCGCAACAGTCCCAACTGTGTTTCCAGCCATGAGAGGAGGGTGTCACGTTCGCCACGCATCTCCCCGACAGCGGACACGTCTGGTGTAGACGGCATGCTACCCCAGGAAAGAGATATGACCAACCGCAGATCGGCTTTCGGGGTCAGGAGCTGGCGCATTTCTCTTCCTCTGTTACGCCGGATAGAGTCATAACACAGCCCCACTGGCTATCGCAGTTGCAAATCTTCCTTCACGTTCTTCAGCAAGGCGTTGGCTTGCTTTACCGCCTCGGCTGGCGGCGAAGTCTTGCCGTCGCCCAGTTCGACCCGGACCTGGAACCGTAACGGCACGTTCATCTTGGTTTTGATCGTGAGAAGCTTGGGTATGATGTCGCCAAGTTCCTGCACCTGGGCTGATTCCAGCTCCGCAGAGGCCACCAGCATCTTCGACTCGCCGCGGCCTTCTCCGCCTGGGAGGCCTCCTGCGGCGCCCGTACCTCCGACCGCGACCTTGAATTTAACGAACTGCGCCGAAGCGAAGCCGCACGGCCATTGTTGCGATTCCGGCAAGAGCTCTACAAACCGGGCCTGCAAAGCACTGCTGATGACGTCGCTGACGGTCTTCCAGGGAAGCGTCTTGCCGGCTTTCACCGACAGAGCGGTGGCGATGGCCAGGCCCGAGGCGGTTGCGCCCTTCCAGGCATCGGGAAGGTTTTCGGGCAGGATCTCGGCGGCGGCAATTATCGCAGGTGGAGAGCAGAGCTTCGCCTTGGCGGTCAACACACCGGCGGGCATTGGTTCCGCCAGAATGCTTGCCGGGCCAGACAGCAACCAGACACTCCCACCCTCGACGGCTCCGCTGATGGCTTTCTCCACCACGGATTGGCTGGCTTTGGGGATGTGAACTGGTTCCTGATAACCACCGCGGTCGACCTGCACAATTTTCGATCCGCCGAAGTAGTCGGCGATGTCCTTGGCGGTAATCTCGCCATTGGACCAAAGGGAAGGCAACTTGCCGGGGATCAGGAGTGACGGGGGCAGATCAATCAACTCCGCCGCCTCGGGAAGCACCAGTTCCAAGGCCGAGTCGTTCAGGGCATGCTCATCCGGCTGCGACATCCACCAAGTCCTGGACGTTCCATCCGGACGGGTAAGTTTCAGGACGAAGACCCCCCTTTCACAACCGTCCGCCAACGTCTCAAGGATCGCGCTTGCCTTCAGCATCTTTGGAAGATGAGGCAACTGGGCAAATGCCCCGGCTAAATCCTTAACCCGCCGGGATTTCTCTCCGGTACGCCAGAGATTGTAAGGCCCCTCCGGCAGCAGAGCCTCGGCCGTAATGGCGGTGTCCTGCACCCTCGATCGCTTGTCCGCCTTAATGATGTTGAAGTGAGGTTCCTCCGAGACCGTGATCTTAAAAGCCTGGACCTCGTCCTTCTCCGACACCGTGGCCACGATGCAGTAGGCCTGCTTGATCGTCTCGGGGATTCTTCCCTTGGCCTTGTCGATGTTGATTTGCAGGGTCTGGGCACGGGCAGGATCCACGTTGCCGTCCTTCTGCTGCTTCTTGATATCCTCCCGGACGTTCTCCCATCCTTGATAGTCGCGAACTCTGGCCGCCGCGAGTTCAAGGCCATCCTTCGACGGCACGAGCAGCAGGAGGGAATTGCGGAAGACGCGCGGACGATCGGGGCCGGTCGTTTCATCCAGGAAGCGGGCCGCCTCCGGGCTGGGTTTACCGGATTCCGATGCGGAATCGGGTCCCAGAACCGCATAATGGAACGCTCCGTCGTCTTCCACGTCTTTGGGTCTAGCCGGGAGAGTGTGGACCCGCACGCCGGCCGCCGCCGCGTTCGCCGTGAGGCCCTTTGCCTTGGCGATCTCATCCAAGAGCCGAGCCCGCACCCCGTCCTCGGGAATATTCCTGACGGCGATTGCATGCATTTGCGTTAGGTTAGGCCGATTGCCAAGCCGCCAAGTGGCCGGCAAGGCGCCGTCTGTCACCGCGGTGTAAAGATTATCGAGCCAGTAGCTGCTCTGAGCCCACCGAGAGAGGCCCTTTTCCAACTCGATCTTGTCAGGGCGGCAAGGCCCCAAGAGAACGGCAAGGTCGCGCGTCCTTGCCGTCTGGCCCACGGGTTGGGAGTGCAGAAAGGTCGCCACGACAGCCTGCTCGATCTCACGAAATTTGACGCCGACCGATTCACCCTGTATCCGCCTTGCCTGGGAGAACTCGTTATCCAGGATCCCGGTCCAAGCCTGCCGCCGCCCCTCCGATTCCTCGGTATCCGCGATAGTAACCAGTTCCCGCAGGGATTCCGATAATCCGTCCTTGTCAGGGTCGGATAAAAAGATAGCCGGGCCGATCAAAGGGCTTTGATCCCAGTTGGCGGCTTCGCGCAGAGCGAGAGCAAAGGTCCTTAATACGCCCCGGGTCCGTTGGAAGCGTGCCAACTGCGTCCACTTGGAATACAGAACTTCCGTGAGGTCCGGATGGAAGGGAAAGCTCTTAAGGAGCCGCTCCTCGGCGTCCGCCCCTTGTTTGACCGTCTGATCGTCGACAGCAGCGATCCCTTTGAGAGCGGCCACGACATGTTGGCGGAAGGAGTCCCGCTCTTTGATGGAATCAGTCGTGAAAAATCGCCTTCGCAGGACTTCGGCGACATCTTCCTTGACCACGGGCTCGACCGCCTCTTCCCGCTGGCGCTGGAAAATGTCATACAGTTCCCCTTGTATGGCTTGCCCCAGGGCATCGCTCTTGGCGGGGTCGGTCGCCAATAGCGAGGCAACCAGACAGCAGCGGTCCACCTTGGTCACCGCCTGGGTGAGATACTGGAAAAAGTTCACGAGCTTGCTCCGCCACTCCTTGTCCTGTGCGACCTTCTCGCGGGCGTACATCAGCACCTCGTCGATCAAGATCAAGGCGCCGAGCCCATCCTGGCTCGGAAGCTCAAGGAGTTCGGTGAGCAGATTCTCGGCCGGCGCCGATTCCCGTTCCTCGGCCTTGCCGCTCGCGTGAAGGAGCTTTAAACCCGCGTCGCCGGCGAGTTGATAGGCCAGGACGCTCCAGGGATGCTTTAGAATCCTGACCTTGCCGTCCGGACCTCGCACCTCCATTCCCTTCTCGACATCGAGTTTGTCGAAGCAGATGCCCGCGATCCGGCATTTGGGCGGCTTCTGGCCGATGTGCGAGACGAACTCTTCGACCGCGGGAAGCTTCGGAAGCTTCTCCGGCTCATGGACGAAGTGACGCAGCGTAATGAGCGTATGGGTCTTGCCGCCGCCGTAGGTAAGCTCCAACTGGCGCACGGCCTTGTCGTTCTTGCCCGCCAGGCGCAGGACCACGTCGCGCACGAGCTGGCGCAGGTTATAGGTCGGGTAAGTTAAGGCGAAGAACTCCTCCGGCTTCTCATAGACGGGGCGTTTGCCGCGCTGCATCAGGACCTCGTAGAGGTCGGCCGCGAACATGTGCAGGGGCAGTTCTCCCGAAAGCAAGTCGGGGCGGAGCTTTACGACCTCGTGCCAGGGTTTCCAGGGTAGTTTAGCCATTGATATTCTCCTTGCGCTGGGCCACAATCAATCGTTGGGCCTTCAATATCTCCTGCCGCAAGGATTCCGCATCCGGCAGATTCGTAAGATATTTTGACGCGAAAACCTTCGTTTTGATGCCGCTCGTCGCGTATTTTACGACGGCTTCATCCTTATCACTGCACAGGATGATGCCCACGGGGTCGGCTTCGCCGGGCATCGTCAAATGCTCTTTCGCGTAAAAGACGCGCGCCTTAAGATTCGTTACAGCCATCAAGCGCACGTATTGGGACCATGACAACGGAAACGCATCCACCGGCACGGGCCCTTGCCGGATAGACGCGGAAATGGGCGCCAGCGCGTTCGCGGACTTAGCAGACGGTGTCTGCCATTTTGGCGTCGCCGATTTGCCCGACGGGGCCGGGCATTTCACTTTCGCCTCCAATTTTGCAGACGGTGTCTGCAATATCTCCCAGCCGATATAAAAAGCGCGCATTTGGTAGATATTCCGCCACGAAAATCCGCGGCCATGCTTCCTCGTCAAGTCGTTGCCGAGGTTGACTAGGAGTTCCTTCCCATATTCCGCCCGAGCCTTCCCATCCTGCTCGAATTCCACGATCCGACGACCGACGTCCCAATACGCCGCCGAGAGGATGCCATTGACGGCCCGGGCAGATGTTCGCCTCGCCCTTTCCAGGAGACCTGAAATTTCCGAGACCAGACGGCCATAATCAGCCCCAACGGCCGGCACGATGGAACGGGAGGAGGATGGGCCCTTTTTTTCCCGTTTAGGCGTCATGACCTTTGGGTCCTCTCCATTTCTTCCTTTTCAAACATCGTCGGCCCCTGTTCCGCTACCGCTCCCCGGGCTTGGACATGATTGCTGATAGATTCAAGCAAAGAACGCTCCTCGCTCGCGTGAGGAGACAGTTCGATGAGCGACTGCAGAAGCCGCTTAAAAAGCTCCTGCCGGCGAAGCCCGTTGCCGTCCAGGTACTCATCAACCTTGTGCAGGTCGCCGGCTTTCCAGAGGTGCATCAGGCAATGGACGCGGTCGATAAGGGGAACCGGCTTGCCGCCCGGAGCTTCATGCCCGAGAGAGCGGCCTTTGCGCTGCGCCCAAGTCTTGAGCTTGACCTTGCTGCCGGAGTCTTCCGCGGAATCTCCGGACTCGGCATCAGCGTCCGCCTCCTCCTCATTATCTTCCTCGGACTTGCCGCTCGTGTAGCTGATCAGGTCCCAGGAGTCGGCCAATTCCTTGTCCGAGACCCCGCAGGAGATCGCGTACAGGATGCAGGCCCCTGCCGGAGCCTCTTCCAGGCCGAAATCATGGCGATGCAACAGGTAATACGCCGTGGGCTCATCTAGACGGTCCGTTGCGGCCAGCTCCGCGCCTCCGTCCTTCTCGCCGGCGAGTACCCGGCCGACCACGAAATCCACGACCATGCGGCGCACGTGGGTCAAGAATTCCCCGACGGACATGGGCCCGGGCTCGTTAGCCTTCTTGACTACCGGATGTTTGCTGTAGGCCTCAAGCGCCGGCCCTGTCGCCGCCCAAACGAAATCCGGCCCCCGAATCCCCGCATCCCAAAACTCCCGCAGTTTCTCGCGGATGTTCCGGCGCATGCCATCTAGAACCTGGTTGTCCCAGCCCGGGCGCGCCGAATCGGGCCGCTTCTTACAGACAAGCCAGACCGAGGATGCTAAGGCAGCCGAAGACATCGCCCGCATGCGGGTTCCCATCTCAGTCTGGATCGGCCAGCTTCCGTCCACCGTGAAGCCTGCGCGGATAATCGCCGAAACGAGCGTCTCCCAGGCATCTGGATGTTTATGGGCGAAGACGACGACCAGTTTGCCGTCAGGGACAAGAGCGGCATGGCACGCTTGGAACACACGACCCATGCCTTCCTCGTATACCGCCTTGGACTTCTGACGGTCGCCGCCATGCCTGCTCTTGTCATCGATCAGCTCACCATCATTTTGTTCATGATTCCACTTGGGCGCGAGTGGCAACGCGAACACCTCATCGAACGACGGAGATAGTCCCTTAAGAGTCCTACGCAACCAGACGTAGAAGAAGTCCATCAGGTCTGAGTAGGGGATAGCGTCATAGTACGGCGGGTCGGTCACGACTACATCCACTCCACGCATGGCCAAAGAAGTGGACGATTGTCGGCTCGCCGATACGGGTTGCGCCCCCTCTCCGGCGACAAGACCATGATCCACGTAACGGGCGATCCAATCTAACTGAGCCAGGAGCGAACCACCCACATTGTTGACGACGCATAACTCCGCCCAGTCCCATGTCATGGGCATGGCAAAACGCGCAAAGGTTTGGCGCATTTTTTCTCCAGAGTTATGCCACGTGCAAAACCCAGAGTTGTAGTCGGCCACCTTGTCGCAAAGCAACGCAAGGTAGGAAACCATGGCGGCCAGCCACTCGTCGTTATATGCACGCTTCTGAGTCCTTGCGATTTCTCGGGTACAGCTTACGAGGACACCGAGGCTTAGCATCTGCCGGAGAGAAAATAGTTTGCTCCATTTGTCGAAGCCGTAGAGTGGTACCCGAAAGCCCAGGGCCTCTTTGGTGGGCATTGGGTCGTTAGGCTGGCCGAAAGGCAAATTGCTGAATACCGACTTAAGAGCCGTGCCCGCCTCTGCGGCCATACTGATTTCATGACTGGTGGGAAGACGATATTCCTTGCCATCCTGGCCTTCCACGACCACCGCCGTGTTGATGCCGGACAGCCGGCCTGCTTGGCCCTCAAGCCGGAGATCTTCCATCTCCATGATGGCGCCGCAACAGGGACACTTTGCACCGGAGCGGGACATCGTGCCGGCGCCAAGCCGCTTGTCGCTTTCGCGGCGCTGCGCCGCGTTCCCGCCTTTCACGGGTACGTTCGTCTCAATGCCAAAGACTACGCCAGTCTTCTTCGCATTTGGCTCCATCGCCAGGAGAACGCGCTTCCGATCCTTCTTGCAGAGCCAACGGGTCTTGAGAAGCGGCATCACCGCCCGACAATTCTTGCAACTCACCGCGCGCGCCCAAAAATAGGCTGCCGTGGGTTTGGCGGCCCACCGCGGATTGCGTTTGTCGGCCAAGTAGTCTTTGCTGAAGTCCTTGTTCAGCGACTCGATGCCTGGCGTCCCGTCCTTCTTGACAGGGACCAAGCGCAGGGGCTGTTTCTCATAAGGTTTCGTGCTGCGCTTGTCTACTGGTTCGAAATCCGCATAGGTAGGATAAAACTTCGCCAAGTCCTTCCGCGCCCGGTCGAGCACCCACTGGCCCCAGGCCCTAACATGCCAGGCCAAGTCCGCCTCAGGAGCAGTGGCGGCAGTCCCTGCTTCGTTCATGGGAAGCTCCTGACCCGCCTTTTCCTTTTGCTTCTTGGCAGGGGCGGCTAGGCGATGGCGCCCTTTCTGAAAGTCATCGAATAAATGACCCGGCGCGTAGACCTTTGCCGTTTGGGCATGGGCTTTGTGGAAGGCGTCCATGAACTCCTCGTTGTCGAGGATAAACTCCGGAAGAGGATGCATTTGCCCGGCGAGCTTCTGCGGATACTCCAGGGTACACTTCAGGATAAACCACGCCACGGGGTTGATGTCCACGGCCGTGACTTCGCAGCCCAACCGCATCGCCTCGAGAGGGATCGCCCCGCCGCCCGCGAAGGGATCGAGGACCTTGGGAGCCCGGCCTCCGTACGCCTTGCGGATTTCCTTTCGGAACCACTCCAACAGCGCTTTGTTCTCGGTCTCCCGACCCCAATGGAGGATGCCGCCATCGGTACTCTCCTTCTCTCGCTCGATGACCTCCCCGTTGGGCATCTTCTTCTTCTCGATCTTTTTGACCAGTTGGCCGCCGATCTTTTCGCAAAGCTCCCGGCGCTTCTCGGGCGTACCGGGGTCTGGCAAGAGCGTGGCGATCAGGGCCGCGCGGGAAGCCGCCAGGGGCCGCCGCGCCGGCCAGATGTGCAATGTGGAAATATGCCCATGGCGGACGTTTTTCTCATGGACGGAATCCAAGGAAGCCTGCTTCAGCGGGAATGCGTGTTCGATCAGCCGCGATGTATCCGCCATGGAATATTTATCCTCCCGAAACCGACGAACCGCTTCGACTTGCGCGCTTTCTCGCGGCTGGCGCGCTCTTACCTGCCGCCTTCTTCAACTTCTTCGCTGCCATCCGCGCGGGATTCACGGAATCGGCGAAGATGTCCGCCCCCGCAGGCATGCCTCTCTCAGCCTGAGGCATGCAGCATTTTTTGTATTTGCGGCCGGAGCCGCAGGGGCAGGGCGCCTTCCTGGAAATCTCCCGCAAGGAAGCCTGCTTCAGCGGGAAAGCGTGTTCAATGAGTCTGGGTTTATCGGTCATCGTGTTGTCCCTCAGATCCGGTCTTGGTCAAAGCCTCGCGCCCCTTGCCGGCGAGGCGGTACTTCTGCAGGCGACTGTTGGGTTTGTCTGGGATCGTCAGCTCGACGAAATGTTCATCCACAAGGCGTTGGAGACCTTTCTTGAAGTTCCCCGTCCGGTTCCGGTAGCCCGCAACGGCCAAGAGTTCCTTTCCCGTTTTGTCGCCCATAGAACATGCGGACAGGATGCTGATTTGCCATTTGGGCAGTTCAACTTGGGCCTCTTGGGCCTCGACTTGGGCCTTGGCTTGCGGGCCGTCGCCGAACATGGCCTTCATCAAGTCCGACGCCATATCCACCTCTTTGTCCAGTTCCGGGATGAAAAACTCGAACGCCTTGGCCGCCCGGTCGTTCTTGTAGGTGGGCGACGGATGGCCGAGTTTCCGCCAGGCGTCTCTCATCATGCGCAAACCCGTTCCCGCCTGCTCGCACATGGCGATACGCCGCATGGCCATCGCGATGGCCGGGTTGCGCACCTCCTTCTCGCCGGGCTCCCAGAGGCGGGAGTCGTCGCCGAACACATCGCCCGGATTCCAGAGTTGGATGCCGTCGCGGAAGAACTTGATGACTGCCTTGCGGGAGTGATCGCCGTAGTCCTGGTGGATCAGCAGGTTGACCGCCGCCTCGCGGAAGACCCGGAAGCCGGGCGGATCGTCGCGGCGGCCAAGCGTCACGGGGTCGATGTCCCGGAACGGCTTGGGCATGAAGAACCGGTACTTGGTGACCAGTTGCTCCCACGCCTGGATGATGTTGTCCTCGCAGACGATCCGGTCAATCCAGCGCGTCTCCGGCATGGCGTCGCCGGTGGAATAGCCAAGAAACTGGACATCCAGCGTCGGACGGGGAATGATCTGGTGAACGGCCAGAGACGACCCGAAGAGCATGACGGCGGCCCGGGTGGGGAGGAACCGCTTGCCATCCTTCCGCAGGAAGCCCCAGTAGTAGAGGAAGTCCCGATCCGGCTGTCTGGGATCAAAGCCGGTGTTGGCCTGATGAAAGCGGTCCCGATACCACTTCAGACTGCCGGAGTGGAAGGCGTCTTTGAGCGGAACCCGCTCGAACGGCTGGCTGTCCCACCGGTCGGCGGTGGCGTCGCGCAGCAGCCGCTCGATGTCCTGCGTTTGGGCCTTGTAGTCGCCGCCGCCTTTCCGCAGGAACGTTCGCCGGATGTCGCCGTCGAGATAGACGGGCTTGCGCGTGCGCTGGTTCTCGGCGACTTGAAAGACCAGAATCGTCTTGCCGCCGGCGTCCAGTCGATGCTCGGTCACCTGCACATCATGGTTGATCTTGACGTCGGCGCGCAGAACCGAGAGGAAGTCGTTCTGGACCTTGTCCGGCTGTCCGACACCCGTGATCTCGTAGGCTTCGCCGCGCTGGGCATCGCCGAACACCAGGCAGCCGCCGTGGGTATTGGCAAACGCAGAAACGGTCTCGAAGGCGGACTTCGGAACATCCGTGCGAGCTTCCTTAAACTCGACGTCGTTCCATTCGCCTGCCTTGAGCAGTTTGTTCAGTTCCTCGAGTTTCATGCGCCAGGCCCCGTTTCGACGACTTGGATTGGCCGGCCGGCGTGCTTCACCCTCGGCCCCCCCTTGAGCAAGCCGATCCGGCGCTTCCTCGCGGCTGGCGCCCTCTTTCCCGCCGCCTTCTTCAACTTCTCCGCTTCCCACAGCGCGGTGCGGGTTACCTCATCGAGCATTTCGACCTGAAGCGCGCGCCCCCTGCCGTTGAGAGAAACGTCGCAAAGCGAGTCGTCATCGTCGCAATCGATGCCGCCGTCCGTTTCGTGCCAGATAGACCGCCGCTGGCGGTCCGTCCAACCGCGGTAGGCCCGCGCGATAGCCTTCTCGATGGCCTTGACCTCGCCGGCCGGGAGGCTGCCGTTCTCGGCGATGATGCCGACGATGCGATCCCAGTTGTCGGGACCCCCGCTCCCGGCTGCGGGCCGGCCCCGGAGAATGCCGATCACGTCGCTTACCCCCTCCGCCAGGCCCGTGTAAGGGCCGAAGTGTTTCCAATGGGCCGCCATTTCGGCTTTCAGGGCGGCAATAGCTTGGGCGTCCCTACTTCGCACGCGGGTCACGCGACTTTCCTTCCGATCCGTGGGCGACCGCCCGGAGCCGATTGCGCGCATTTGTCGGCGAACGCGCGCAGTTCCGATGCAGCCTTTGGATGCGCTCGGGCCGCGCGGATGGCCGTCGCGGCCAGTATGCGGCGCTGCTCCCTGTTCAAGCGTGCCTTGGCCAGGATATCCGGCACGTCATCAAATCGGCAGGTATCGTGAGCGTCGGAGGCGTAAGCGTCCAGCAGCCGCGCCGCCGAATCCTCGATCGGATGGCCCGCCTTCTTTGCCAGGGTCCAGGCATCCCGCGCGAGATCCGAGCAAAACATGGCAAGCTCGCATTCGTCATGGATGTTGTTGAAAATGGCGGGGATCTTTTTGATGAAGTGCCACGTTAAATCGAGCGCTGCGGCGGGCTCGGATTCCCCCAGGAAATGGATTTCGTCCAGAACCTGGTTGAGATCGTCGATGTAGGAGTCCACTTGATTCCATTCGACAAAGTCGACCTGAAGGACCTCCTGGATGCTCAATCGTATTGCGACTGCCGACTTCATGGTATCGCGCGGCTTCATCCGCGCCTCCGCGCCGCTCGGCGGAGCGTGGCCACGACGGTACGGGAGTCCGCTTGGAATTCCAACGGCGGGTTTCCGTTGCGGGCAAGCGCCTCGCGCGCGATCTGAATGCCCACGCCGAAGTGTTGCGCGTATCCCAGGCAGCGCATGGCTTCGGGCAAGTGCGGGTTGCGGTAATCGTTGATTTCGGGCTGGCCGAAGTTCTCCGGAGTTATCCGTCCGTAGGGACCGCCCGGGCTGATCACCGACACGCGGTCGCTGTACCAGTAGATGCGAATGGGCGCATTCGTGCCCTCGTAAAGACGGTGCATCACGGCGTTGCGGATAATCTGCTGAAGAGCGGGAATCGGATAGTCCGGGTCCCGTCGTTCCTTGTCGGCGGAGGTGATGTCCACGGCCGTCATGACGTGAAGCCGGAGCAGTTCGTCGATCTGCTCCATCTGGCGCGACAGGGGCCCCTTGATATCGTGGCTGGTGATTACTTCCGATGCCAGATCCTCGCCCGCCAAGCGCAAGAATGAAACCCACGCCATGGGCAGATGGCGGTCCGGCTCCCTACCGATGACGAGCATCCCCATGATGGTCGGGACAGGGGGAGGACCCAGATCAATGATGCGCAGCGACGCCATTTGTGTTTCCGGCTCGCGTTTGTTGTCGGCCAGCGTCTCAGGACTAACGGCCGCAGGCAGGTACCGCGCGCGGAATAACTGCGTGTCAAGGTCGCCGAGGTCGGCGTTGAGTAGAGGTCGAATGTCCGCCGGCGCGTCCCGATAGCGCCGTCTTTCAGCGAGGATCCGTTCTTCCTGCGGACTTGCAATCGCGCGGCGTGAACCGACTCGCGCCCAAATCGTTCCTTTAAAACGAACCGGCGGCGCGCCGGCCGGTTGCACGACCACCACCGCCATTTCGCAGCCGCGCAAGACCTTTTTCTGCGCCGTCATGGCCGGAATGGGCAGGATGTTTCCGTCCGAGCGCATGTCGGCGAGCGTACGGAGCAATTCATCCGTTATCGGCAACCCGGCGCAGCTTCCATCGTCTTTGACTCCGAGGAATAGGACGCCCGGTTTGCGGTGATCCGGCATATCGTTGGCGAAGGCGCATATGGCCTGCCGAATTTTGACGGAATCGCCGGCGGATTCCTTACGCTCCACCCGATCAGATTCTATATCCTTGAGCAATTTCTCCAGTTCTATGTCGTCCATATGAAGTCCCTCCAGAGGCAATCCCTAGTTTTCTCCGGCTCCCATTATATTCGATAGGCTGAGCAGCATGCTCCCCTTGGCCTTGGCGAGAAGGCTGCCGAAGGGGTCCTGCACGCGGACAAGGCGGGGCGCGGAACTGGCGCAGTCGTAGACGGCGTACAGCCAGTAGGCCTGCCTCATGTTGCAAGCCTTCGCCCACTCGTTTGCCGAGACCTCGATCTCCCCGGTGCCGGCGCGGCCCTTGACCTCGATGGCGCGCCTCTCGTTTCCGGGTCTGACGGAGAGCAGATCGAAGCCGGGATTGTCCGGGAGCCCCGCCAAACGAGCCAGTTCCGGCGTATGGACATCATAGACGGTGGCGCCCGCCGCCTCCTCAAACGTCTGGGCTACCTTCATGGCTACCAGCTCCACGTTGGCGTCGTGCTGCTCGATGTCCGCGGGGTCGGAGGATGGCACGACCAAGGCGTGGGCCACGAAGGTGATTTGTCCGGGCGCGATAAGCTCGGGTTCCCGGCGGAGCAAGGCGAGGGCCCTGTCGCGTCTTCCAGCCAGGAGCTTTTGTTGGCGCTTAACTTCCTCCAGAGCTTCTGCAGCCTTCGTGTTGCCGGTGCGCGCCTTCTCGGCATGCCTGGCCCGGGCCGCGGCGAGATCCATCTCGTGATATGAAAAGCCGCGTTCGATGAAGCTCTCGCGTTCCGGGATGCCGTCCTCAAGAGCCTTCTTCCGTTCCAGCGCCAACTCGCGCGACATGCGCTCGGCCAGGAATGCCCGAGCCGACTCCTTCTCATCGTTGGCCATCGCGGCCAGACGCTGCGCCGAAGCGGGAAGCCCGCGCCCTCCCTTGAGAAGCAAGAGCTGCTCCACGGGACAAACGACGATCTCCGCTCCTTCGTACTGCTTGACCCCGACAAGCCGGCAGTCGAGAAGCTCTTCCTGCCCCAACTCGGGCGCCTCCGGGTCAGCCTTGCGGACGATGGAGAGTAGGGCCAAGTGGAACAGGTAGGGTCTATCGGTTCCGGGGTCAACAAAGATCGCCCCGCGCTTGCCCTCATCGGTCAAGCGGTCTCTCACCATAAGCCGGAAGCGATCAAAGACAGGTTCGCCAGGGTGCAGCCAAATCGCATCCTTGCGGTCCAGGGGCCGGGCGACGGATAGATTCTCCCAGGCATTCTCGGGATAGAGTTGAAGAACAGGAAGCAATGGGTCAATTGCCCCGGGCCGCACGGGACGAAAGGAGAATAGGCGCCCCGGGTCCCCGTCAATATTGAGCCCGGTTAGCGGCGCGGCCTGCTCGATGTACTGCCGCACGTAGCCCGGCAGCAGGCGGAAATACACGTCGCGCTCGAGACTCGTCCGCAGGCGCGGCAGTTCTCGGGCGACGTCGCCGCCCGATCCGTAAAGCCTCTTCTCCCGCGTGGCCAGGGCCTGGACCTGC
>CAYJXJ010000013.1:0-12392 GCA_964374095.1 uncultured Elusimicrobia bacterium
AAGTGCCGCTATTTCAAGAATAATTTAGACGCGCAACCGTATAATGACGCCGTAGTTATCGAGACTCGTGGCGGCGGGGAGAGTTCGCGCTCCTTCTACGAGACCAGCTCCGGAGATTGGAAGCTCCTGCGCTCACCGGCAGGGCGCCAGACACCCGTCATCGACCGCCAGACCGGCGAAGTCCGGCCGGGTCCGTGATCGTCCTGCGAGCTCGGCGCATTTTGGTATCATCCCCGCGTGTTGAGGGGACTGCTAGCGGGTGCGCTACTCGCCGGTGCGCTCACCGCCTCAGCGGCCGCCGCTGAGGACCTGGCCGCGCTGACGCTTGAGACGCGGGAGCATCTCAAGGCCCTGGTCCGGATCAACACCTCCAACCCGCCGGGCAATGAGCTCCCCGCGGCCGAGTACATCAAGCGACAGCTCGCCGCCGCCGGCATTCCCTCGAAGATCCTCGTCTCGACGGGCGCGCGCGCCAGCCTGATAGCGAGAATAAGGGGTTCCGGCGCCAAGCGCCCGCTGATCCTCATGTGCCACACCGACGTGGTGCCGGCCGAAGCCGAGGCCTGGGGGACCGACCCGTTCGAGCCGGTCGAGAAGGACGGCTACCTCTACGGACGGGGCACGGCCGACATCAAGTGCATGTGCGCCGCGCAGTTGGCTCTCATGGCCCACCTCAAGCGCAGCGGGCGCAAACTCGCCCGCGACGTCATCTTCTTCGCCGAGGCCGACGAGGAGTTCGGCGGGCCCGGGCGGCATATCGAATGGCTGCTGGCCAACCACGGCGCGGAGCTCGAGGCGGAGTTCGCCATCAACGAGGGCGGCAACACCCTGTGGAGCGGCGGCAAGGTCTCGGAGATCCGCGTCCAGACGGCCGAGAAGGAGTTCATGGACATCCGGGTCTTCGCCCAGGGCCAAGCCGGACACGCCTCGGTGCCGCGGCCCGACAACGCCGTGGCCTCGGTGGCCCGCGCGGTGGCGCGGCTCTCGCAGTGGCGCGCCCCGGCCAGCCTCGATGGGGCCGCCCGTGGATTTCTGGAGCGCCAGGCCGAGACGACGACGGGCGAGGTCAAGGCCGCCATCCAGGGGGTGCTCGCCGCTTCGCCCGAAGACCTCGACGCCGCGGCCGACCGGCTCACGTCGGCCAGCGCCGAATTCGGGGCCATGCTGCGCGACACGCTCACGCCGACCATGCTCCGCGCGGGCTACAAGAGCAACGTCATTCCCGCCGAGGCCGAGGCCGTGGTCAACGTCCGGCTTCTGCCCGGACGCGACCCGCGCGATCTGGTCCTCAAGCTCCAGGAGCTGGTCTCCGATCCGGCCGTCGAGCTGCGCTTCGACCCGCCGACCCGCCCGCCGGTGGGGGCCATGCCCGTCGACACCGAGCTCTACCGGGCCGTCGAGCGCGCCGCCAAGGAGCACGCGCCCGAGGCCCGGGTCATGCCCTTCATGGCGGCGTGGACCACCGATTCCCAGGACCTGCGCGCCCGGGGGGTGACGGTTTACGGCGTCGACCCGCCCCTTTCCGAGGCCGACGGCGAACGCGTCCATGGACACAACGAGCGCATCTGGCTCGAGGCCCTGGATTGGTACAGCCGCTTTTTGTGGAGCGTGGTGACGGGGGTCGCGGGAAAGTGATCCCTTTGCTCGCCGCGCTCTGGGCCGCCCCGATCGGCGCGGCGGATACTCGCCCGCCGTATCCCGCCGAAACCCTCGCCCTGGTCCGGCAGATCGAGGAGTTCGAGTTCTCTCCCGACGGCAAGCGGGCGGCCTTCGTGGCCGACATCACGGGAACGCTTGAAGTCTGGAGCGTTCCGGTGGAAGGGGGCTGGCCCGACCAGCTCACGGCCCTGGGCCAGCAGCCGACGGGCCTGCGCTACTCGCCCGACGGGAAGCGCATCGTCTTTATCTCCGATTTCGGGGGAGATGAGCGCGGGGACATCTATATGATGGGCCACGACGGGGACTCACTCGTCAATATCACCCTCTCCACCCACGCCGAGACCTCGCCCCGGTTTTCTCCGGACGGCGCGGACCTGGCCTACACCGCCGATCCCGACCGGCCGTTCGTCTATCAATTGATGGTCAGACACCTGATCACCGGACATTCCAAGCGCCTCACCTTCGAACCCGTCAACGTCCACCAGCCCGTCTGGTCCCCCGATGGGGGGATGATCGCCGTCACGCGGTCGGGGGACGACCAGAAGGGCGAGCTTCTGCTGGTGCCCATGACGGGGGGCGGTCCCCGGGTCATTGCGCCTCCGGTCCCGGGAGGAATACTCTTCGCCGAGGATTTCTCTCCCAACGGCCGCAATATCCTCTGTCGGGCCCGCAATGCCCGGGGGTTCATGCAGCTCTATCTGCTCGAGATCAAGACCGGCAACGGCCAGTTCCTCGGGCCGGACGAGTGGGATGTGGAGGAGGCGCGGTGGCATGCCGAGGCCGGGATCGTGTTCACGCGCAACGTGGCCGGCCGCAGCGCCCTGTACCGCATGACCGGTCCCAAGGACGGGGAGGTGGTTCTCGAGCCCGTCGGCCATATCGCCGATCTCGAACTGCACCCGTCCGGGTCGAGCGCCGGGATATTATGGGGGGACTCCGGGCGCCCTCAGGATGTCTGGATGGTTGAGCTGGCCGGGAAGCGCCGCCGTCAGGTGACCCGGTCGACGATCGGCGGGCTCGATGCGGGGACGCTGGCGCGCGGGGAAATCTTCACCTACCGGTCCTTCGACGCGAGGAACATCCACGCCGTGCTCATTAAGCCCCGGGTTCACCGTTTGGGGAGCCCGCCCCCGGCCGTGGTCGTGGCCCACGGGGGTCCCGACTGGCAGGCCTTCGACGATTTCAGCCCCCTGCGGCAGGCCTTGGCCGAGGCGGGTTTCTTGGTGGTGGCGCCCAATTTCCGGGGCTCTTCGGGTTTCGGGCGCGAGTTCCTCGACGCCAACAACATGGATTGGGGCGGGGGAGACTTGAGAGACCTGGAGTGGGCGGCGCGCCGTCTCGGCGAGCTCGGCGAGCTCGACGTCAGGCGCGTGGGCGTCACCGGCGGCTCCTACGGGGGCTATCTGACCCTGATGGCTCTCACGCGTTCCACCATGACGTGGGCGGCCGGCGTGGAGGCCTACGGCATGCCGGATTTGACCCTCGACTTCGAGCTTTCCAAGGACCGGTTCCAGGATTGGTACGCGACCGAGATGGGCACGCCTCAGAGCCAGCCGGTCCTCTTCCGGGAGCGGTCCGCGATCCACTTCGTGGACCGCATACGGGCGCCCCTGCTCATCTTCCAAGGGGCCAACGACACCAACGTGCCTCCGGCCGAGAGCGAGAAAATCCACGCCGCTTTGAAGGCGCGGGGCTCTCCCGTGGAGCTGGTGGTCTATCCCGACGAGGGCCACGGCTTCACCCGGCGCGTCAACCGCACGGACTACTACCGCCGCACCGTGGACTTCTTCATTAAGCATCTGGGCCGGCGGTGAAGCCCGGGGTCAAGGCCCTGGTCGGCCCCCTGTTGGGCGCCGGGGCCTACTTTCTCCTCGCCGGCGCCGCGACCTCACCGGAGGCCCGGCGCCTCGCCGCGGTCCTCGTCTGCGTGGTCTGGTGGTGGATGAGCGAGGCCATGCCCCTGGCCGTCTCGGGACTCTTGGCGAGCTCCCTGTGCGTGGTCTTGGGCATCGCGCCCGGCAAGAAAGTCATGGCGCCCTACGCCGACCCGGTGATTTTTCTTTTCGTGGGCTCGTTCTGGCTCGCCGAGGCCATGTCGGTCCATGGTCTCGACCGCCGTCTGGCCCTGCGCCTGTTGTCCTTTGAGGCCTTGAGCGCCACCCCCGCGCGGTTCGTCGCGGGGGTGGGACTGCTGGCCGCCATGATCTCCTTATGGGTTTCCAACACCGCGACCACGGCCATGCTTCTGCCCATCCTGCTCGGCATGCTGGAGACGCTGCCGGCCGGGGCGCGTAATCCCAAACTCGAATGCAACCTCCTGCTCATGCTCGCCTTCGCCGCTTCCGTCGGAGGCCTCGGAACCCCGGTGGGAACGCCGCCCAACCTCATCGGCATCGGCATGCTCGATCGCCTGGCCGGGATCAAGCTCTCCTTCGGAGAGTGGTGCGCCATGGCCATGCCGATCACCGCCGTGACCATGGGTTTTGTCATGCTCCTCCTATGCCGGGGCCTGCCGCGCCCGGAGGGTTGGGGAGCCCTGCCGCGAGTCCTCCGGACGCAAGCCGCAGGCCTCGGGCCATGGTCCGCGGGCGAGCGTAACACAGCCGTTGCCTTTCTGTTGGCCGTAACCCTTTGGCTGGTGGGGGGCGAGCGTCTCCCGGAAGGGATTTCAGCATTACTGGCCGCTTCCCTGCTTTTCATCCTTCCGGCGGGCCCCGACCGGCCCACCCTCACCTGGAAGGAGGCGGCCCGCGTGGATTGGGGTACGATTCTGCTCTTTGGATCCGGCCTGAGTCTCGGCCAGCTCCTCTTCGAGACCAAGTTGGCGGAGTCATTGGGGCAGTCCCTGGTGGCCGCGCTCGGCGTCTCATCTCCGGGGGCCATCGCGGGCCTGGCCTCGGCCCTGGCCTTGGTCACCAGCGAGTTGGCGTCCAACACCGCCGCGGCCAACGTCTGCGTGCCGGTGGCGCTGGCGCTCAGCCAGGCCGCGGGGGTGGCCCCGCGCTATCCGGCCCTGTCGGCCACCATGGCCGCGAGCTTCGGTTTTCTCCTGCCGGTCTCGACCGCGCCCAACGCCCTGGTCTACGCCACGGGCAAGGTGCCCCTGCGGCAGATGGCCGCCAAGGGCCTGGCCCTCGATCTCTTCGGCTTCGTCGCGGTCTGGACGATCCTGGGCCTGCTGCTGTGACGGCCTGGCTCCTGCTGTTTGCGGCCGCGGCCCAGGCCGCGCCGATCGAGATCCACAAGGTCGGCCGGCTTATCGATGGCCGCGGCAACGGGGCGCGGGTGCTTTCCCAGGACGGGGCCTACTCCATCGCGCTCTCGAGCGGCACGCTCTGGGTCTACGGGGATACCTTTTTCGGCTCGCGCGCCGCCGACGGCAGCCCCCGGATCGAGGGGGGAGTCACCAACGCCTCGGCCTGGAGCGAGGACCTGGACGCGGGAGACGGCCTGCTCCTGCGCGCGCGGGCGGGACGGGCCCGGCGCCCGGCCCCGGTCATAGGCTTTGACGCCGCCGAGGATCCGGAGAAGGCGCGGCTTTGGCCGGGCCATGGTCTCGCGGTCGGCTCCCGCGTCTACCTTTATTACTCCCTGGTGCGCCTTGGCCCGCCCGGTGGGTTCAGCCACGCGGGGCAGGGCCTGGCCGTTGCCGAGGGGCCGCTCGAGAGGTTTCGACGCCTTAAGGGCGCGGGCGGCTTCAGGCTCTGGAGGGAGCACGAACCGAGTTTCGGCATGGCGGTGCTTCGGGACCGCGACGGTTTCGTCTACGTCTTCGGAAGGAGCCATCACCCGCCCAACGGCCTGTTCCTGGCGCGCGTCCGGCCTGAGAGCCTCGAATCCATCCCGGACTACGAGTACGTGTGCGTGCGCGGCGGCGCGGTCCGGTGGTCGCTGTCCTTGGCCGAGGCCTGCCCGCTCTTTGAGGACGGGCCGCCGGAGGCGTCGGTCTCGTGGCATCCCTTCATCGGCCAGTACCTGATGGTTCACAGCCGCTTCCTTGATGAGGACGCGGTGGCGCGGCTCGCGGACCGGCCCTGGGGGCCGTGGTCCGAGCCGGTGCGGCTCTACGAATGCCCGCGCGAGAGCAAACCGGCGCAGGGTGTGTCGTGTTACGCGGCCAAGGAGCACCCGCAGTACGCCCGTGACGGCGGCCGCGTGATTTACTTTACGGTCGTGGACGGCCGCGTGTTCGGCGGACTGCCGGAGCTGTTCGAGGCGAAGCTGGAGGGGGAGGCCGGGGGGTTGTAGGCCGCGGACCGGCTTGACTTCGTCGGGTCCAGACGCTAGGATTTGGAGGTGATCTCCCCACTGCCTCTGACGATCCTGCTGTCAGCGGCTTACGGGGCGTCCCCCGTCCCGGAAACCCCCAAAATCTTCAGCGAGGATTTAGCGACGGTCGATAAAGCCCTGAAGGATGGGGCCGACATCGAGCAGCGGAACTTCTTCGGGATGACGCCGCTGCAGATGGCGGCCTTCCGGAGCCGGCTCGACGCCGTCAAACTGCTCGTTTCGCGCGGGGCTCAACCTTCGACGAAGACCCGGGCGGGAGCAACGCCCGCCGACCTGGCCGAGAAGGCGGGACATCGGCGCGCCGCCGGGCGCCTCCGCGAGCCCGCCGGCAAGACGAGATAGTCCTCCCAGACCGCCGCGCAACTTGTTAGCATGGTCCCATGAAGGAAACCCCGACACGCCTCGACACCCTCGCCGTCCACGCCGGCCAATGCCCCGATCCGGCCACGGGCGCGATCATGACCCCGGTGTATCTGACCTCGACCTACGTCCAATCGGCCCCGGGCAAGCACAAGGGCTACGACTACTCCCGCAGCGTGCATCCGACCCGCAAGGCTCTGGAGGCCAACCTGGCCGCCTTGGAAGGCGGACACTTCGGCCTCTGCTTTGGTTCGGGAATGGCCGCGACCTCCACCGTGATCTTGACGTTGGAGGCGGGAGACCACGTGGTCAGCTGCAACGACCTCTACGGCGGCACCTACCGCGTCTTCACCAAGGTCTTCGCGCGTTTCGGCGTGAGGTTCACCTTCGTGGACGCCGGGAATCTGAGCGCCCTGGCAGCGGCCTTCCGGCCCAGCACCAAACTGCTCTGGCTTGAGACTCCGACCAACCCCATGCTCAAGGTGATCGACATCCGGGCCGCCTGCCGCCTGGCCACGGCCCGCGGGGCGCGCGTGGCCGTGGACAACACCTTCGCGACCCCCGCGCTCCAGCGGCCCCTGGAGTTGGGCGCCGACATCGTGGTCCATTCCACCACCAAGTATTTGGGCGGGCACTCGGACGTGGTCGGGGGCGCGGTCGTCACCGCCGACGCGGGGCTCCATGAACGGCTCAAGTTCCATCAGAACGCGGTGGGGGCCGTGCCCGGCCCCTTGGACTGCTTCCTGGTCTTGCGTGGTACTAAGACCCTGCACCTGCGCATGAAGCGCCATTGCGAGAACGCCGGAGTCGTGGCGCGCTTTCTGTCGCGACATCCCCAGGTCGGCAGGGTCCACTACCCGGGGCTTCCCGGCCATCCCGGCCACGCCCTCGCGCGGCGGCAGATGTCGGGCTTCGGGGGCATGATGTCCTTCGAGCTCAAGGGAAGCTTGAGGCGGGCCATGCGCATGATCACGCTGACCAAGGTTTTCTCGTTGGCCGAGAGTTTGGGCGGGGTGGAATCCTTGATTGGTCACCCGGCCACCATGACCCACGCCTCGATTCCCCGCGAGGAACGGCTCAAGAGCGGCCTCGTGGACGGCCTCATTCGCCTCTCGGTCGGCATCGAGGATTCCCGCGATCTGATCGCGGACCTCGATCAGGCCATCCGCCGCAGCGGCCGCTAAGCCGTCGAGTCGGCGCTCGGGGCTGGCCGGGACGACCGTCGCCCCGGACGACTGCCTGATCGCGGCGACGGCTCTCCTCGAGAACGCGACCCTCGCCACGGGCAATGCCAAGCGCTATCCTATGGTGGCGGACAAGATCTCCAACCCGACCGTTGGATAAATTAATCGAGCTGTTATGATTTCAAGCGCCGAACGCTGGGTCTAGTGCCGCCTTTCCTCCACATCGTAGAGCAGGACCCCGGGCCCCGCCAGGTCTTGTTGACTAATGGAGATAAACAAAGTATACTGTTGATGGTTATAGACTATGGAATCGACGGCGCTGACGGTCGAGGAGGTGGCGGTTCTCCTCAAGTTGTCCCCTATCACGGTCTACCGTGAGCTGGTGAAACGCCGGCTGCCGGGCTTCAAAGTGGGCAGCCAATGGCGGGTCATGCGGGACATCCTAGAGGACTGGATCGAGGAGCAGAGCGGCTGGGTCAAGCGCTTCGACCGGCTCTGGACGTCCTTCCAACGGCAGGGCAAACGCCGCGGGATCACCGAGGCGGTCGTTGCGCGAGAGGTACGGGCATCCCGCCGCAGCGAGCGGTAATGCGGGTCGTGCTGGACACCAACGTCCTTGTCTCGGGCCTGCTGATCCCGGGAAGCCATCCGGCCCGCATCCTCCTGCAGTTCCGTGACGGCGACTGGCGACTGGCGGTGTCCCCGGCTATTCTCGAGGAATACGGCAGAGTCCTGCGCCGCAGAAAATTCGGCTTCCCATTGGAGCAGGTCGAGGCGATCCTCGCTGAAATCGAGTCTCGCGCCATGGTCGTCATCCCCTCCCGGCGCTTCAACGCCGTCCCCCAAGACCCGCAGGATAACGAGTTCCTCGACACGGCCGTGGAAGCGAGGGCCGACGTCCTAATCTCAGGCGACGCTCACCTCCTTGGGCTGGAGTCCTTCCGGGGAATTTCTATCCTCTCCCCCGCCCGCTTCCTCGCCCTCCACTGAGCCGCGACAGCGGCCGCGGCGTCCGGACGGGAGCGCCTTGCCCGATCCCGCTGGCGACACGGGTTCGCGGAATGCCTGCCATGCGGAAGTCCCTGTTTCTCGAGGGTTGGGTCAAGGCCTATTGTCATAGCGCGGGCTTCGCCCGCAGCCCAAGAGCTATGAGCTATGAGCTTTGAGCCGTGAGCTTCCTGCGCCGGCGCCGGCTGTCCCCTTGAGCAGCTTCACGACGCGGCTCATGCCGTGGACCGGCGGCTGCCGGCCGTACCGGCGCGGTCGTGAGCGCAACGGAGCCGTAAGGAAAAGTCTACGTCAAATTTGCCAGCGGCCGCGACCCATGGCAGATCGCAGCAATTTCGACCCGGCCCTCTTTGATGCGGTACACGATCCGATAATTCTCGTAAATCTTTTCTCTTTAATTCGGATCACCGTATTCAGGCACGCGAATCCTTTGCGATATAGATGCAAATCGACTCGAAATTAGCCGCCGCGCGTGGGGACCAGCTTATTTGGCGAGCCATCTAGACATTCGTTTTTCCACGATGGGATGAGGTATGAACTTGCCCTCGTCAAGTTCCTTAAGGCCCGCGTCCACTTGCAAAGTGAAATATTGTTCCGCCATGACGTCACCGATGGTCGCGTCTTCCGGAAGCCCCTTGACGAGCCGAATCACCGGTTCCTTAAGCTTAGTCATGGCCGACTCCTTCCCGTCCCGAAGGAGGCTTGGGAGCCCCGGATAAGCAGCCGCAGATTCCGCCCGCGCGCGGCGGCGATCCTCCTTGGAGGGCGCCAACGGCCGGCGCCGGCGTCTCGACGTGACAGAAGCTCAGGGGCAACAAGGAGCTCAAGGACGGCTTTCTGACCATGAGCGAGGTCATGGGCCTCAAGCTCAACGCGCGGGTCGTGGCGCTGACGGCCTGCGAGACGGGGGTGGGCAAGAACGCGGCGGGCGAGGGGGTGATGGGGATGGGGAGGGCCTTCCAGTACGCGGGGGCGGCCAACGTGCTCATGAGCCTGTGGTCGGTGGCGGAGGACGCGTCGGTGGCGATGAGCAACGAGTTCTTCAAGCAGCTCAAGGCAGGGAAGGATGCCAAGGAGGCGCTCAAGCTCGCGCGGGAGACGGTCAGGCGCTCGGGCTGGGAGCATCCCTTCTACTGGTCGGCGTTTATCTTGATGGGGCGATGAGGCCGGCCCGGCTGTCTCGCATTGTGATATCGCGCTCAAAAAGTGATGGAATTTCCACGATGTGAACTCGCGCCGGCGCGAGTTCGCTTGTATATTTTTGCGGCAGAATTTGAGGCCAAGGCGCGAAGCCGGGCAGAGGGGGGATGAATCGAGCCTGTTGCATTTCAGAGCGTAACTCGGGTAATATTCCGTGATGGTAAGAACCCTGCTGTGGCTCGCCGCCGCGGCGGCCGCCGTTGAGAGCCCCGAGCCCCCCGCCTGGCTTCAAGAGAAGCGGGACATCATCCCCCAGAAGAGCTTCATCCATGTCATCGGCCGCTCGGATCCCCGCAGGAGCGAGGCCGAGGCCAAGGATGAGGCGCTCAGCCGCGCCGTTCAATCCTTCGTCAAGTATGCCAAGTTCGACGTGGATTCATTCTCCCGCAGCGTCGAGGTCTACTCCGCGCAGGGAGGCAAGAACTATGAATCAGCCGACCTGGAGACTCAAAGCCTCATGCGCGCGCGGGCCTTTGTCAGGGGCGCGATGGCGGAAGATTGGCATATCGAGCGCAAGAAGAAGGACTGGCTGGCCGCGGTCCTGCTCAGGGTCCCCCGGGAGGAATTCGAGCGCATAGGCAAGGAGGGGAATATAAAGCTCTCGGTGGACATCCTCTTCTATCACGAGGATAAGGACGGGAACATGCGGGTCTTGCCGGAGGGCTCGGTGCTCAAGTCCGGGGATGGCTACGCCGTCTACCTCAAGCCTTCGGACACCTGCCACATCTATATCTATCAAGTGGATGACCTGGGCAAGTCCTTCCGCCTATTTCCCAACCCCGATGACGGCACGGCGGCCAATCCGGTCCTCGCCGGGCAGGACACCTGGATTCCCAACGCCAGCCAGGTGGCATACCTCGATGCAACCACCGGCAAGGAACACTTCGTCGTGTTCGCATCGCCCGAGGCGATCGCGGAGCTGGAGGGAGAGGCGGGCGCCGGCCTCACCCGCGTACAACTCGATCGCGTCGCTGAGATTGGAAGGCTGGGCAAGGCCGGGGTCCGCGACAAGCGCAATCCCGCGTCCACCCCGCCGCCCAAAAGGCAGCGCGATATCGTCGCGGTCAAGAAGAAGCTCCAGGCCAAGGGCGCTTTCGTCTGGGATACTTGGTTTTGGCACAAGTAGGCTCGGGTCACTCCGCATAGCGGACCGACCAAGGCATCACGTTTTGTGATACCGCTGGGGCTTATTTGGGAACGTATTCTTCCCGAATCGCGTGGCAAACCTTGGCCACCAGATCCAGGCTCGGCACGGTCTTTCTGGCCAAAAGGTTGTACGCCGTCCGGCGCGGGATGCGGTACCGCCTTTGAAGGTGGGTCTTGTTCAAATGCCGCAGGCTGGCGGCCAGCACCTCCTGTGCCGCTTCGGCATCACCATCCCCCAGGCACTCCAGAAAGGTCTTAAATACCAGGCCGGGATTGCTCAGGGTCGCGGAGGTATCGTGTTCCATCAGCCGAACCCTAGGAGTCCCTCTTCGGCTCTTCTTTGATTTCATGTTCGTACCGCTCCTTGAAGTGTGCCATATATGGCATACCCGGTCAAGGCCCCGGCGCGACCGCGAGGATCTGACTCAGAAACAGCGCGTTCGTCATCAGGGCCCGCTCCGTTTGCCGGCGCCCCGATTTCAGCCGGCGGATCGTAGCTTCAGGCGGCTGATCGGGGCGCCGGCCCTCTCTATACGATCTACCCCCCCAAAAAGTTCCCGCTATTTTACGGCGAGCTCGATCTGAATCCGGAACGGCCCGATCTCGCCGACCGGCGCCGGCCGCACGAAGGCCATCAGCACACGGTGCAGAGGAGGCTTCTTGGGTTTTTTCTCCCCGACGCGCGGGGATCTTCGTTGCATCAGCCCGATGCCGGTGAGGTTGGACCGCAACAGGCCGCCCGCCGGGGCGCCCGGAATGGGGTCGAGGTTGAGACTTGGCCGAGCCTCTTGGGGGTTATTGGTCTGGGCGAACGCGGCAGCGGTCGGGAGCAGGTCCAACGCGAAGGCCATCAAGCCTGCCATCACGACGCTGGTTTGCTTCATGATTCCAGTGTAGTCCGCGCTCGATGTTTCGTAAATGCACTGAAATGTTACGAGGAGTTACAGTCGCGTTCGGTGTTATAAAAATTGCAAAAAATACTATCTGCAAATGGAAACGCCGCGACGCCGGCAGTATTTTCGTATCGCGCAGCGGCTGCACCAGGGGGAGATCGGGCCGCAGAGGTTCTGACCGTAGGTTACAAGCAGGTCGTTGATGATCATCCAGTAGGGCCTAGGAAGCTTGGCCCTCAGGGCCATCTCGGTCTGGTCCGGGGTCCGGGTGCGGACATAGCCGAGACGGTTCATGATGCGGTGCACGTGGGTGTCGACGCAGATGCCCGGTTTCCCAAAGCCCAGCGTGAGCACCAAATTGGCGGTCTTACGGCCTACCCCCTTGAGGGCCAGCAGGCCCTCAAGGGTGTTTGGGACCTTTCCACGATGCCGCTCCAGAATGGTGCGGCAGAGGGCATGGAGCGTTCGAGCTTTCACGCGATAGAAGCACACGGGGTAGATGGCTCTTTGTATTTTTAGGATCGGATGGCGCTCCAAGACCTGCGGCGTGGGGGGGGGCGCCCCCCCCCGCGCCGGGGGCGCCGGGGGGGGGGGGGGGGGCGGGGGCGCCCGCCCCGGAGGAGGCTCGAAGACATGTTATGGGGTGTGTGGG
>CAYJXJ010000013.1:12402-45720 GCA_964374095.1 uncultured Elusimicrobia bacterium
AGCTTTCGAGCTTACACGCTATAGAAGCACAGGGGGTAGTGGGCTCTTTGTTTTTTTAGGATCGGTTGGCGCACCACCACCTGCGGCGTGCGACCGAGCGCCAACAGGCGCTCGGTCGCGGCGGCTGTTGCGGCATCGCGCGTGCGCAGGCTCAGGATGCAGGAGACCAGGACTTGGAAGGGGTCTTGGGTTTCCGCGGCGACGACGCCGAGTATGGGGACCTGCCAGCGTCGGATCTCGCGCTTGAGGATGCCTACGACGGCGTGGATGTCGCGGTGCTTCAAACGCCGGGCGCGCGGCGCATCCGCGACCTGAGCCAAAGAATGAGGGCGACGGTGCCGACCACGATCAGTCCGGACACCAAGGTCTCGGCTTTGTTGATGCGGCCGGCCAGGCCCTCGTAGGCGTCGCGGGTGAAGTAGCCGAGATAGGCGAGCATCAGGCAGCGCGGCAGCGAGCCCAGGAAGGTCCAGAGCGTGAACCCGCCGGCCGGCAGCCGGAGCAGCCCCGCCGCGGCTGAGATTAGCGACAGAGGCACGATCGGCGCGGCGCGCAACAGGAAGATCATCAGCGCGGTCCGGCCTTCGATGCGTTTCTCCATAACCATGACGTCGTCCCAGCCAAAGCCGAGAAACGCCTGGAACCTGTCGATCACGGGCTTGCCGCCCCAATAGGCGATGCCGTAAGCGAAGAAGGCGCCCAAGGTCGAGGCGACGGCGCCGGGGAGGATGATTTTAGCCGCGATGGGGGGGAAGGCCGCGGCCGCTCCCAGGCCCGGCTCGATGAGGATGGCTCCCGCGCCCATAATAATGAGGGGGGAGGGAATCGGGACGATGATGGACTCGATGATGACGCCGATGAATACCGTGGCCGGCCCGTGGGCCCGCATGAGGTCCATGATCCATTGGGTGATTTCCCCGATCACTTCCGGGATTGTCGCATTTTGGCCGGGCCGGGGCCAGCCGTCCCATTCCCATCATTTTGAGGGGGGGACAGTCCCTTTTGGGACGCAGCGGCGCTCGCGGCGATGGCCGCGGTTTCCACGCGGCCCAGAAGGGCCTCGAGACCGGCCAGGGTCCGGTCGTAGCGGAGTTTGTGGAGGAAGCCATAGGCCGGAATCCAACTGCGGGCCTTGAGCTCGGAACGCATGGCGGGGAGCTCCTCGCGCAGGCGCTTCTCGAGCGCGCGCAGAGCCGCCGCCCGACCGGCGGGGGCGGGCTTGACGGGCGAGAGGCGCGCCGCCGGGATCTCGGCTTCCACGCCGGAATGGTCCGAGAGCGGCTCGGGCCCCGTGGTGAGCAGGGCCAGGCGCGCCGCCACCGGCGCGCGGCCCCCGGCCGGGACCAGAACGTGATCCACGCGCCCGCCGTCGCCGTCATGGGTGGGGCCGCAGGGTTGGCCGCCGGGCGAGCCCGCGCAAGTGTCCTCCAATCCCAGGAGGTCGAGGAGCAGGCCGAATTCCGGATCGCCGGGGCCGCAGTTGAGATCGCCCAGCACGACGAAGGGGCGGCCTTGGGAATGGGCGCGGACCATGTCGTAGACCTCGAAGGCCTGCGCCAGCCGGAAGAGCCGGTGGTCGAGCCCGGGGTAATCGGAGGTGAAATGGGTGTCGTAGACGTCCACCTCTCCGGCCGGCGTGCGCAGGCGCGCCATGACGATTCCTTTCGACGAGATGGATTCGCCCCGCCGGAATTCCGCCAAGGCCGCGGGTTTGAGCGGGAAAACGACGCTGGCCGCATGCAGGCTCTCGTGGCGGCTGAGAAGCGCCAGGCCGTTGCCCGCGATCCCCGAGCGCCCGAGGCGCACCAGATGGGGGAAGCCCGACTCCCGTTGGAGAATCTTGACGTCGCCGTCGACCCAGGCCTCCTGCAGGGCGACGACGTCGTAGCGGGAATCCCGCAGGAGGCGTCCGATGGCCGCGCGGCGTTGGGGCCAGCGCGGATGGGCCAGGGGTATGCCGGCCACGTTATATGTCAGGACCCGCAGCGGCGGCGCTTTCGGCGCCGCCGCCAATGCAGTCGCTCCAGCCCAGTGGCCCGTTATAATGAGGATTGACGCGAGCGAGCGCCTCAAGGTGCCCATTCCGTTTTTCTCAGCCGTTCCAACACGAAGAAATTCGAAGGAACGCGCAGTCCCCCGAGCGCCAGGTAGGCCTTGCCGAGCATGAGGCTGGGATTGGCCGGATCGGGCTGGACCAGATAATCGCGCAGGATCCGCTCGGGCCGGAGGGCGAAATTGCGGGAGCTGGCTCCGTAATTGAGCAGGACGGCCTGAGGGTAGAAATTGTCCCGGTCGGCCGCGTCCACCTTTCGCACGACGAAATAGCCGAAGCGCGTCGGATTCTCGGGGTTCGGTTTGTGGCTCCACGGGCGGTCGATCCCGTCTTGGCGGATCGGTATGTTGTAGCCCTCGACGTCCCCGGCGCCCGGAAAGAACCCCTTCACGAATTTCTGGATCCCGAGAAGCTTGGTGAAGAAGGGGACATTCCAGCCCCGGAACTCGAAACCCGTCAGGGTTTCGAGTTCCGGGGCTTTGGATCGCTGGAACAGCCCCTCAAGATCCGCCTCGCGCGAGCGTGCGAGGGTGCCAAAGTCCGTAGTCACAGTTTCGCCTCCGCGATGCGTTTGGCCGCCAGCATCGCCACCCCCATGATCGTATGCTGGGGATTGACGCCGATGTTGGTCGGAAACACCGAGGAGTCGACGGCGAAGAGGTTGCGCGCGCCGTGGACGGCGAAATCCGGGCCGACCACGCCGTCGGAGGGCTTGAGGCTCATGCGCGCGGTGCCGAAGAGGTGCGAGACGATGCACGAATAGGCCGCGGGGTCGGCCGGGGCCGAATCCAGGACGCGAAGCTCGCCCGAGCCGATGCGTTCGGGGAGGCCGTAAATGCCGAGCAGAATCTCCCGGGCCCCGGCCGCGAAGAGGAGCTCGGCCGTGAAGCGCAGGCCTTTCCTCAAAATGTCCATGTCCCGGGGCTCGAGGTCGTAGCGGATGTCGGGACCCATGAACCCATCCCTGACGCTGCCCTGCGCCCAGGCCCGCATCTGTACCGCCCAGATCGCGGCGTGCGGGGTCTCGGCGATGGAGGACAGCCAGCGCCGCCCGGCTCCCGGCATGCGGGCGAAGGCGACCTCGGGGGCCAGGGAAATGGTCTCGATCTTGAAGCGGCCGTCGCGACGGTGGTGGTCCGCGTCGTAGCCTTGCGTGGCGCCGAACCACATGTTGACGGGTTGGTCGAAAAGGCCCGTCAGGGGCGCCCCGGGATGGGCCTGGAAGTGGCGGCCCAAGTGGGGGGAGCGCACCTTGCTGCGCCGCAGTATGCCCGGGGTTTGGATCGCGGAGGCGGCGATGATGACCCCGCGGCGGGCGCGCAGGGTGAACTCCGGCCCGTTGCGCGGGGGGATGCCGCGGCGCAGGCGGCCCTTCACCGCCACGGCCCGATCGCCCTCCATGACCACGCGCTCGACCCGGGCGCTGGAGAGGAGCGTCGCCCCGCGCTTCTCGGCGTAGGGAAGGTAGCTGACGAGCATGCTCTGCTTGGCGCCATGGGGACAGCCGGTCAGGCAGCGCGCGCTGCCGCGGCAGTCTTTGACGTTGCGCAGGGTGGGGGCGGCGGCGACTCCCAAGCGCCGGCGGGCGTCGTCCATCAGGCGGTTGAAGCCGCCCCAGACTTCCGGGGGGGTGGGAGCGATGGAGAGCTCGCGCTCGATCAAATCCCAGATTTCGGAGAGCTCCGTGAGCGGGAGCGCCGCGCCGAGGCCGTGCTCGTCGCGCCAGGGAAGCCAGACGTCCTCGGGCAGGCGCCAGACGATGGCCGAGTTGATGACCGTCGACCCGCCCAGGCAGCTTCCCTGGATGACGGGGATGAAGGCGCGTCCGCGTGCGACCTGCGAGCCTTGGGCCCGAAAGAGGGTCTTGAAGGCTCCCCATAGATCGTCGCCGAACTCCGGGGTATCGACGGCCGGCCCTTCCTCGACCACGGCCAGGCTGGCTCCGGTATCGGACAGGACGCGGGCGGCGGCGGCGCCCGCCGCGCCGGAGCCTACGACGACATAGTCGAACGCCGCGTCGAGGTTTTTCTCGGTCACGCGGCCGTCGATCCTCATGGCCGCGCGGCCGCGGCCGGCCGGGATCCGGCGCCGCCCGGGGCGCCGTAGCCCAGGGCGCGCCGGACCTCGGGGTCGGCCCCGTAGCAGAACCCGGCCACGGCCTTGAGCACGAGCAGCAGCTGGCGCAAGCTGTAGACCCGGGATTTGGCCATGGCTTCGAGGGCCGCCTCGCGTTCCTCGGGCCGCAGGCGCCAGAGTGGGGGCCGGCGGCCGATCAGCGCCGGCGCCGCCCACGCCGCGGCCAGGAGCCCGGCGCGAAATCCCAACCGGAGCTGGGGCACGGCGTGGCGCTCGAAGTCTTTGTAGAATTCCCGGAAGCGGGTCTCCAGCAGCCCCTTGAGCCGGGGGTGCGCGCCCGCGGGCAGCAGGGCCTCGAGGATCGCCAAATCTCCGCGGCTCAAAGCCATGGTTTTCTTCCCGTATCCCTAGGAATCAAACCACGACCTCACCCAGTTTCCCGATTGGTTCAGGGACAGCCCAGTTCCCGTCGAGAAGCGGGACCCTAACCCCGACTCCAACCGGCACCCGCGGTGCCAGGCCTGCGCTTCCAATTATTGGAGGCGCAGGGTGAACTCGGTCCAGGACCGAGTTCCCTTCGGTTGCGAGAGGGCGCGGCCCGCCATGCGCGATCACCGGGGGTGCGTTCCCCACGCCCACCCAACGCGTCGCCCGAGGGCTTGCGGGCCGCGCCCTCGTCGCAGGATCGGCACATGGACCACACGAACGGCGCTTCGAAAAAATGGGTGAAGTCGAGGAATCAAACCATTCCCTCCGGTCATGCCCGATATTGTAAGATATGCGTCCCATCGGAAACAGGAGGAAAGATGAGCATCCTCGCCGCCGTTGTCGCCGTGACCCTTTCCGTCGTCTCGGCCCTGCCCGCGCCGCAAGACCCTCTCAAGAAGGCCGATGCGCAGGCCAAGGAACTCGTCCGCGCGGCGCGCTCCCAGAAGGCCTACAAGGACCTGGAGCGCCTGCGCAAGGACTTGCGCTACATTTCCGAGGAGCTCGACCGCGAGGTCCTCGGGCCGCGCCGCACCCTGGAGGAATACTCTCAGGGGGGGCTCGCCCGCTTGTCCCAGCTGCGCATCAAGGGCAACATCGATCCTAAGCTGCAGGCCGCGCTGGATCGCTTGGAGGGGCTCTACCGGGATTTGCCGACGCGCGTCTACGCCAGGAACTATCCTCGGGGGACGGTCAAGGCCTTGGGCCATGAGTTGCGCTGGATCGCGGATGAGGCCAAGACCGAAGCCGAGCTTCTCAAGCTCATCGAGGAAAACCTGGTGTTTCCCGAGGTCGAGACGGGCGGGGACGGGTACGTGGAGGCCGAAGCCCTGTTCCCGCAGAACCTCTCCTTGCAGAAATTCAAGCGCCTGGGGCCCATCCGCATTTTCCTCATGAAGCACCGCATCAGCCGGCCCAAGGTCAACGCCGGGGCGACCACCGCCGAGCAGATCGTGGCCGGGCGGCACAACGTGCAGATCGGGGTGGAGATCGAAGGCGCCGTGGTCGATGCCGGCCTCTTTTGGGGGGACCAGGACTACACGTTCGACATCGGAAATCTCCACATCGAGCTCACGCCGGAGTGGCGCCTGCTTCACCCCAACACCCCCAAGCCCAAGGTCGGCGATCGGATCCGGGTGAAGGGCTGGACCTATTTCGACGTCTTCCACACGGCCGAGGAGGAGTACGACCCGGAGCACCCGCGCATGGGCATCAGCCGGGTCACTTTGTGGGAGGTCCATCCGGTTCAGGAGATCGAAATTCTGCCGTAAATACCTATAATTATTATGGTCTAAAATATCCGCCGCCCTTCCCCAAAATAAGCCTTGACAGGTCAATAGGGCCTGTTAAACTGGGGGTATGCGGTCCCCGACGCATCCCCGCCGCATCATTGCGGTTTCTCTCTCCATCGCCCTGCTTCCTTGGCAGGAGCCGGCCCGTGTCCTGGCGCAACCGGTGGCCGTCCCCGACCTTGCCGCAGGCGGCGATGGCGATACTCCCAAAGAGCAGCCCAAGGTTGAAAAGCCCCTCGTCTCCCCGGCCCTCCTGGATGCCGCGAAGATCTTCAGCGTCGAGCAGGCCAAGCTCGGCCAAATTGAAAGGATTCTTGAGGTTCCCGCCGACGCCGGCGGGCTCATCGACGAAAAGACTCAACGGCCCGTTGATCCGTTGAGCGAGCTCAAGGCCCTCCTGCAGCGGGTGGAGGCCGCCAAGAATGCCGCCCTCACCCAGCTCGCCGCCCCCGTGACGCCCGCGCCCAATGCCGCGCTCCCGAACCAGGGCGATGCCCTCAAGCTCTATCTGGACATCTCCAGCCGCGCGGTCGTGATTTCGACCCAAGCCCAAATCAAAACCGACCATGCTCAAATCGCCTCCTGGATGCGCCAGTCCGAAGCCATCATGCGCGGCGAACTCAAGGACCCGCCTCCGGACCTTAAGGACGTGGACAAGGTCTCCGAGAAAGCGCTGGCCGAGATCGGCCGTTTGAAAGGCCGCATCGAGGACGAGCGCAAACGGACCTGGACGCCGCCCCTCACGCCGACTCTGCTCGACCTGCACAAGCGGATACTCGAGCGTTTGGTCAAGGACAATGAGAGCTTGGCCGAGCGCTACAAGCAGTTCCGCGAGCGCGCGCTCATGAGCTCCGCCCGCGACACGGCCAAGCTCGCCCAGAAGGCCATCGATGAGATGGCCAATCAGCTTCCCGAGGGCCAGCAGGCGGCCTTCCGTGAGCGCATGAAAGGGCTCACGGGGCAGTTGGCGACCTTCCTGGCCGGGGAGGGGGCCGCCGATCCCAAGGAGCTTCTGGAGACCATCTCCCGTCAGTCCGGGCTGGCCCCGGACCTGCTGGCCGGCGCCATGAAACGCCTCGGGGAAGTCGCCGAAAAGGACGGGCGCGCTTTCGCGGCCAAAGACGCCCACGCCCGGACCGTGCTCGCCTTCGGCGCCGACTCGGAGAGACGGAAAATCGAATTCACCCCGGCCTCAAGCCTCCGGCACCGCACTCCCGAGCGGATCGCGGTGCCGGGCGCGGGTAAGGACCCGGTCGCCCCCGATCCTAAACAAGTGAGCGAGAAGCGGGCGCTGCTTAAGGGCCTCCTCGAGTCCGGCACGAGCGCCTGGGAGGCCGTCCGGGAGGTGTTCGGCCCCGATCCGGACATCACCAACCCCTTCTCGCTGGCCGCGGCGGCCATCCGCGACGTTCTGACGCTCAACCTCTTGCCGCCGGGGGAAGATGCCGCTCTCGCCGACAAGTTGGCCGCCTTGGCGATGGGCGCCAAGGAGACCGCCGCCGTCGTCGCTTCGCAGGAGAAAGCCGCCAAGATCCAGGAAGCCATCGCCGCCATTGTCGGGCAGATCAACAACTACGTGACGACCCTGGCGGAGTCCGACCGGAAGGGCCAGCTTGCCATGACTGGGGCGGAGTTGCCGGGGCATTGGCGGACGGAGCTCGAGATCTTGCGGGGGAAGATCCTGTCCGCCGGCGCCTCTCTGCTGCCGGCCCATCGGGATGCGGCCCAAGCTAAGCTTTCGGAGGCTCTCGCCCGCCTTGATGGGGCCGCCGCCCAGAGGCTGGAGAAGGGCTACGCCCGGCTCTCGGCGGATATCCTCCGCGAGATCGAAGGCGCCCCGAACCGGTTCGACGTCAGGACTTCGACCGAAGCCCTCAAGGCTTGGGGCGAGACGTGGGAGGCCTTTAGGAAGCGCGTCCTCGGGGCGAATGGGGATTGGGCCGGGCTTGAAAAGATGTGGGCGGGCACCCCGGACTCCGGACGCGCCGCCGCGGTCCAACCTCGGGCCAAGGCCGAGGCCTTGAAGAAGCTTCTCGAAGCCATGCAGGAGAATAACTTCGACCCCTCGTTGCTCGACGCCAAGATCCGGCCGCTGGTCCTCGGCCAGATCCGTGAGGGGGTCGACCCCAACGCCGCGGTCAAGAGCCTCGGCCTGATCGGCCAGGCCCTCGTCGGCCAAAGCGACGAGGCGCGGGCGGCGTCGGCCAAGCTCGACGCCGCCGTTGGAAAGCTCAAGAGTCTGGGGCTGGCGATGGACGGCAGCGACGCCGACGCCCAGAAGCTTGCCGGTCTTTTCGAGAACAACCAGAACAAGGCCCTGCTGGAGGAGCTCAAGGCCACGGAGCTCGGCCCCCTGATGGAGCAGTTTCTCCTGGCGCGCGCCAACCCGCAGTTGGCATCGCTGGCCCCACAGGCGGCCGGGGCGCTGGAGTCCTACCAAAAGCTGTCCGCGAGCCTGCGCTTTCTGAATGTGGCTTCGCGGAAGGAAGGCCCGGCGCGCGTCCGAGACCAGCTCCTGATGCGGCACTACAACCTCAACGAGAGCGCCTATGCCTACCTGACGTCCACCGAGGCTTCCGCGAAGTTCCGGGACGATAAGCAGGTCCAAAAGTTCCTTGCCGATTTCGCGGCGCAACGATCGCGGGGCCTGGCGGGGGCGGGTTTAGCCGAGCAGCAGGGGATGACGGACCTGGTGCGGCATGTGCTGAGGACCATGCCGGAACACAAAGCGATGATGGCCGCGCAGGCGGCCAATCAGGACCTAGGCAAGGTTCTCGGAGAACTGCTTGGCGATGCCGACCTCGTCCGGGCCTTGCAAGCCGCCGGATCTCCGGATATCCGAAACCTCAGCCAGCGCGCCGAAAAACAGACCGTCGTCCAGTGGGCCTTGGCGGCCCAGCGTCTCTGCGCCGGACAGAAGGACTCCGAGCCGTGCCGCGACCTAACCGATGGAGTCCTGACCTACTATTACGGCGAGAAGTACGGAACTACCATTCAGGATCATTCGGCCACGATTAAGACGGCGATCGCGGCCTTCTTGGCCGACCCATCGGGCGGGGGGCGCCAAGAGCTTGCGAAGGCCCTTGACGATATGGTCGTGCCGACCATGCCGGTGACCAATCTCCAGACCGGGGAAACGAAGGACGAACTCTTCATCACGTCGGGTTTTCTCAAGGCCATCCCCGGCATCATCGAACGCAGCGCCACGGGCAAACTCACGTCCCGCGACCAGGCCTTGGCGGGGGTGTGGCACGGGGACGGCGTCCCCGGCAGTCAGAGCTTCGGCGCCTCTCTCCAGGGGGCGTTGACCGAGCAGGCCAAACTGATGACCCAGGTCGCGGCGCTGGCCGCGATGAGCGACGGCAATTCCTTGCCGCCGGAGGGGGATGCCGCCCTGGCCGCGCTCTTGAGGCATATGCCGGATGGAACGGACCGCAAGAGCCTGGGGGCCCTGCTGTCCGATCCCCAGATGCGGGAAGGCCTGGCCGGAATCAAGAAGCACTACTCCGACCAGGCCGCGCTGCTCCAAGGGGCCCTGGCCAATCCAGGCGACGCCGACCGGCTGGCTGAGGCGCTGCGCGCGATCGGCCTCGCGGTGTATGACGAAAGGCTTTTGCGCGTGGCCATGGGCCCGGACAAGGTCGACCAAGAACCCCAGCCGGGGAACTTGGCCGGGCGCCGGGACTTGGCGGCCTACCGCCAGCTTGAGTCCCAATTCCCCAAGGGGAAGCCCGCCGATTGGCTCCAGCTTCTCGCGCGCGATTTGCGCGACCAGCGAGTCCCCGCCTTCGCGATCGCCCGCCGCGACCAGTTGCTCGCCTCGACCGGCGATGAGACGCAGGCCGCATTCAATAAGTTGGCCGGCGTCCTCGGGAGTCCGGGCGCGGGCATTCCCGCCAACGCCTCCGTGGCGGCGCTGCTCAGGGGCCATGCAGTCAGGAGCAAGGCCTTCGAGCAGCTCCGGGGCGCGGTGGCGGCTCAGCTCAAAGCCACCGACGAGCTTAATGTCATGACCCAGTCCAACCAGCGCAGCGCGGCCGGCCGGCTCCGGGCGCGCCTCGGCGCCGACCTGGCCTTGGTCCAGGCTCAGAGCCATCTGGCCTTGCGCGACCAATTCGGCGACGGGGTGGAAGTCTCAGGTTGGCTCATCAGCTCCGACCCCGCCCACGAGAACCAGAAGGTCAAGCGCATCAAGAGCTTCAAGCCCCCGAAATCCGATGTCATCGACCCCGACTCCGTTCCCGAGATCGAGATCGACCTCCTCGCCAAGCTTGACCCGAGCCGGCGTTCCGCTCTCGCCAAGATGCGCCTTGCCGCCGACCCGCCCGAGGTCGACGGGCTGATGTACTACGACACGGGAAGCCTCGGTCCCCCGCGCAGCTACAAGTTCGTGTCCCTCGATGGAACATACAGCCGCACGGTGCGGGACCAACAGCCCACGAGCCTGGGGAAGCGCTGGAATTTCGCGGCGACCGACCAATTCGAGACCTACCGGGATAGCGACGGCCGGACCGTTTTCCGCAAGCTCACCGAGGACCCGGAGACGAAGGCTCTCGTCCCGACCGGCTCATTCTTCATGGTCCCCGAGAAGGATCACATCGCGGTCGAAGAAGTCGGGACCGATGCGGGGAAGTTCCGCCGCGTGCGCGAGGTGGAAGTTGTTTCCGCCGACGCCGACGGCCGGCCGGTGACCTACCGCATGACCTACATCGAGGGCCAGGTTGGAGACAAGGTCCCGGGCCCCAAGCCCACCGGCCCCGCGGCCGGCGCCGGCGGCAAGACCGTGACCTCGGGCAACCCCGCCTCGGGCGATCCGATCGACACGCGCCCCGTGCTGCGGGGATCCAAGAACGTCGTGCTCGAAGTCCACATGGGCCTGAGTCCCACGGAGTACCTGGAGGTCAACTACGAGGCCGGGTCTTCGACGGCGCGCATGGGCTCGGTGGGCTGGCAGTTCCGCTTGAGCGACGACTGGAAGGGCGTCTCCGACGACCAGAGTCGCACCTTCGGGACGTTTAACGCCCAAGGTCAGTTTATCCAGGAGTACACCGAGTACTTGAGCGAGGGCAAGCTCATGCGCAGCGCGGTCCTCGCCGACAAGGAGCTCGAAGGGACCGGCGCGACGATCAACGCCACCTTTAAAATCTCCGACGCCGCGGACCAGAGCACCGTGCTCACGCGCATGAGAAAGGAACTCAAGGACAAGTCGGGCATTAACGACGCCCCGGCTACGGCGGAGTCGGCGACGGTGAATTTCGATCCGGCCGGGCTCTCCGGCCGCAACCGGGCCCACTACGAGAAGGTGGCCTTGCGTGTTTCGTCCCTTCTCGGGCAATTCGGGGGAGGGCAGGCTGACCTTGGGGCGCTGATGAGAGGCTTCGACGGCAACGTCTTCAAGGAGCGCGACTTGAAGGGACAGACGGTCCAAGGCCTCGACGTCAGCTTCGGCTTCTCCGCCGGGGCCGATTCGGTGAACGTCACGGCCCGGGGCTGGGACCGCCGGCGTTGGGCCGCCGTGAACGCGCGCACCTGGAGCTTCGTCTACGAGCAGCTTCCCCAAGAGGCGGGGCAGGACATCGGCCCCCGCCCCCAGCCTCCCCTGACCGTGGACAACGACCTCTTCAAGCAGGGCATCCGCCAGGCCGACAACGCCACCAAGCTCAAGGCGGGCCGGGACTGGCTCGGCAAGGACATGGCCTTCGTCGAGTACGAGGAGGACACCAGTGTCGCGGAATCGATCACGCACGAGGGCAAGACCTTCCCCATAGACCGGCGGCGCGTCAGGGGCGTGGCGGGCACGCGGCAGGGCGAGGACAGGGCCGCCTACTACGGCCTCGTGATCGAGGACGAGCACCTCGACCCGGAGGAGCGCAAGTCCGGCCGCAACACCGAGGGCTTCGACATCAAGGGCCAGGGAAGCCGGATCATGCAGCACGTCATCATCACCGATGAGGACGGTATCAGGCTGCATACCGTGAAGCACCAAGTGGGAGTCTCCTACAACTGGTTTAACGGCTCCGGCTATCTCGGCGATATGGTCAACAACTCCTCCATGTACTCCCGGGATTTCCTGACCTCTCCCTGGACGACGGCCGGCAAGGACGCGGTCGCGGCCGCGGCCGTCGAGACCGTTACCGACTGGAAGACCTGGGTGCCCTTCTTCGCGATGGCCAAGGTTGCCACCCAGATCGCCAGGGCCGCGAAGTTAGCCAAGAAGCTCGAGAGGCTGGTCAAGGCCCTGGAAGCCGCCGGGGACGTCGAGAAGGCGGCTCGCCGGGCCAAGAAGCTCGCCGAGGTCACCGCCAAGCTCAATAAGCTCCAGAAGCGGGTCAACGTCATTAAGTATTCGTTCATGCCGCTGCAAGGGGTCATGGCGGCGCAGGGCACGATCTCCTTCTACCAGGCCTACAAGAACAACGATCCCCGAGCTTTCAACCAGGGGGTGCGGGCCTGGGCCAACTTCGTCAACTACGAGGTGGCCGCCGCCAAGCTCGGCGGCATGGCCAAGAACGCCCTCAAGATTGCGGCTCCGACCAAGATCGACGTAACGGTGAAGGCGCCCGATGTCCCCAAGGATGCCACCCCCGCCGGCGGCCAGAAGCAAATCGGCGCCCCGCCGGCCCATACCCCCGAAGCGCCTCGGGACGCCGGCGCCCCCCGTGACGTGCCGCCCCCGGCCCCGCCCGCGGCGCCGGCGGTGCCGCGCATGCCGGTCACCCCGCCGTTGCCGTTCAAGCCCGTCAAGGCGGATGTCACGGGCTTGGACGTGAGCGGCAAACTCGCGGGAGGTTCCGGCGCGGGCTTGAAGCCCCAAGGCTGGCAGACCATGAACGTCAGGGGCGGCGGCGGGGGGGGCCGGCCTCCCGCCGGGGGACTCAAGCCGGGGGGCCCGCAGAATATCGCCGGGGCCGCTACGTCTCCCGGAAAGCTCACCACGGAGGGCGTCGCCAAGACTAAGGCCAAGGCCGAAACGGCCCAAGCCAGGGCCGAAAAGGCTCAAGCCAAAGTCGAAAAGGCCCAAGCCAAAGCTGAAAAGGCCCAAGTCAGGGCCGAAAAGGCCCAAGCCAAGGCCGATGTGGCCCAAGCCAAGGCCGCAAAGGCCAAGGATCAGATAATGGGCAACCAGATCGGAGCGGGGCCGGCCCCCGGTGGTCCTGGCGTAGCAGGCATCAAGAAGGTCCAGACCGACCTGGACGCGCCCGGCAAGGTCAAGGCCGATCCGGATGCGCCCGGCAAGGTTGAGGCCGATCCGGATGCGCCCGGCAAGGTTGAGGGCGACGCCAAGGCTAAGGCCAAGGCCGAAAAGGCCCAAGCCAAAGCCGAAAAGGCCCAAGCCACGGCCGAAAGGGCCAAGGCCTCGGTCGAAAAGGCCAAAGCCACGGTCGAAAAGGCCCAAGCCACGGCTGAGAAGGCCCAAGCCACGGCTGAAAGGGCCCAAGCCAAGGCCGACGCGGAGACCGAGGCGGCGGGTGTCAAGAAGAAGACCGAGGCCGACGCGGAGACCGCGGCGGCGGGCGTCAAGAAGAAGACCGAGACCGAAGCCGATGCGGACGCGGATGCCGATCTCGCCAAACCGGCTCACCGTGAGCCCAACCGCGTCATCGCGACGCTCAAAAAGATCCCGGGCGCCCCGCTTGTCGGCAAAATCGTCGGACGCATCGGCTGGGGCCTGGGCAAGGGGCTCGATGGCGCGGCTTGGATCGGGGCGCGTTTCTCGTCGCCTGCGGCCGCGGCGGGGGAGTGGAAGGTCCGCGGGGTGGAGGCGATCAAGTCCCGGACTCCAGGCTTCATCAAGACTCCTCTGAAGTTGATCCGGGGAGCGCTCAGCATCCCCGGAAACGTGGTCGCCGGCTTGGGCAAGCGGCTCACGGACTGGGGCATGCGGCGGGCGGAGGCCCGTCCCAAGGGGCCGGACGGACAATCCCGGCCGAGCCGCCTGGACCGCATCGCGCAGCTGGTGGGCGGCGCGCTCCAAGGCGAGCGCGGGTTGGGACGGCACGGTCTGGATTTCGCCGAGAACATGCACCCCCGCATCCAGGACCGGCCCGGCTTTCGGAAGGCCGCCAAGGAGGCGGGGGCGCCCGGGGGCCAGGGCGTCGTCCATGCCCGCGTCGACCCAAAGACCGGCAAAATCCTCGAATACAGTTCCCGGCCCTTCCCGCCGAAAGACGGCTTCCTGGATGTCGAGATCAACTTCACCCCCGGCAAGAAGGGGCAATACGACATCTCAGGCATGGATGCTTCCCCCGCCTCCCGCGTGCCGCTGGACCCGAAGGGGTTTGCGTCCAACCACCTGGACTGGCAGCTCGAAACCTCCATGCGCAACGCGGTCGCCGACGCGAGCCTCGCCCGCATACTCGCCGATCCCGACTTTAAGGCCAACATTCGGGACGGCCTCGATCCGATGACCCTGCGCTCGGAGGTAACCCTCTATTGGGACAAAGCCGCCGGCCGCTTCAGCCGGGTGAAGCTCCCCGGGGCGCCGGAAGTCAAGCTGACCATGACGCCCTACGTCACCGGAATAGGCTTCTCGGTGGCGGGCGTCCGGGCCGATGCGGGGGTGCCGGCTTCGGCGCGGCGCAGCCTGTCCGAAACTCTCCAAGAGGCCTCCAGCTTCGGCTACGACGCCGGCCCCGGGGTTCTGGAAGGCCGCCGCCTCGCCAAGACCAAGAAGGCCGACGACGCCGCCATCGCCGGGACGGACGCCGGGAAGGCCGACGCGGACTCGAAACGACTGCTTGATGACATCCCGTTGCGGCGGCGGAGGCTGAGCCTGCACCTGGCCGCGAAAAGCTTGGACGCGGCCGACGAGCTCTCGGAGCTGCTCGCTCGGGCGAAGCGGACCGGCGACTACAAGCCTTACGAGGCGCGCGCCCAAAAGCTCAAGGAAGAGCTCAAGCCGATCGCGGACAGCTACCGGGACTTGGGCGGCAACCCCAAGTACGCCCCGGTGATCGAGGCGCGCAGAGCCCACGACGCCGCCCTGCGTCTGGAGGATCCGGCGGCCCGGGACGCGGCCGTGGCCAAGGCCCGGGAGGATCTGGTCCTGGCGCAGAAAGAGGCGGACCTTCTCGGCATCGGTCCGGACGCGCGGGCGCCGTCGCGCGAGTTGGAGCTTTCGGCGCGAGACAAGGCCTTGGCCGACAAGCTCGACCCTGACGCCCTGGACGCGGTCGCCGCCTACCGGGGCGGCCTGGAGAGAGTCGCCCAGGCGAATGTTGTCGCCGCGGAGCTGGCGGCGCGGGTTGAGGCCGCCGGCAAGGCCGGTGCGGTGGAGGTGGTCCGCGATCTTGAGATCCAGGCCGCGGCCGCCGCCAAGAAGGTCGAGCTCGAGCAGGGCGCGTTGGCCGCCGCCCGCCGGAAACTGGAGGCCGCGCACGGAGCCGGGGCCGACGCCATCGCCCGGGCCCAGGAGCTGGTCATGCGTCTTGACCAGGCCCGCGCCGCCGGGGATGAGGTCGGGATCAGTAAACTCCAAACCGAGATCGACGCCCTTCCCCCGGCCGCCCGCGACGCCGTGGCCCGCGCCATCGTGGAGGAGCGCTTGGTCCAGGCCTTCGCGGAGCAACGGGTGGGGGAGGTGTTTGGCGGCAATCTCGCTAAGGCGCGCGAGTCGATCCGTCAGGTCGACGCGGAGCTCAAGGACCTTGGCGTCGATCACAAGCAGGTTGACGCGCTCGCGCGGTCGCGCGATCTGGCCGAAGCCGCCGAGCTCACGACGGGGGAGCGCCTCCGCCAGGCCGAGGCCGAATTGGAGAAAGCCGTCGCGGGCAAGGACCCCGCGGCCATCGACGCCGCCAAGGGCGCCGTCGAGGCCCTCACCCTCGAGCGCGGCACGGCCCACGCCGAGACGTTGCAGGCTGAGGCCGAGCTGCGGCGCGCTCTGGATCCCAAGGATACGGGAACGCTGGAGCTGGCCCGGGACGCCTTGGCGCGGCGCAGCCAGGCCGTGGATGCGGTCGGCCAGGCCAAAGCCGCAAGCCGGAAAGTCGGCCGGTCGGTGGGCGAGTTGGCCGCGCGGGCCAAGGCCCTGGGCCTTGATGTTCGGACGATCAAGGCCCAGGGAGAGTATCGCGGTTCGGGCGCCGCGGCCAGGGCCATGCTCGCCAAAGCCGTCGAGGCGCAGCGCTTCCGGAGCTTGGGCATGGGCAAGGGGCAGGCCAACGCCGCGGCCACCCGCCGTTTGCGGGAGGCGCGGGCCAATATGGCCCGCGGCAAGTCCAAAGTCGATACCGCGGAAAGGGTCAGCTTTCAAGGAAAGACCGAGCTCACCTGCGCGGTGCGCTCGGCCGAGAACATATTCGGCGTGCCCTACGATAGGGTCGCCGGGGACCTCGACCTTCTGCTCAGCCCGGCCTTCATGAATAAGGTCAGGTCCAAGGGCATGACCCTCGAAGAATTTCACCAGATGATGAAGGTCCTTGCCGTTCACTACGGCAAGGAACTCGACTTCATAAAGGCCGGCGAGATTTTCTCGCAGGTCATGGCCGGCAAGGGCAAGGACCTCGCCATCGTCCTCAACCTCGGCGGCGATGCCCACGGCGTCGGCGGCGGCCCCCACGCCCTGGTCCTCAAGGGCGGCAGCATCAAAGACGGCAAGATCAACTTGAAGGATTCCGGAGCCGCCTTCCTGGCCGAGCGCTACGGACTTCCTTATGAAGTCGACCTTCCAACCTTGGTGGCCCTCATGACCCGCGGCGGGGCGGTGGGGCTCTCGGGCAAGCCCCTCTCCCCCCTCGCGCGGGCCCGCTACATCTCCGAATCGGCGGGGCTGGTCCGCCGCTACAAGGGAGGATCGGGGCAGGCCCCGGTCGCCGGCTCGGGCGGCGCGGGACAACGGGTCCCCCAGAATATCTCGCCGGAGATCAGGGCCTTGAAACGCGGCGACAAGGTCACCCGGCCCATGGCCGAGATGCGTCCCACCCAGATGGAGGCCGGGGTGGACAACGCCGATGAGATGCTGGCCTTCTGGAAAAGGACCGCCCTGGAGCCCCTCGACCCGGAGCTGCAAGCCCTCCTTGCCAAAGGGGATCCCGATGCGGTGAGAGATTATCTCATGAAGCCGGTCAAGCCCGAGTTCGAGGCGGCCGTGGCCCGCCACATCCGTGAGAAGGTCGTCGAGAAGGTTTCGCCCGTGGAGGCCTTCGTGGGTCCGGATGGGCGCCTCTGGGTCACCGACGGGCATCACCGGGCCATCGGCATCATGCAGGCGCTCAAGAAGGATTTCCCGGGCCTGGCCAATGAGCTGTTGCCCGGCTTTAAGGTCAAAATCCTTGAGAATTTCGTGGGACGCTCCATGGAGGATCTGGCGGGGGCCATGCACGACAAGGGCAAGGGATACTTCCCGCCGGAGATGCGCGAGGCCTACGACAAGGCCAGGAACCTTCAAGCGGCTTTGATTAAGAAGAAGGATTTCCCCGGGGGCGAGGACGCCCGGCGTCAGGCCGTCCAGGACGCCCGGCGTCAGGCCGTCGCGGAGCTTGCCAAGCTGCTGGAGAAGCTTCCCGAGGATTTCTCGCAGATCAAGAACAGCCCCATGCGCACGGCCTTAGGGAAAGCCTTCGGCGAGGCGCAGTTGGGCTCGGATCACTTCCTGGACTATGTCCAGTTCTACGCGGGCGAGTACCTCCTCAAAAAGGGAATCACGGTGGACAAGGTCGCGGCCCAACTTCGCTCGGAAGGCCTGACCATCAAGGAGCCGGCCTCCACCGACCCCCAGGTGGCGTGGCGGTTGCGGGATATTTTCCTCCGCGACTCGGGCGCGATCACCTTCATCAATCTTCCGGGCCTGCAGAGGGCCGGGCTCGAAGGGTATCTGAGGAGGCTCTTCACCATCGCCAAGAAGACGCATATCCATGAGAGGGTTCTGCGCGGGCAAAGCGTGCCCGAGGATGCGCTCGAGGACTTTAGGCGCGGGGGAAGAGTCGAGCTTCTGTATGAAGCTCTCCTTAAGGACGGCAGGATGTCTCCGAAGGAGATCGCCGACCTGCGCGGCCAGTCCCGGCTCGAACTGCTCCGGCAGCTCGTCCCGGGGCATGCCCCGTCTCCGGGCGACCTCGCCGCTTTGGGCAAACGCGGCCAGGCTGAAATCCTATTCGAAGCTCTCTTGAGATCCAGAGGGGTTTCCGAGGCCGATATTCAGGTCGTGAGAGACTTGAAGAATTCCGGCAAGTCCGAGGCCTACGACGACGCGCTTAAGGCCGCGGGTTACGCCGATGCCGACATCAAGTCGTTCCAACACCGTTGGAACGTCGCGATGTTCGAGGGGGCCGTCGCGAAGCTCCGGGGCGGCGATGTGGTCCTTGGCAAGGCCGGTGACGTCGCGGTGAAGTGGAAGGAGGACTGGGACGCGAGTCAAAAGGTGTCCGAGCAGGCGGTCGCCATGCGGGACCGTGTCGATGCGGGCACGATCGTTCCCCTCAGCCAGCGGCTTCTCGTCGAAGCCCCGGTCGGGGCCGTGGGCAAGCCGCTGTCTCCCGCGATGAAGCGCAACCTCATGAATGTGCAGGCCGCCAACAGCCAGAATTACATCCTGCGGGATTCCTTCAATGAGACGAATGCTTCGGGCTTCCTCAATAGGCTCCAGACCCTGGAAGAGATGCCTTCCATAGGCAAGAATCTGACCAAAGAAGCGCGCGCTCAGGCCCTGAAGCGTCGGGCCGGGGCGGTGTCGGAGTCCGTTCGCCGCTATCTCGGCCTTATCGAGGCCCCGGAAGTTGCCGGGAAGATAGAACCCAACGGCGACCAGGTCTTCATTGTGATCGCCAAGGCCGACGGCGCGGGCTACAAGGCCGGCGAGATCATCGGGGAGTACAGGATCTTCGGCGAGAAAGCCCCGGAGCGCGTCATGGATGCCTTGGGAGCCAACGCGGATCTAAGCGGTCCCCGCGTGTCGACTCTTCCCGACGGACTGCTTGGGGCGTTCCGCCACGGCGTCGACTCGCATGGCGTGTCGGCGGAACTGGCGGTGTTCAAAAGGGTCGAGCCGGGGGTGTCCCTGGCCGGCTTTGAAGGCGGCGGGACTCGCGGGCTCGCGCCGGAGATCGAAGGGGTCGGCGCGGCGGGTGAGCGGGCGGCCGTCAAGGCCGCCGATGCCATCAAGGCCCTCAAGGCCGGGGGCGAGACCGCGCGGCCGAGACCGGAAATGAAGCGGACGCAGGTGTCAGCGGGAGTTGAGAACGCCAAGAAGAAGAACGCCGAAGAGGAGCGCCGAGGCAACCCTGCCGACGCGGGCGTGGAGGGGATCGGCTCGGCGGGGGAGCGGGTTCTAACCCCCCGGGCCGGCCGCAATCTGGATACGGTCAAGAAAGTCGTGCGCGAAAACCGGGACCTGCGCGCCCAATTCAGCGACAGCGATCCCGGAAGGCTGGCCGACCGGTTTGAGTTGGTCGAGGCCCTGCCCCCCACGGTCAAAGGCGACGCCGCGGCCGAGGTCGCCGCGCTCAAGCTGCGCGGCGAGGCCATCGCCAAGCTGGCGGGCGAGTACCTGGGGCTTGAGAAAACCCCAACGGTCTCCCCTCCGGAGACCGACCCGCTCAGCGGCGCCCAGGTCTTCCTCCTTACCGTCGATGGCAGGAAGGTCGGGGTTTTCAAGGTCTTCAATCCCACGCCGCGCAGCAAGCCGGGCCTGGACGTGCTGCGGGAGCTTGGGGCGGGCGATCATCTGGGGGCGCTGGGCAGCTCCAAGATCTTCCCGGTCGAGACCTTGGGGGTGTTCCGATTCGGGAAGGACGGCGAGATCGGGTATCTGATGGACGCCGCCCCAGGCAAGGATTTCTATGGGACCATGCGGGAGATCGGTCAGGCCAAAGCCGGCTCTCCGGAGCGCGTCCAAGCGCTCGAGCAGGCCATGGCCAAGCTCAGGGCTCTGGCGGAGGCGATGGCCGAGATGCACAACTTGAGCCCTCCCGGAAAGATGGACATGCAAGCCCAAGAGAGCTACTTCAAGGGAGACCTCGCCACCGTGGCCAAGCTTGGCGGGCCCGGCGGCAACGCCAATATCCCGGATGCCCGCCTTCCCCCCGCCGTGCAGGCCGTCTTCAAAGAGAGACTGGCGCGCCTCCTTCAGAACTATTTGGCCCGTCCGGTCGAGGGACGCTATATTCACGGCGACGCCCACCCGGGCAACTTCTTCATGGGTCCCGACGGCAAGATCACCATGATCGACATGGAAACCGCGATGTGGTCGATCCGCCCCGACGGCAAGGGAGCCTCGAGCCCCTTGGAGGACGTGGGCCGCTTCCTTGAGTCCATCAGCCTCAACAACGGCTCCAAGAAGCTCCACTTGAGCGAGCCTGAGATCGCCGCGCTCCAGAAGGCCTTCCTGGACGCCTACAAGGCCAAAACGGATGTGGACCCCGGAGCCATCGACGCCCACCTGGAGTGGTTCCAGGCGCGGCTGCAGCTGGCGGCCTTGCGTTCCGCCAAGACCAAGGCCGAGTTCGACGGGTTCGCCCGCCTCGTGGAACTCGATCTGAGAATGCGCGGGGAGATGGGCACCAAGCCCATCGCCGACAACGGTGACGGCATCGGCGCGGCGGGTGAGCGGGTGTATGACGTGATGGGTCCGGCGCGCAAGATCGAGCCCGGGGAGGCGCGGCCGCATATTCTTTCGGCGCCGGAGCTGAAAGCTCGATATCCTGAAGTCGTCGCGGGCAAGACCCTGGAGGCCAAGCACTACCTCGTCGACCCCGCCGATCCCAAGCGGATGCGGCCCCTGGCCGAAGGCGATATCGAGACTTTGGAGGGCGTGCCGCTCAAGGACTACTTCACCTTCGAGCAGTTCTACGCGGCCCATCCCCGGCGCGCGGATCTCGGCGAGGTCTATCACAACTGGCTGCATTCCTTGAAGGTGGCGCGCTTCACCTACGAGCTGGCTCTGGCGCGGGGCCTGAGCGCGGAGCAGGCGCGCTTTGAGATGGAGGTGGGGCTGCTGCACGACTGGGACCCTGGGCGTTTGGCCGGCAAGCCGGCGCGGGCGCCGGTCACCATCGACCGCCTGCTGTTGGACTGGGAGGGGAAGCTCTCGCTTAACGGGGTCAAGGGCGAGTCGGTGCTGCGCTCGAAGTTCAAGTGGGACGAGGCCAAGCTCTACGAGGCCCTGGCGATGATCCAGCGCACCGAGCATCCCTTCGACGTCAAGCACGGCAACCCGCACTACGCGATGCAGGACCCGGTGGGCCAGCACGGGGAGCTCTTGGAGGGAATCGACCCCAACGGTCCGCTGGCGTGGTACCGCAACCTCTTAGCCAAGGAGAACCTCGGGCCGGTGGGGCGGTACAAGGAGTTCTTGAAGAAGGTGGGGGCGGATCGCCGGCGCTTGGTGATGGAGGAGGGGATCAACCTGTCCAAGCAGGGGGACATGACGTCGTGGTATTCGACGGAGCGCTACCGGGACGCGCAGACGGTGGTGGATGATCTGGCGGGGGAGGTCAACGCCGCGATCGGGAAGCTCCCGGGAGAGGCGGGGGCTTTTGACGCGGTCAAACTCAACACGCCCCATTTCATGAAGACTGACGCTGACCCCGGGAACATCCCGCACGACCTGGAGCTGATCAAGGACCCGGAGCTGGGGGTGCGGGAGCTCACGGTGCTGACGCGCGAGCAGGTCTACGGCCCGCAGGGCTACATGGCGGCCCACGGCCGCGTGTTTGAGGCCAACCTCAAGGGTTTCGAGGCGTTCCAGAAGGCGGCGGTGGAGGGGGCGGACCTGGCGGCCGCGCGGGCGGCGGGGGAGAGGGCGGCCGAAGGCATCGGCGCCGCGGGGGAGGGAGTCCCGGCCGTGGCCTGGAAGGTCATGGACTTCGCGCATCCCATCGGCGCGGCGGAGCATCTGGCGGCGAGGACGGCCCTGCGGCTCTCGGGGCATGCCGATGGCGGGATCGGGGCGGCTCCGGGCGAAGGGGGTATGCTGGTCTGGATCCAGCGTCTGGTGGGCCAAGCCTCGGCGCCGGCGCCGATCAGGATGGACGTGGAGTCCGCGGCGCTCAAGCTGCGGGGTGATATCGATGCGCATCTGGCGGCGGGCAAAGGAACTAAAGAATTCACGCTGAGGGTCGATTCCGACGGCAGCCTCTCGGTTGACGGCCGGGGAACCAAGGTGCGCTTCGGGATGTATGCAGACGGGAGGCTGTATTTCGTCACGGAGGGAGGGCATGAGAAGCTCCTCCCGGCGGCGCGCGCGCGCCTGGACGCCGTGCTCCACTCCCAGAGCGATATTCGCGATATCGAGAGGATTTTTGACGGTCTTAAGAGGCGGTACTCCTTGGCGCCGGAGGAATTGGCGGAGATGCAGGCCATGGCCAGGGTCATGCGCGAAGCCGATCTCGATCCCGCGCCGCACGCTAATTCAAGCGGGTATTACGAATCGAACAAGAATCGGCACGCCGACCAGGGGGTCAAGCTCCGCATCAACGATTTTCTTCCCAAAGACGGCGCGACGCGCGGGGATGTGATGGCCGGCCGGCTCGAGATCCTCCGAGCCTTTTTGGAAGTCGCCAAGAGTCCGGAGCTGGGTGGGAGCGTGGACTTCAAGGTGGCGCTCTCCATGGAATCCATGCGCCATTTTAATAGAGGAACCCAGGAGGGCAAGTTCATCACGATCTGGACCAAGGACCCGGATTCGGCCATGATTCTGGCGCGCAAGCTCGATGCGTTCTTCGCGGCGCGCGGCCTGCGCGGCAAGCCCCATAAGCTGGATTCCTCCTTTGGGGATTCCGGGTTGATCTCATGGCGCTATGGCCAGAACGGAGTCCGGGATGATCTGCCCGATGGGTTCATCAAAGACTCCGGCGGTCGGCTCGTCGCCGACAACCGAGGCGACGTCATGGGCAACCTGCTCCATGTTCAGCAATTACCCGGAATGGCCAAGTGGTTGGAGATTGCGCGGGCGCGTCAGCCCGCGCCGGCGGGCTTTACGATCGGCGAGGTGACGGGGCCCCATGGCCACCGCATCGACGGGGGCAGTTGGAAGCGGGGCCGGGTGACGTTGCGCGTGGATTGGGCGAAGGATGCGGCCCTCCGTTCGTTCTATGATTCGATTCTACGAAGCGCCGGCATCGAGGGCCCCGGCAAGCTCACCCCCGAGGAGCGCGGGCAGGTGCTGCAGCGTATTATGAAAGAGTTCACCCGGCGGGTGGACTACGACGCCGACTATGCCAATCGGGTGGACCGCGGGGAGATGGGCAACGACCTGCTGCTGGGCGACGCCGTGCTGGTGCCTGGAAAGGGAGTGTGCGGCCCCATGGGCCGGGTGCTGGGCGCGGTCATCGAGCGCGCCATATTCGATGGCTATCTGACCGGGCAAGTCTACGTCGGCCGCTACTCCGGAGCCGGCGCGCACACCTGGGCCTACTACCGCAGCTCCGACGGCCGCGTTTATGTCCTGGACGCTGCCCAGCAGGGCGTCGTCATTCCGATGGACGGCGCGCGATTCTGGGACTCGGCCGTCATGCGCCCCTACGCCGACGGCCTGCCCAGGGAGCTGGCGGCCCTGCGTCCGCCCGAGACCGGCAAGACCGAGCTCGAGCTCGGCGGTTCTAAGAGCGGAGAGAGTCTGCCTCCCATCAAGCCCGACGGCCCGATTGAGTTGACCATCGGCGAGACGAAGCTTCTCATTTTCAGAGAGGGAGTGCACTGGACCCTGCAGCGGGTCTCTCAGAGGGGCGGAACGCCGCGCGTGATCAGCCCCGACAAGCCCTTGAGCATCGGCCGCAGCCCCACAAACGACTACGCCCTCCCCTCCGAGCTGGGGATGGGCCTCGCGCACCTCTCGATCCAGGTCTCCGGGGACGCCGTTTTCATCAAGGACATGGGCTCGGGCCAGCGTACCGCAATCTCTTACCGCAAGGCGTCCGCGGGCGCCTCCGCTAAGCCGCCGGGCGAGGGGACTTTCATCGGCAGGCTTCCTACGCCGGCCGGGGAGTTGATCGCGCCGCTTCGGCCCGTCCCGCCGCTGCAGACCGTGGCCTCGCGCGCGCGGCTGACCTATGACGGCCCTATCGACGTGGTCATCGAGGGGATGAAGCTGCGCATCCTATCCTTGGCGGACTTTAAGCGGCACCATCCCGAAACGGCCGCCATCGTCAATCAGAGGATTCCTTACTACCTGGTTGATCCCGCTGATCCTTCGCGCATGAAGGCTCTTCGGGACACGGAGCCTTTCGACTTGGGACAGTCCAACCCCGGGCGCTTCAAGCTCCCCGCGGGGGTCGCCGATCTCGGGCTGCGGGTGATCCGCGACGGCGACACCTTCCTGATCCGCTCACTCGATCCCGCCAAGCCCATCCAATACGCGGGCGGTCGGCGTGTGGAGGCGGTGCCGGAGCCCGGCATCGGGGCGGCGGGTGAGCGGGCGTATGACGTGATGGGTCCGGCGCGCAAGATCGAGCCCGGGGAGGCGCGGCCGCATATTCTTTCGGCGCCGGAGCTGAAAGCTCGATATCCTGAAGTCGTCGCGGGCAAGACCCTGGAGGCCAAGCACTACCTCGTCGACCCCGCCGATCCCAAGCGGATGCGGCCCCTGGCCGAAGGCGATATCGAGACTTTGGAGGGCGTGCCGCTCAAGGACTACTTCACCTTCGAGCAGTTCTACGCGGCCCATCCCCGGCGCGCGGATCTCGGCGAGGTCTATCACAACTGGCTGCATTCCTTGAAGGTGGCGCGCTTCACCTACGAGCTGGCTCTGGCGCGGGGCCTGAGCGCGGAGCAGGCGCGCTTTGAGATGGAGGTGGGGCTGCTGCACGACTGGGACCCTGGGCGTTTGGCCGGCAAGCCGGCGCGGGCGCCGGTCACCATCGACCGCCTGCTGTTGGACTGGGAGGGGAAGCTCTCGCTTAACGGGGTCAAGGGCGAGTCGGTGCTGCGCTCGAAGTTCAAGTGGGACGAGGCCAAGCTCTACGAGGCCCTGGCGATGATCCAGCGCACCGAGCATCCCTTCGACGTCAAGCACGGCAACCCGCACTACGCGATGCAGGACCCGGTGGGCCAGCACGGGGAGCTCTTGGAGGGAATCGACCCCAACGGTCCGCTGGCGTGGTACCGCAACCTCTTAGCCAAGGAGAACCTCGGGCCGGTGGGGCGGTACAAGGAGTTCTTGAAGAAGGTGGGGGCGGATCGCCGGCGCTTGGTGATGGAGGAGGGGATCAACCTGTCCAAGCAGGGGGACATGACGTCGTGGTATTCGACGGAGCGCTACCGGGACGCGCAGACGGTGGTGGATGATCTGGCGGGGGAGGTCAACGCCGCGATCGGGAAGCTCCCGGGAGAGGCGGGGGCTTTTGACGCGGTCAAACTCAACACGCCCCATTTCATGAAGACTGACGCTGACCCCGGGAACATCCCGCACGACCTGGAGCTGATCAAGGACCCGGAGCTGGGGGTGCGGGAGCTCACGGTGCTGACGCGCGAGCAGGTCTACGGCCCGCAGGGCACCATGGCGGCCCACGGCCGCGTGTTGGAGGCCAACCTCAAGGGTTTCGAGGCGTTCCAGAAGGCGGCATTGGAGGCGGCGGCGGCCAAGGGGGTGGACCTCTCGAAACAGAACCTCGCGGCGGCCGACCTCGCGGCGGCCCGGGCGGCAGGGGAGAAGGCGGCGGCCCGCGATGGGAACGGTCCTAAACCCGCCGAAGGAATCGGCGCGGCGGGGGAGAATGCGGTGGTACGGGCCATCGATCTAGCGCGGCCCTCGGGTATAGTCGGGGACCTAGCCCTGCGGGCCGCGCGCGTTTTCACGCCGGGGGCCGGCGTCCTCGAGCCCAGGAGTCCGGGAGCGTTGGAAGACCTGGCCATGCGCGCGGCTCGGGCTCTGACCGGCGACTCGGGCGCCGGGATCGGGGGGGCGGACGATGCCTTCAGTCAGGCCCGATTTCGGGCCGAGGGCGTCCGGCTCGACGTGAATCTCCCGCCCTACCTCCGCCATGCGTCCCCCGTCGCCCGGGCGGTCCTCCTCCAGCGGCGCTACACCGACTTCGCCACCGGGGCCCGCAATAATTTATTCCTGCGCGAGCAGGCCGGCCAGATCGCCAAACAGTTCGGGGACGTGCTCATGCTCGATGGGGACAGCTTCGGGTCCGTGGATAGGGCCCTGCGCCAGCGCTTCGGCGACACCGTCGGCGGGCAGATGGCCGACGAGGTCCTCGCCAAGCTGATCCGCGGCGCGCAGGGCGCGGCGGAATCCGCCGGTCCCGCGGTCACGGTGCGAAAGGGCGGCGAGGAGATCGTGGTCTTCGTCCCCGAGGGCCAGGGCGCCCGCGTGGCCGAGCTCATCCGCCGCGCCGGGGAGAAGTTCCATGCCGAGGACTTGGGGTTGGCCGACATACTCGCCCGGTTCTCCGCGAGCCATGGGATCAAGGGAGAGCCCGCCGCGGTCATGGAGGCCATCCGCCTGCAGGCGGTCCGGGACGCCATCGCCAAGCGGGGCGGCCAGGCCGAGGGACTCGACGAGGCGGCCGTGCGCTCCCGCATCGGAACCATCTCGGTCGGGGTGAGGCGCCTGAGCGCCGAGGCCAAGTCCCTCGACGCCGCCACGGTCCACGAGTTCCTGCTGCGCGAGATCAAGCGCGCCGACAAGGCCCTGGATTTCGCCAAGAAGGCGGGCAAGAACCGGGTGGCGGCCGAGAGCGGCCCGGAGCAGTTCAAGGTGCTCGATCTGGCGTCGAGGCCCGATGAACTGGGGGCGGGGCCCCTTCCCGCGGGGGGACCCGCGGTCCAGTTCCCGTGGGAAACCGGGGATTATCGCTCGGCCCTCGAGTCTCTCGGCCACGGCGAGCGGGCCCTGTTCATGGCGGATATCCACACCGATCCCCTGACCCGGCTGGGCAATCGGGAATCCATCCGGGAGGCGCTCTCCGATCGGCTGTCGAAGGCGGATCATCTCGCGAAAATGGAGATCGACAATCTCAAGATGGTCAATGACCACAAGGAGCTCGGTCATGACGTCGGCGACGAGGTGTTCCGGGAGTTCGGCCGGGCGGCGCTCCAGGTCCGGGCCGAGACGGCCCGGGACCTGGGGCTCGCGGAGAGCGATCTGCACATGGCCCGCGACTTCTCCAAGGAGTTTCATTTCCTGGGTCCGCGGGCCTTCGTCGTCGAGGCGACGCGCCGTCTGGAGCTCCGGCTCGAGGCGGGCGGCGGCGAGATCCTCGTGCGCGCGGCCGCCCGGGCCAAGTTCGGCGCGGGCAACCCGATGTTCGACCCCACCCCGGAGCAGATCCAGAAGGTGCGGCGCTGGATCGCCGAGCTCGCGGCCTCCAGCGGCAAAGACCCGGCCCGGACCGGCACCGTCTCCTCGGACGCGGTTCCCATCGACGTCGCGGCCGTCCGTGAGGGGCGCCTGGACGCCCGCATCGCCTACGACCGGGGGGTCGGGCGGCTCACCAGGACGATCGAGGCGCTCAAGGCCTCGCGCAACGCCGCCTTCCTCGAGGCCAGGGACGGACCGGCGTTGACCGTCGAGGGCAGCCGCGCGAAATTGGCGCGGGCGACCCGCGGCGGGTATGATCTGCTCTCGCAATTCGGCGCTCACGGCGGTGACGCCGGGAAATTCGCTTCGGAACTCCCCCAAGTTTACGCCCTGCCGCCGCCCGCCCCGCCCGGTTCGATGCCGGCCAAAGTGAAGGCGGCCTGGGAGGCGCGGGCCAAGGTCGTGGCGAGCCTGGCCCGGCGGGCCTTCCGGATCGAAACTCAGGTCGATGTCGTGGCCCCCAAGACCGAGCCCACCTCCAACGCCGATCTCTTTATCCTGGAAATCCGCGGGAAGCGCCTCGCGGTGGTCAAGGTCTTGCGTGCCGACGCCAACACCGCCCAGTCGATGATCAACGAGCTGCGCGGGGGCCAGGTGCTGCGGGGACTGGGACTCAAGCGCGCCGACGTGGTCGAGCCGTTGGCGGCCTTCCGCCTGGGCGAGAGCGGCGAGTTCGCCTTCGTGATGCGCCCGGCGCGCGGCGATTCCTTCATCGACCACTCGCAGACGGTGGGGGGGCTTCCCCGGGGCGGCCCGGAGCGCGCCGCGGCCTTCGAATCCTTGAAGGATGAGGCGGTGGCCGCGGCGCGGGCCCTGGCCGAACTGCACCAGAGCGGGGACCGCGGCGAGATGACGGCGCAGACCAAAGGGGAGATCGTCGCCGAGATCACCGCTCGGCTCGACGCCCTCAAGGACGGCAAGTTCAAGCGGCTCAAGGACCGCCGCCTCCCGGACGATGTCCATCGGTGGCTGAGGGATCGGATCGAGGCTTCGGCGAAGGGATTTGAGGCGGCGACTCTGCCGGGGGCCTTCGTCCACGGCGACGGCCACGGCGGCAACTTCGTCTTCAGCCCCGAGGGGCGGCCGACCATCATCGACAACGAGACCGCGGTCTGGTCCGTCGGCCCGGGGATGAAGGCGCGCGGGAGCCCGGGCGACGATGTGGCCCGGTTCATGGAGATGATGTCGCTGGGCAATGTCACCCGCCGCATCCATCTCGATGCCGCCGAGGTCAAGGCGCTCAAGGACGCCTTCTTGGAGACCTACCGCGCCGAGAGCGGCCTTGACCCGGCGGCCCTCGACGCCCATGTCGCCTTCTTCCGGGTCCGGACCCAGGTCGTGGCCCTGCATTACGCGCGCAGCGACGGCGAGCTCGGGCGCTTCCTGCATGAAATCCGGGCCGAGGCCGGGATCGGGGCCGGGGGCGAGCACAAATATTCGGGCCGCCGAGTGAGCGAGATCCTTTCCGAGAAGAAGGCCGGCATCCGGCAGGCTCCGTTGGAGCCGGGCGCTCCCGGTTGGAACGAATTCGCCGGCATGTCGTGGGCGGAAATCGAAGCCGGAGCGAAGGCCAACAAGCCGGGGTTCAAGACCGCCAGGAAACTCCTGACCGACGGGCGATTCGACAAGTAGGAGCGTCTGAAATTGAACGAATTGCTGTCGTTTCTGATCAAGCTCAAGAAAGCAAAGATCTATTATTCCCTAGCCAGTCCACGCGAAGGGGCGATTATGGTCGAGATCGCCGTTCCCGGGGAGCGGTGGGAAGTCGAGTTCATGGGCGATGGCGCGGTCGAGATCGAGGTATTCAGGAGCGACGGCAAGATCCTCGACAAATCCTCCTTAGACCGCCTTTTCGAGCGTTTTGCGGACTGACTGGGGATTGGCGTTCTTGCCTCCATCGCGGGTAGCCACCCGTGGGCCTTTTGTCCTAAATTTCCTGGGTAAATCGCCTGCCGCCGTCTCAGGCCCAAGGCTCCTCGTCGGACCCCTTCCCAGGCCTTAAAATGTCCCTGCATGTCACCTTGCCGCCGCCCGTCGCGGCTGTCGGTTTTTGTACTATCTGCGGCCGTGACCCTTCCGAGTTGGGCCGCTCCGCTGCCGGTTTTCGCGCAGAGCGCGGCGCGGGCCTTGCGGGTCAGGCCCCTCCCGAACGGCTCGATCGGCGTCGCGCCCGTGGTTTGGCGCAACCGCGTCGTTCTGGGGATGGAACATTCCTTCGGCGCGGCGGGGCCTTCGATCGCCGCTCCCGGAGCGGCCCCCTCTCCGACTCCCCAGGCCGCGCCCGTTCCGGTCAAAGTCCCGGACACGATTTCCACCCTGCGCGCGGCGGCCGGACCCCAGGTCTCCCAGGAGGTTTTCGGCCGCATCGCCGACGGGACCGGGGAGTTCCGCGCCATTCAGGAACTCGCCGCTGCTCCCGCGGTCTTCGAGCCTGAGTCCGGAAATGCCGCGCCCCGGTCCTTCGGGAGGCTGGCCCCGGCCTCGGAGCGGCCGGCGGGATGGCTTAATCGCATCGTCGTGCCTATCGCCGCCGTCGCCGGTCCGGCCGCGGTTCCCACCCTGGCGCATGCCGATGCCGGGGAGGGGGGGATGCGCCGCATGTTCATTCCGGCGGCCGCCGCCGCGGTCGCGGCCCTCGCGGCCGCGGGACGCTATTTCTTCGGACGGCGAACCCCCTCGGCGGCGGGGCCTTCGGCCGTACCCGGGATCGACGGCGCCCTCACCGACCGGGTTTTAGCCCAGGTGTGGAAGCTCTCCGAGGCCATGGGGGGGACCGAGGATGCGCTCCCGCCCGGGTTCGACCGGCTCTGGGGATCCATCGTCACCGGAAGCTACTCCGAGACCCGGACCATCCTTGGCGAGATCGCCGCCTCCGAGGAGTTCGCGAGCATCTCCGCCCAGCCCGGAAGCGATCTGCGCCCCCGGCTCGCCTGGATTCTGCAGGAAATCCCGTCGCAGGATTCCCCGGCCCGCGCCGGCCGGTGGGAAGATCTGTCCGCGGTCATGAATTTCCCGGATGGGGATTCCTTCGCGCTGCAGGCCCGCCTCAGCCGGCTGACCGAAGGACTGGAGCTGCGCCATACGCCCGAGGAGCTGCGGGACATCCAAATCTCATTGACCGAGCGGAGTTCGCATCAGGCGCGCGCGCAAGCGCTGGCCCGTCCGGTGGCGGGCGAAAAAGTCCTGCGCCAGCAGTACGAGGACTGCTGGATTCAGGCCTTCTACCACCTTCCCATCGCCGCCTTGGCTCCCCTGCGCCGGGACATGACCTACGAGCAGTTTCTAGGCCGGGTCCGCGGGATGTTCCCGGAGAAAGACCTCATGATCCGGGGGTTGAACCTGCCCGAGTTCCGGGAGCTCCTCTCGGCCTTGGGTCTCAAGATGCGCTCGGAGGCCCCCTCCGAGGGCGAGCTCGTCAAATTCATTAAGAAGCACGGCGCGGTGATAGGAGCCGTCGGATGGTTCGACCGCGACGCTCTGGGCATGGACCCGATCAAGTCCATGCGCTTCTGGCGCCAGCATGCCGTGGATATCGTGGGCGCCCGGGTCGTCGACGGCCGCCGGCTCTTCACCGTCCGGGACTCCCTCTCGGAGACCCGCTACGAGGCGACCATGGAGGAGCTCGACGTGATGTCCTTGGTGGTCTTCGTCATCGAACCCGAATCCGCGCCGGCGGCCGTGGCCGCGGCGATCGGCGCCTTCCTCAAGCCGAAGGCTTGAGAGCTCCTTCCTTTAATAGGAGACGCCGCTTGGCCGCCAGGCCGCCCGAGGCTGAATAGCCCGTGAGCGAGCCGTCTCTCCCGACCACGCGGTGGCAGGGCACCCACGGGGCGAAAGGGTTCCGGGCCAGGGCCTGGCCCACGGCGCGGGCCGCCCCGGGCTTGCCGACGCGCCGCGCGATCCACGCATAGGTTTGGGTCCGACCGCGGGGGATTGCGGCGCAAGCGAGCCAAACCTGCTGTTGGAATCGGGTATGCTTGCGGAGTTCTTGTCGTACCCATTTTGGGAGTCTGTATTTGGCCATAGGTTAATTCCTGAGCCCCAAAGCCTGGGCCGTCTGGTTGATGATCTCCACCGCCACGGCCCGGTCCTTGATGACCACCTTCTTCTTGGCGTCCACCGATATCTTCGTCGCGGCCTCGGTGACCGCCTCGAGCTCCACGTCGATGTCGAGCTCGTCGGTGTAGGCGTGGAAGATGTAGCCCTTGGGCGTGCGCTCCTCGCAGGTCTCTTTGGGGCACTGAATCTTCATTCTCCGGATGGCCTTGATGGCGGCCACGCGGGTCCGGTCCATCGGCGCCGTGAAGGTGCGGTAGGCCGTGTTGGAGAGCGTGTAGCTGATGCCTTCCGCCGCGCCGGTGATGGCCACGGTGGCGCAGCCACACAGCAGCGGCAGGGCCGCGACGGCGGCCGCGAGTAAGCGGGATAGCCCCAAGCGTAGAGGATAGCCCGCTCCGGGAGTCCGCGTCAAGGGAGGACCAGCTTGCCGAGCACGCGCTCGCCGCGGGCGCCCGTGGCCCGCGCGCAGCTGTTGGCCCGGCGGCGCAGGGCCCGCGCCGCCATCCACGCGAAACAGGCCGCCTCCTTGGCCATGGGAGGGAGGCCCAAAGCGGAACTGACGCGCACGGGAAGGGGGGAGAGCCGCTCGCGCAGCAGGCCCATGAGATGGGCGTTGAGGGCGCCGCCGCCGCTGACGACGATCTCGACCGGCCGGCATCGGGGCAGGATGAAGCGGCGGCACGCGTTCTCGATGGAGCGGGCGGTCAATAACGAGAGCGCGGCCAGCAGGTCCGGAAGTCCCCGCGGCGTCGGGCGGCCCAGCCGACGGAGGGTGCTCTCCCCGAAGCGGGTGCGCTCCAAAGATTTGGGCGGCGGTTTGCGGAAGTAGGGGTCCGCGAGCAGCCTGCCTACGAGGCCGACGTCGGCCCGTCCCCGGGCCGCCAAGCGTCCGCCCCGGTCCATGGAGAGACGCCCGGAGCTCGCCCGGCGGACCGCCAGGTCCATGAGGCAGTTGCCGGGCCCGGTGTCGAAGGCCGTCCAGAGCCTTCCACGTCCCACGACCGAGACGTTGGCGATCCCGCCGATGTTGAGCAGGGCGCGAACGGGCCCGTCGCCGAACAGGAAGGCCTCGAATCCCGGGACCAGCGGGGCCCCCTGGCCGCCGGCCGCGACGTCCCGCGGCCTGAAATCGGCGACCACGGGCAGTCCCGTGCGCTCCGCGATGACCGCGGGCTCGGCCAACTGCAACGTATTGGGCGGGGACTCCTCGGGGCCGTGCCAGACGGTTTGGCCGTGCGAGCCTATGACGAGGGGCTGGGCTCCGCCACGCAGGAGCGCCCGGGCCGCCCGGGCGAAGGCCTCCCCCAGCTCGAAGTTGAGCCGCGATAGCGCGGGGGCCTTCAAGTCCGCGGCGCCGAGCACGCGCCGGCGCAGGGCCGCGGCATAAGGGAAGGTCTCGTGACGCAGAACCTTCAGCGCGCGCCCCCGCAATTCGACGAGGGCGGCGGTGACTCCGTCAGCGGAGGTACCCGACATCAGGCCCAGGGCCAGGAGGGGGCGTGCGGGCGTCAAGACGGGACGGCCTTGAGCTGTTCCGGGTCGGCCAGGGTCACCGGCTCCTGGGCGGCCAAGGATTGCCTGACCGCCACGGATTCGGGCAGCGTCGCTTCCTTGAGAACGCTTTCGAGCCAGGAGTTGAGGCCGAGTCGGCGCGTCGCGAGCGCGCGCGGGTTGAAGAAGCCGCTCAGGCGGCTGGTGATGTAATAGGCGGAGTTGCTGATCGTGGCCAGGGGGTTGCGGACGTCGTGGGCGATCTTGCCGAAAGTCGCGGCCCAGTCCACGCCGGCGAGGGGGTCGCGCGCTGCCACGGCCCGAATTTTAGCAGATTGCGGGGCGGCGTCCGCCGCGGGTCAAAGGCCTGCTAGGTTTGAGAGTGGGCACAGCGTGAAGGAAACCCTTGGAGATAAACAACACGGGCTTACGGCAGTCTCAAGCCATGGTCGCCGTCCGAACGGGGCGCCTCTCCGGCTATCGCCCTTCCTACCGTCCTCAGCGAATCACGGCGACCCGTCCGACCGCCCGGACCTCGGGGTAACCGGACTTGCGGGCCACGACTTGGTAGATGTAGACCCCCGTCCTCACCCCCGAGACCTCCCAGACGTACTCGTAGG
>CAYJXJ010000014.1:0-5454 GCA_964374095.1 uncultured Elusimicrobia bacterium
GCTTGATCTCGGCCGGGTCGGTTTCGCGCTTGCCCGAGGTGCCCATGAATAGGGGCGCCTTCGGAGGCATGATCGTGATCGCCTCGACCGCCCTCCGAAGGGCTTCTTTGCAGGAAGAAAAAGCACCGGTGTGGTAAGGACCCTCGACCTTCAACAAGCGAATCTTGAGCTGCCAGCCATTGTCCCGGGCCTGGCGCTGGAGTTCCTCCAGCGCCGCCATCGTCCCGCCGGCTACGCCGCGGCCGATGGTGTTGTGCAGGGCCAAGGAGACCCCCGGAACCGCGTTGATCTTCTCGGTGAAGTCGGGGAGGAAATCGGTGGCGAGGGCCGCCAGGCCCATGGGTTGGGCGAAGCCGCGGCACACCGCGGCGAAGGCCTCGGCGCGGGCGCGGATGAAGCGCCCGGAGTCTTCGACGCTCAGGGCCCCGGCGGCCACCAGGGCGGCCACGATGCCCATGGAGTGGCCGACGGCGCCGTCGAGCTCGATGTCCGGGTGCGCGGCTTTATAGGCGAACCAGTGGCCGAGGTGATGGGCGTGGATGGCGCGCTGGGCGTTGCGGGTGAGGGCCAGCTCGGCTTCCGGCATTTCGGTGCTGACGCCCTCCAAGTCCGCGCCCAAGCTGGGTTTGAGGCGCTCGAGTATGCCGCGCGCCGCGGGGAGGGTCCAGAGGCGGCGGCACATGCCGGTCTCTTGCACGGACTGCCCCGCGAACATGACGCAGTATTTCATGAGGTCATGAAGCTGTAGGCGACCCAGCGGCCGGAGTGGGAGAGCGAGACCCCCCAGTCCTGGACCGCCCCGCGCCAAAGGACCTTGGGCACGCCGCCGATCTCGGTGAAGGCCAGGACGGCCGGCGAGGGGATGTCGTCGGAGGACTCCTGGATCAGGCGCAGGCAGCCCTCGCGGGCCGCGTCGGAGGGGTCGGCTCCCTCGGGGAGGGCTTCGACGCGCCACGAGACGTCGCCGGACTCGTCGGCGTCGCCCACCGAACCGCCCCGCAGGACCGCGATGCAGTGGATCTTGTCGTCGTCATCGTCGGTGAATCGAAACGAGACCTCCAGGCCCGACGGCAAATAGAGCGCCCGCCGGCGGAAGAGGTCGGCCTCGATGAGGGCGAAGCCCGCGTCGGGAAGGCGCAGGCCGGCTTGGCCCAGGGCCTTGGAGCAGGCCTCCTTAGCCGCCATGAAGCGCCAATAACAGCGGCGCCGCTCTTCAGGCGCCTGAGCGGCGAGAGTGGCGGCCTCCCGGGGAGTGAGGACGCGCTCGACCGCTTCGGGATCGGGCTCCTCCTCGACGCCGCCGTCGGCCCGGGAGAGGTCGACGATGTCGTTGCCCGAGCAATGGCGCGCCAATCCCGCGTCGGAGAACCAGCGGTCCTGGAGCGAGCCGAGCACGCCGAAGAGCCGCTCGGCGAGGGCCCGGGAGGAGCCCTCGTGGGGGGGCTTGAGGGCGCTCACATGCATGCGGAAGGTCTCGCCTGACGCGGGGTAGGCGGTGGCCCCGAACTGGCCCTCGCCCCGCACGTAGACGCAGAGAATCATCGCGTCCGGGACGCGCTGGGCGAGCCTCGCGAGGAACTCCTTGGGCCGGGAGGCGTCGAACCAGCCGGAGCGCGAGCGGGTGGCTTCGGGGAACACGAAGATGGTTCCGCCCTCCTCGAGGACCCAGACGCACTTCTCGAAAGCCTTCTCCCGCCACGCCACGGAGACCGGGTCGTCGCCGCCCCGGAGGAAGGGGATGCAGCGGCATAGGTAAAGGAAGGCGCGCACCACCCTCCTCTTGAGGGGCCCCCCGACCCGATAGTAGTTCGTGTGCTCGGGCGTCGACCAGGGCAGGCGCCGGCGCTCGAAGACCCGCCAGATCGGAAAGGCCGCCCAGAAGATGAGGAAGGAGTCGACCAGGGTGAGGTGGTTGGCGGCCAGGATGACGGGCCCCGGGTGGGAGTCGATGAGGCGCCACACCTCGCGCCGGAACTCGCCCAGGCCGCGGAAGCGATAGCCGTAGCGCCAGCGCCCCGCCAAGGCCAGGTAGGCGTAGGTGCACGGCACCGCCGCGTCGCTCAGCGCGCGCTGGCGCCGAAGCGCTCGGATGTCCGCTTCCGACAGCGACGTCACGCGGCCGGCTAGGCCGCAGGCGCGGCCAAGGCCTGTTCGGCCTTGGCCAGGGTCGCTTCCAAAAGCCGGGCGACGTCTCCGCAGCGGGAGCTCTCGACGGGGGTGCGCGAGCCGGCCCCCCGCGCCAACTCCTCGGAGACGCGCAGCTTCTGCTGCATGAGTTTGAGCCGGGTCTTGACCTGGCCTTCCTCGGAGCGCAGGGACGCCACGCGGGCGGGGTCGTCGGAGGTCGTGACGCCCTTGAGCTTGTCGTTGACGATCCTGAGCTCATCGGCGAGGTGCCCCATGGCGGCGCGGTCGGCGGCGTGCTCCTTCTCGCGGGAGGCCCCCAGGGCGGCGGGGTCGGCGAGGAGCTTGGCGTAGTCCCGGGCTTGGGCGACGAGGCTCTTGAGGTTGGCGGCGGCGTCGGCGCGGTCGGCGGGCGGCGCCTTTTCCAGGCGGGCCAGGGTCTTGGACAGGGCGTCGTTGAGCTTGGTGCCGTCGCCGGAGGCCACGATGCAGGCGTAGGAGGCCACGCCCTGGAGGTAGCCGGCGTCGCGCTTCATGTGGCCGAGGTCCATGAGCATCCTGACCGAGAGGCCCGCGGTGGCGGCCACGGCGTCCTGGCCCTCGAGAATTCTCAGCTTCCCGAGTTCCCCGTCCTCCAGGCGGAAGTCGGAGTCCGAGCCTTCGACCGTGACGCGGCGGGTCTTGCGGGTCAGGAATTGCCGTTCGATGGACATGGTGATGTCGGCGAGGTTCGAGGATTCGATCCCCATGCCGACGATTTGGCCGAGGTAGGGGGTGTTGGCGTCGGCCTTGGACCAGTTGCCCTCGTTGGTGGCGTATTTCTTGACGCCCGCGATGATGCGGCGTTGTGCGTCGTCGGGGGTGATGGTGTTGAGGTCCACCGCCTCGACCGTCGTTTCCTTGCGCTTGAATGCCATGGTTTCCTCCTGCTAGTCTCCGTTCCAACGTTTGAACATCAGGCAACCGTTGACGTCGCCGAAGCCGAATGAGGCTTTGATCGCGTAGTCCAGCCGCTTCAACAGGCCCGCGTGCGGGATGCTCTCCGCCACGGGTTTGATCTTGGGATGAACTTCCTCGCAGTTGATCGAGGGGTGGACGTAGCCTTGCGAGAGCTGGTCGACGACCGCGACGCACTCGAGCGCTCCCGCGGCCCCCAGGGTGTGGCCGATCATGGACTTCGTCGATTGGATGATGGGGAAGTGCTGGGCATCGAGCTCGAGGGACCGGAGCCAGCTGGCGACCTCTTGAGGATCGGCCGAGGTGGATGTGAGGTGGCCGTTTATTAGAGAGATATGGCGCGGCTCGACACCCGAGTCCTTCACGACCTTGCGGATGCAGCGCACGACCCCTTCCGGGTTGGGGAAGGTCATGGTGCCGCCGTCGCGCTGGCCGCCCGAGTTGCAGGTGCCCGCGAGCACTTCGGCGAGAATCACGGCACCGCGGCTCCGGGCGTGATCGAGCTCCTCGAGCCGAAGGATGCCCGCGCCGCTGCCGGGGACGAAGCCGCAGGCCCCGGCCCCGAGCGGCTGGGAGCCCTTCTCGGGCATGTCGTTGTAGCGCGAGCAGAGGACGTCGCGCATGGCGTCAAACCCCGCCCAAATGCCGAAATGCGCCCCCTCGGCGCCGCCGACGTACATGGACCGCGCCATCCCGAGCCGGATGGCGTTCATGCCCTGGACGACGGCCTCGGTGCCGGTGTTGCAGGCGGAGCTGTTGGTCGTCGTCGGGCCGCCGAGGCCCAGGAACCGGCCCACGGCCACGCTGACCGAGCTTCCCATGACCTTGGGGACGATGTCGGCCCCCATCGCCAGGGGGCCGCGGCCGGGCTCGGCGTCGGGAGCTTCCCGCATGACCGGGCTGAGCTCATCCAAGATCGCGTCCATCCCGCCGATGCCGCAGCCGATCACGGCGCCGGTGTCCCAGTCCACCGGGCTCGACCGCAGGGAGCCCGCCGGGTCGACGTCGACGCCCGAGGAGCGGGCGCATTCGATCGCCGCCATCGCGGCGTAGACCATCGCCTCGCCGAGCTTGGCCAATTCGGCCTCGGGAAGGACCTTCAGCGCGTCTTCCTCATCGAGCGGGGGAACTCCGCCGATCTGCGAGGCGAAGTTGAGCCTGCGCAATTCCTCGTGATGGCGTATGCCCGAGCGGCCCGCCCGCAGGGCCTCCCGGTAGGCCGCCAGCCCCACGCCGTTGGGGGCGATCACGCCCAGGCCGGTGACCACCACGCGGCGGAGGCTCATTCCATCCCCTCCGAGTCCTTGGCGGCCCAGGTGCCGGAGGTCCTGCCCTCGAAGACCGTTTCGCCGTCCTTGGGTCCGCCGGACAACCGAATCTCCACGACGTTGACCAGCGTGCCGCCCCGGAAGCCGCCGTCCCTCCCAAAGCTCGCCTGGGCGAGCACCTTGTCGCCCGGCCGCACCGCGCGCTTGAAGACCCCGCTTTCGATCCCGGCGAAAAAGGCCGGCCTCCGGGCGAGCTTCTCGGGGGGCATCGCGAGCCTCATGTGATAGAGGCCCCAGGCATGTATGCCAACCTGTGCGGCCATCTCGATGAGCTTGACCCCGGGGACCACGGGGTTTCCCGGGAAGTGGCCGGCGCAATCCTCATCCTTCCAAGTATACTCAGCGAGGATGCGCTTGTCATCGACTTCGAGGATGCGGTCGACGAAGCGCGCGGGGGGCCGCTGGGGCAGCAGGTCGAGCAGTTCCTGGGGGGTAAGGCCGGTCAAAGGATCATCCCCCCGTCCACGGCGACGACCGCGCCGTTGATGTAGTCGCTCTCGATGAGGTGCCAGACGGTCTCGGCCACGGCCTCGGGCGAGCCGAAGCGGCCCAGGGAGATCTGGCCGCGGATCTTCTCCTTCATCCCGTCCGTGAGCTCCGCGGTCATGGGGGTCTCGATGAAGCCCGGGGCGACGGCGTTGACCCGCACCCCGCGGGGCCCGAGTTCCATGGCGAATTGCCGGGTCAGCTCCTCGAGGGCGGCCTTGGAGGCCCGGTAGAGGGCCGAGCCGGTCAGGGCCTTGCGGGCCAGGACCGAGCTCACGTTGACGATGCAGCCGGCGCCGGCCGCCATCATCTCCTTCCCGAACATCTTGATCAAGAAGGCCGGCGCCTTGAGGTTTGTCGCAATGATCGTGTCGAAGGAGGATTCTTGGATCATGAGGCCCGGCTCATGGGGCTTGTCGACGCCCGCATTGTTAACGAGAACATAAGGATCGCCTTGCTCAAGGACGGCGGCGGGGTGGGGCGGGAGGCCCACCACCCCCCGGGGGTGAGCCGTAAACGGAAAGGAGCCCGGGATTTGACCCCAAAATGACACCGCCGC
>CAYJXJ010000014.1:5464-9570 GCA_964374095.1 uncultured Elusimicrobia bacterium
GGCGGGCCTGACGCCCCTCCTCGCCGCTGAGGTCAGCCTTCACGGTAAAGGACCCGGGGATTTCACCCGATAAGGACTCGGCGGCCCGCTTGTTTCCGTTGTAATGGAGGCACAGCTTCAGCTCCCCGCCCGACTTCTCGTGGATGGCCTTGGCGACCGCCCGGCCGATGCCGCCGGAGGCTCCGGTGACCACGGCCATATCGCGGCTCACGAGTTATCCCCATGACGTGGAACGTTCCAAGCGCGGTGGAAAAGCCGCCGGAGGCTCACTGCGCCTCCATGCAGCCGCCGCCCCAGGCCAGCCCCGCGCCCAGAACCGCGTAAACGATGCGGTCGCCTTTATGGAGGCGCTCGAGGTTCTGGGCGACGGCCGAGGGGCAGCCCGCGGCCGCGATATTGCCCTGGAGGTGGACATTGCGCAGATGGCGGTCCTCCGGCAGCTTGAGGTGGTGGAGGATTGAGTTCTGCATCACGAAGTTGGCCTGGTGCGTGACGGTGTAGGCCTCCTCGGCGTAGAGGCCCTTCTCGTGGGCGATGGCCTCGAACATCTCGCAGGTCTTGCGGATGGAGAACTCGCGGACCAGCCCCCCGTTCTGGTTGAAGTGGCCGAGTGAATCGATCGTGATCTCATCGGCGTTGGCGGGATCGGTCCCGAAGATCATGGGTTCGACCTTGAGCCGGCCCTTGTGCTTCGTGGAGACCACTTGGGCCGCGGCGCCGTCCCCGAAGATGTAGCCGTCGATGGACCCGCTCGAGTAGTCGGTGCGCGTGGTGTAGGCCGAGGACTGGACGCAGAGGACGAATTCGGGCATGCGGTCGGGCCGCGTGTCGGCCAGGACCTGCATGTGCCGGGCGAAGCTCGAGCAGGCGGCGTTCATCTCGCAGTGCGGGCCGGCGCCGACGCCCAGTTCCTTGGCGATGAGGCTGGCCGTGGAGGGGATCGCCTCGTAGGGGGTGTCGCTGTTGGCGATCACCATGCCGATCTTGCCGGGTTTGACCCCGGCCTGCGCCAGCGCCGCCCGCGCGGCCTTGGCTCCCATGGTCACGGGGGTGTTGCGGTGGGCCCGGGCATGCACGACGGCCTGCTGGGGGTCCTTGTTCTTGGTCTTGAGGATGTACTCGGGCGTCAGCACCGAGTACCGCCGGTATATCCCCAGGCGGGAGTCCACCCAATCGGGACCTTTCTCCAGACCCACTTCCTTGTGGAGGAAGTCGTTGGTGAGCGCGTTGGGGGGCAGGTCCCAGCCCATCCCCAGGATGTGCAGGCTCATCCTCCCGAGATCGCCTCCCCGCCGTCGACGCGTATGACGTCCCCGTTGGCCCAATTGAAACCGGGGAGGCATAGCGCGTGGACGGCCTCGGCCACGTCTTCGGGCGTGGTCAAGCGGTGGAAGGGATTGCGGAGGCGCGCCTCCGCCTTCATCAAGTCGAAATTGGGTATGGCGTTTCCCGCCGGGGTGTCGGTGATGCCGGCCTGGAGGATGAGTGAGCGCGCGCCGTAAGGCGCCAGTTCCAGAGCCATGGCGCGGCAGGCTGACTCCAGGGCGCACTTGGCGGCCGAGACCGCGGCGTAGCCGCGCCAGGCCACTTGGTTTCCTTCGGAGGTCATGGCGATGAGCCGCGCGTCGCGGGTCAGCAGTCCGTCCTTCAGGAGCTCGCGGCCCCAGAGCAGGTAGTCGTAGCCCATCATCCAGATGGTCCTCCGGAGGTCCTCCTCGGAAAGGAGGTCCTCCTTGTAGGGGATGCGGGAGTCGGCGACGGTGTAGAGGGCGTCGGCCTGCATCTCGTGAAAGGCGGAATTGACCGCCTTCTTGAGCAGCTCCGGCGAGACGCTCACACTTTCACGAGATAGAGCTTCCGACAAGGCCCTCAGGGCTTGGCCCTTGAAGTCGGGGGTTTTTTCCTCGACTAACAGTTTGCACGCCCCGGCGGCTATTGAGTGCATGAAGAGCTGGAGCTTGCCGCCGCCGGCGCGCGCGGCTACGCTCTCAAACACCGCGCCCCGCTCTTCCTGGTCGAAGAGGTTGGCGTTATGGGTGATCAGTTCGACCCCCTGGGCGCGGATCTCCTCGAAATGGGGCCGGATCACGGTCTCGACCAGGCCTTCCTTGTCCCGGTGGCCGATGATGAGGTTGAGGCCCGCCCGCGCCAGGCGCTTGGCCGTGGCCAGGCCGAAGCCGGAAGAGCCCCCTAGGATGAGGCCCCAGAGCCCCTTGCCGCGGAAATAGCCCTCAGCCGAAGGAATCATGCTTTTACGGAAGAATTATACCTTAAGACGCGCGGCGGCGGGCATTGATGCGGGTCAAAGTCAAAGCTCAAAGCTTGGCACCTAACAGGTTAAGGATGCCGGGCGTTACCGCGGTTTGGCGCGGCGGCCGCCCGTGATCAGTTTGCCGGTTTTGGCGTCGATTTCAACCCCATCCCCGGAATCGGAGACGTGAGTCCCCCGGTGGCGGGCGTAGTAGACGGACCAGATGGCGGCGGCGGGGTCCTTGGAGCGTTTCCCAGCCGGAGCCAAAGTGAGCGAGTAACCGTAGTACTCCGATTTGCTGCTGGGGAGTTCCGGCGGGAGCATGATGGGCACGCCGTGCTCGCCGGCCCGCTCCAGGGCTTCGCCGCTGTCAACTGACATCTCGGTGAGGCACCGACGTCTTACGGGCGCCTGCAGGGTCGATTGAGAGAACTCCAGAGACGACGACGGGCTCTCGGGCCCGAGGCCGAGAGCCTCAAGTCGGGTTAGGACAAGAGCCTTTTCCGCGCCGGGGGCCTCGAATTCGAAGCTGAATATGTTCTGGAAAAACCACTTGACCTTCCCAGGGCCGACCCGGCTCATCAGCTTCAATAGGAGGATTTCGATCTTGACCAAGCAGGCATCCGACCGCCAGTTGGATTGAGCCTGGCTGAGGGCGGGGACCACGAGCCTCTGCGCCCCTTCACCGAGCTTGGACGCCGGCCCGTCCGCGGCCTGGAGCGGCGGAGACGACAAGAGCGCGATGGAGCCCAGGGAGAGGATCAGCCCCCGCCCCATTTCCAACCGGCGATTTCAGGCATGTCCTCGCCGCGTCGCCGGATGTGGTTCTTGTGCTCGACGAGCTTGTCCCGGACCATCTGCTTGAGGCGGGCGGCCTGGGAATCGAGAGCGGGCACGTGCTCGACCGCGTCCATGAAGAGGTGATAGCGGTCCAGGCCGTTCATCACCGCCATGTCGAAGGGCGTGGTCGTGGTCCCTTCCTCCCGGTAGCCGTGCACGCTGATGCGGCTGTTGGCGCGGCCGTGGGTGAGGCGGTCGATCAGCCAGGGGTAGCCGTGGTAGGCGAAGACCACGGGCCGGTCGCGGGTGAAAAGATCATCAAAATCGTTATCGCTGAGGCCGTGGGGGTGCTCGTCCTTGGACTCGAGGGTCATGAGGTCGACGACGTTGATCACGCGGACCTTGACCGCGGGGGCATGACGGCGCAGAAGATCGACCGCGGCGAGGGTTTCGAGGGTGGGGACGTCCCCCGCGCAGGCCATCACCACGTCGGGCTGGGCGCCGGCGTCGCTGGAGGCCCACTCCCAGATGCCGATGCCCGAGGTGCAGTGCTTGACCGCGGCGTCCATGTCCAGCCATTGCGGGGCCGGCTGTTTCCCGGCCACGATGACGTTGACGTAGTGGCGGCTGCGCAGGCAATGGTCGGCCACCGACAGCAGGGTGTTGGCGTCGGGCGGCAGGTAGACCCGAATGATGTCGGCCTTCTTGTTGACGACGTGATCGATAAAGCCCGGGTCCTGGTGGCTGAAGCCGTTGTGGTCCTGCCGCCAGACGTGGGAGGTCAAGAGATAGTTGAGGGAGGCGATGGGGCGCCGCCAGGGGATGTGGCGCGTGGTCTTGAGCCACTTGGCGTGCTGGTTGAACATCGAGCCCACGATGTGGATGAAGGCCTCGTAGCAGGAAAAAAATCCGTGGCGCCCGGTCAGGAGGTAGCCCTCGAGCCAGCCCTGGCATTGGTGCTCGCTTAAGACCTCCATGACCCGGCCTTCGGATGAGAGCTGTTCGTCGCTGGGGAGCCGTTCGGCCGCCCACATGCGGTCGGTCGCTTCGAAAATCCCGCCCAAGCGGTTGGAGG
>CAYJXJ010000014.1:9580-29132 GCA_964374095.1 uncultured Elusimicrobia bacterium
TCGAGGTTGAGCTTCATGACGTCGCGCAGGAAGCTCCCGAGCACGCGCGTGGCCTCGCCCTCCACGGTTCCGGGTTTCGGGACCGCCACCTTGTAGTCCCGGAAGTCCGGCATTCGCAAGTCCCGGAGGAGCGCCCCGCCATTGGCGTGGGGGTTGGCGCTCATGCGCCGCGTCCCCGTGGGGGCCAGTCCCGCCAGCTCCGGGAGCAGTTTTCCGGCTTTGTCGAAGAGTTCCTCGGGGCGGTAGCTTTTAAGCCAGTCTTCAAGAAGCTTGATTCGCCCGGGTTTCTGCGCGATGTCCGAGAAAGGGACTTGGTGCGAGCGCCAATTGCCCTCGGCGGGCTTGCCGTCCACCACCTTGGGGCCGGTCCAGCCCTTGGGCGTGACGAGTACGAGAGCAGGCCAGATGGGCCTTTCCTTGTTGGTTCCGGCGCGGGCATCGGCCTGGATGCGGCGGATCTCGTCGGCCGCGCGGTCAAGGGCCGCGGCCATGCTCTGGTGGAGCGCGGCGGCGTCGCTTCCTTCCACGTAGAGGGGCTCATGCCCGTAGCCGCGCAGGAGGTTGGTGAGTTCGGCCCGGCTGATGCGGGCGAGGACCGTCGGGTTGGCGATCTTGTAGCCGTTTAAGTGCAGGATGGGCAGGACCGCGCCGTCGCGCGCGGGATTGACGAATTTATTGGAGTGCCAGCTCGTCGCCAGCGGACCGGTCTCGGCCTCGCCGTCGCCGATCACGCAGCAGACGAAGAGGTCGGGGTTGTCGAAGGCCGCCCCGTAGGCGTGGGAGAGGGCGTAGCCGAGCTCGCCGCCCTCGTGAATCGAGCCCGGGGTCTCGGGCGCGACGTGGCTGGGTATGCCGCCCGGGAAGGAGAACTGCGTGAAGAGCCGCTTGATGCCGGCCTCGTCGGCGGAGACTTCGGGATAGACCTCGCCGTAGGTTCCTTCGAGGTAGGCATTGGCGACCAAGGCCGGCCCGCCGTGGCCGGGCCCCGTGATGTAGAGGGCGTTCAAGTCGCGGTCCTTGATGACGCGGTTCATGTGGACGTAGATGAAATTGAGCCCCGGCGTGGTGCCCCAGTGGCCCAGAAGGCGGGGCTTGACGTGGGCGAGCGTCAAGGGTTCTTTCAGAAGCGGATTGTCGAGAAGGTAGATCTGGCCAACGGAGAGGAAATTGGCCGCGCGGAAGTAGGCGTCCATTTTCGCGATGGCTTCGGGGGAGAGGGTCTCCCGGGTCTGGGTCGGCATGGCGTTATCCTAGCACTTGCGGGCGACGCGGGCTACAAGACGCCATGCGACGGCCTTGATTTCAAGGACGGCCAGGACGAGCGAGACATAGAGGCCCGGGAACTCGTCGAGCCGCCCGCAGTTCCCGGAGTTTTCAACGGCGGCCCGGAGGGGGGCCGCTCCCGGGACTCGGTACGTACCGAGTTGTCTGTCGGTTATCCACCGCACTTGGAACGTTCCACGTATTGTGGATGACCGGCGGCCGGTCGGGCCTCACGTCTGGGGCCAGGCGATGTCGGGCCCGCGCCAGGCTTTCAGAAGGTGGGGGTGAAGAGGCCGTGTCCCTCGCTTTCAAGGCTCGCGGAGATCTGTTCGCCGCGGGCGGCGGCGAAGAGCGTGATGCGGTGGTCGGCCGTACGCATCGTCGAGCCGGGTCAGCCGCCCGGGAATCAGCACTTCGACAGGCTCGCTTGCAGGGCCATCGGGTCGCTGAGCCGCCGGACCGGGTCGGGGGTCAGGACCGCCGCCAGGAGTTCATCGATTCCGGCGGGAAGTCCGGGCACGCGCCGGCTGGGGGGGTCGTAGCGGTTGCGCTCCTTCTGGACGAGGAAATCCGGGCCCGGAAAGGGCAGGGAGCCCGTCAGGCTTTCGTAGAGGCAGACGCCCAGGGAGTAGACGTCCGAAGCCCGGTGCGCCTCGCCCAGATGCTGTTCGGGGGCCATGTAGGCGGGGGTCCCGGAGACTTCCACCCGGCTGAGCCGTGAGATGGTGTCCTTGGCCTCGCGGGCCAGGCCGAAATCCATGACCTTGGCGAAGCCGCTGGCGTCGATCATGATGTTGGACGGCTTGAGGTCCCTGTGCAGGACGTGCTTCTTATGCGCGTAGTCCATGGCGTGGCATACGTTGGTGAAGATGCTCTGGCATTCCTTCAGGGTCAGGCGCTCGCGGCTGCCGAGTATGCTCGAGAGCGGCTCGCCCAGGACATACTCGAGCACGATGTAGGTTTCCTCGCCCTCCGCCAGGACATCGAAGATTCCGACGATGAAGGGATGGCTCAGATGCGCGATGATCTGCGCCTCCCGGAGGAAGCGCTCGCGCTGGACCTGGTGCCGCCTCAACTCGGCATGCAGCCTCTTGACCGCCACCTTGCGGTCGAGCTTGCGGTCGAGGGCCTCGAAAACCACGCCCATCCCGCCTTCGCCGATCCGGCGGCCGAGCTCGTACTTGCCGGCCAGGACGAGCGGAGCCGCGGGGGTCGGCTCGACGCCCAGGGAGCCGGAAACGGGTCCGTCGGGGAGCGTCGCGGGCGGCGTGGGCTCCGGCGCCCGCCGGAGGTGACGCCGGCGCGCCCCGAGGGCCAAGGCCGCCGACATTTCCGCTCCGGCCTCCTTGATCCGGCCGGCCTGTTCATGGACCGCGGCCGACCCCATGTGTCCCCGGTAGCCGCCCAGCTTGGCGAGCATTTCCCGGGCCTCCCGCTCGCGGGGGATGCCGCGGTTTTTCGAGGAATCGTCCTTGAGGGCGCGCTCCAGGGCGGCTTGGGCCGCTTTCAACTGCCCCAGTTTGAGTAGATTCATCCCGAGGAAATAGTTCCAGACCTTCCCCGGATCTTGGGACAGCACAACTTGAAACTGCCCGAGTGCCTCCGGGTGCTCGCCCAGATCGTAATGGATCGACCCCAGCCAGTTCTTGTATTCGGCGTTGGCGGGCGACGCCGCCACGGCCTTGCGCAGGGAGTCGGCGGCCGCGCCAATAGCTCCCTTTGCAACCAGGCGCCGTCCCTGGCGGAAGTGAGTCTCCGCGCGCGACTCGGCGGCCAGTTCGCCCTGTTGCGAAGGCCCGGAGGGCGCGCGCGTCCGCCGCCGATGGGCCTGCAGGAGGCCCTTGGCCAAATCCCAGACCATCAGGGTCTGGTCCCAACTCCCGGAAACGGCCCGGCGGCCGTCCCGCGAGACGGCCAGCGCCATGACCCGGTGGTCATGCCAGCGCCAGGTGGCCAGGGCCTTGCCGGCGGCGACGTCCCAGAGCTTGACGGTGCGGTCTCCGCTTCCCGAAACGGCGAACCTTCCGCCGGGCAAGAACGCCGCGGCGAGGACCTCGGCCTGATGGCCCGGCCACTCTCCCAGCGCCCGGCCCGTCGCCGCGTCCCAGAGCCGCAGGGTCATGTCCCCGCCGCCGGAGAGCGCGGTCCGGCCGTCCGGGGAGAAGGCCACGGAATAGACCCAGCCCCGGTGGCCCCCCCATACGGCCAAGCGGGCGCCGGACTCGACTTCCCATAAGGCGATGACGCTGGAGCTGCCGGAGATCGCGAACTTCCCGTCCGGCGAGAACGCCACCGACATGACCCGCGCGTCATGCCCGGACCAGGTCGCGAGTTGCCTGCCGCCGGGGGATTCCCAAAGCCTGAGGGTCTTGTCCGCCCCGCCGGAGAGGGCCCTCCGGCCGTCCGGCGAAAAGGCGACGGCGTAGACGGTGCTCCGGTGCCCGGTCCCCGTTCCCAAGAGAGCGCCCCGCGCGTCCCAAAACTTGACCAGGCCGTCCCCTCCGGCGGAGACGATGCGCCGGCCGTCCGGAGAGACGGCGGCCGAAAAGACCCCGAGCTGGTGCCCCTCCCAGGCCGCCACGGACTTGCCCGTGGAGCTCTCCCAGACCTTGAGCGAGTTGTCGAGCGAATGGCCCGCGGAGAGGACCTTGCCTCCATCGGGGAAGACCGCGACCGCGAGGACGCGGTCCTTGTGGGCTTTCCAGGACTTGATCTCGATCTCCTCCTGGTCGAGCTGGCCCCCGACGTTCCAAAGGCGCACGTTATGATCGTAGCTTCCGGAGAGGACATAGCGGCCGTCCGGCGAGAAGGCCACGGAGCGGACCTTCTCCTTATGCAGGTCCCAGGAGGTGATCGCCTTGCCGTCGGCGGTCCGCCACACCCGCACCACGTTGTCTTGGCCGCCCGAGACGATGGCGCGCCCGTCCGGGGAGAAGGCGGCGGAGAGGACCTCGGGTTCGTGGGCTTTCCAGGAAACCCCGGGCTTGTAGGTGGACGCCTCCCAAAGGCGGATCATGCGATCGCCGCCGGCGGAGAGCAGGAGGCGTCCATCCGGGGAAAATGCCACCTGATAGACCCAATCCGAATGCCCGGGCCACGCGGCGGCCGGCCTTCCGGTCGCCACATCCCAGGCCTTGATCTCGCCGAGGCTCGCGGAAACCGCCTTTCGGCCGTCGGGAGAGAACGCGACCGATAGGACCTCATGGCGATGGCCTTCCCACCGGGCCGGCGGTGCCTCCCGCCACATCCCAATAAACCACGGCCCAGTCCTCTCCTCCGGACAGGGCGCTCGCGCCGTCCGGGGAAAAGGCCAGGGCGCGCACCGCCTCCCGGTGCAGCTCCCAGCGGCGCACCTCCTTGCCGGAGGCCAGGTCCCAGAGGCGGGTGGTCTTGTCGGCGCCCCCGGAGAGAAGCCGCCGGCCGTCCGCGGAAACCGCCAGGGCTTGCACGGCGCCCGCATGGCCCTTGAGGGTGGCCAGAAGCCTTCCCCAGGGCATGCCCCAGAGCAGGATCAGGCCGTCGCCGCCCGCGGCAATCGCGACGCTGCCATCGGGCGTGAAGGCCACCGCGTGGACGGGGGCTTGATGCTCCTCCCACCGGCCCGGCTCGGGCGCCTCGCCCGCGGCCGACCAGGCCCAGAGGCGCAGAAACAGCGGCAGGAATAGGCGCGCGGAAAGCATGCTTGGTGGGGGGGCCCGCCCCGTGAAGTATAGTGCCTCTCCTGGAGTCCGTCAAGGCCCGCCGCGCTCCCGTGTCGCGCTCCCGGATCCAAGGATCTTCGAGGTTCTACCTCCACCGCTGGAGGTAGAAGGCGTCGCCCGCGCTCAAGACCCTGGGAACCGGGAGGTTGAGGGGGGGGATGTTTTGCAACTCCCGCTTGAGCGCCTTGCCCGTGCTGTTGCGGGGGATCGCGTCGACGAACCGGGTCTCGCGGGGCTGTTTGTAGCGGGCCAAGCGGCCTTGCCGGAAACCGTGAAGGTATCCCGCCGCAAGCGGGCGGCCGGGGCGGCCGACCACCACCGCCAGCCCCGTCTCTCCCCGGCGCTCCTCGGGCACGCCGATGACCGATACATCTTATGGAAACATTCATTTGCATTGGACCGGTTTGAAGTGCGCCAATCGCGTCGCAGGGTTCCAATCGTCGCCGTTGAGCTCCAGTTCGGGCGGGAAGCGGTCGTCGTAGAAGTACGGCGCGAGCACGAGCACATGGAGCGTCCCGTCCGGGCCGAAGGCGAGCCCCTGGAGCGCGGCGCGCTCGGGCTCATCGAGACGAGCGATCGCCCGGGCCAGGCCGCGGACGGGATCGACCTCGTACAGGCGTTTGCGCTTGAGCGTCGCGCCCCGGGGACCCGCCGCGTCCTCGTTCGAGTCGCTTGCGAGGTACAGCAGGCCGCCGCGCACCGTACCGCCTTGGACGCGTCTGATGAGGCGGCCCGCGGCGTGCGCGTCCTTTAGCGGGACGGTCCTCGCGAACTCGAATGTTTTCAGATCGAACACGTGCAGGTCTTGCGAGTCCCAGTTAATCGTGTAGAAGACGCCGCGCGGCGCGTCGACGGCGATCCACGGCACGCCGTGGGGGAGCTTCGCAACGGGCAGCGCGTGCTTCTCGCCCGTGTACAGCAGCGTCTTCGGATCGAAGATCGCGATGAACGGCTTGGTGCGGTTGTCCTCGTCCTCGATGGGCGCGTAGAGCTTGCCGCCGGCGATATCGATGGCGCCGATGTGGCTGAAGCCGTTCTTCTTCGCGGGGTCGTAGTGTTCGGCCTGGATGTCGGGCGGGATCGCCAGGGCGCGCGTCACGACGGGACGATACCGCTCATCGGTGCGCTGGAGTCCGTAACGCCACGAGAAGACCGGCGACGCGCCGTCGAAGGCCAGACCCTGGCTCTTGAGCGTGCCGGGAATCCTCGCGGCTTCGGTGTCCGCCAGGACCTCGAAGCCGCTTAACACGGGCGTGTCGAGAGCCAGGGTGGCGCGGGCGCGGCCCACGGACTTCTTGAGCGTGCCGTAGAGGTCGTTCTCGAAAAGGGTCGCCGGGCCTGCTTCCTTCCAGGCATCGGCGGCGCAAGCCGTCGAGGCCTCCATCCGCGCGGCGCCCGCCGCGCAGGCGACGAGGCACGGCCCGGCGACGCGTGCGAAAATTCGCCATGCGCGAAAGTGCAGGCGACCGATTGGATAGTTATCGCTCATTTGTTCGACGCATGGCAACCACGGGGTCTCCGGTGCAGTATAGCACGGCCTCTAAAATGCCGCCAGATCAGATTCTCACCGTGAGACTGATGTTTATCGGCGGGGGAAGCCTAACGCAGCTTGGCGGTGTCGATCAAGCCCGCGCCCTGCTGGACGGCGGTGAGGCCGGGCAGGGGGGTGGCCGCTTCCTTAAGAGAGGCCCGCAGGGCGGCCCCGGTTCGGCCCAGCCCGGCGGCCAGGGCCGCCAGCCCGGCGACGTGGGGGCAGGCCATGGAGGTGCCGTCGTGGGTGGCGAAGCCGCCGCCGAGGGCGAGCGACTTCACCCCGACCCCGGGGGCGATGAAGTCCACTTCCGGGCCGAAGCTTGAGAAGAAGGCCATCTTGTCGGAGGGATCGGAGGCGGAGACCGCGACCACCTCGGGATAGAGCGCCGGGAAAGAGACCGGGCCGCTCGAGTTGCCCGCCGCGGCGACGATGATCACCCCGGCGCGCGCGGCCGCGGCCACCGCCAGCCGCAGGGCCTCGAGGCCCTCATCGGCGCCCAGGCTCATGTTGACCACGTGCATGCGGTTCTTGACGGCCCAGTCGATGCCGGCGATGATCGTGGAGTAGTCGCCGTTTCCTTCTTTGTCGAGCACCTTGACGCCGTAGAGCTTGGCGCCCGGGGCCACGCCCACGACCCCTTCGCCGTTGCGCGCCGCGGCGATGGTGCCCGCGACGTGCGTGCCGTGACCTTGATCGTCCGTGTAGTCGCCCGGGGCCGCGGGGTTGACGGCGTTGAAGCCTCCGGCCACCACGCCCGCGAGTTCGGGGTGGGTGGGATCGATCCCGGTGTCGATGACGGCCACGCGCGCGCCCCGGCCGAGGGTCCGGCTCCAGGCCGCGGGGGCGTTCACGCGTCGGATGCCCCACGGGATTTCGGGGTCGGCGGGCGCGGCCGGCTTGGGCGCCGGGGGTTTGGGCTCGTGCGTTTGCCGGATGATGTCAGCGATCGGGGGGAGACGGAACTCGCCCAAAGTGGACCGGAGCCAGTTGACGCTGCGGTCGGAATCGACGAACTGGACCTCGGGCGCGGATTTGAGCCGCTCTCCGGGATCTTCGCCGCCATCGGCCACCTCGACGACGATGGCGTTGATGAGCTCGATTTCCCGGACCACGTTGCAGCCGATGGCCTCGGCCACCTGCCGGCAAATCGCCGTCGGCACGCCCTCGCGGCAGCCGATGATGCGCCGCGCCGTGGGGCCGAAGGGGCAGAGGGCGTGCGCCGTGCCGGCGAGCAGGATGATGAGCGCCGGCAGGAGTCGGGAGAGGGTTTTCAAGAGAGGGCCTCCTGAGCTATATAGTCCTTTCGGGCAGTATGACATGGGACCAACGGCCCGTAACAGGGTCCTAGGACCCTCTGCCGGCCTAGGCCTTTCGACCTAGGCCGCTTGCCTTGCCGTTGTTCCCATCCGTCCCAGAGAGTCGCACCCCGAGCGAGCGTATAATGTTCATGTCGTTGTCTTTTATGGGGGGGTCTGATGCGCAACGTCTTCCGGGGGGCGGTCGTCCTCGCCGTAGTCGCGGCGGGCATTCCATTCTCGGCTTTCGCCCAGTCCGGCTCCGTCCGCGCCCGGCCGGCCGCCGGCGCCGTCAGGACCGCGCCGACCCCGTTGTCGCCCGCGACGGCCGTCAATCCCGGCCCGAGGACCCCCCGCCTGGCTCCGGCGTTGTCGGCGCCCGCCCGGGCCCCCGCGGCGGTTCCCTACGTCGAACTGCAGGGCGGACCCCAAGAGGTCCTGGCCCCCTGGGCCGTCGACGCTCTCTCGGCTGCGTTGGCTCCGGAACTCAAGATCTTGGCCGAACCCGGCTCCGACGGAGGCCACGCCTCGGCCCGCCGCGTCGAGGATGTCATCACCCGGCGCGAATCCATTCCGGCCGCGGCGCTCGGCGGCGGCGCGCTCGCCCTGGCCGCGGGGCCGTCCTTGGAGCGCTCCGCCCCGGCTCCGACGGCCCCTTCGGAACGCGTCCCGGCCGCGGCCGGGACTCTGCGGGTTCCCAAGGTCGCGGGACGACTATCGTACGCCCTGCGGCGGCGGGCCCTTTCGGCCATCGCCCGGCTGACCGGCGCGGTCTTCACTCTGCCCAACATGAGCCCGTCGTTGGAAGCCCGCGTCCTTGAGCGCGCCGGCGACACGCTGGCGATCATCTCCGATTTGGATCATACCCTCGCCCCCTATGCCAAGCCCATGCCGGCCGAAACCGCCGCGGCCCTGGGCGCGGTGCTGGACGCGGGCAAGACCGTGGTCCTCATCAGCGAGCGGCCGGCCCTGCCCACCGGAGGCTCCGAGACCTCCGTTCAGGAGTCGCTTTCCAGTCTGCCCCCGCAGCAGCGCGCCGGACTCATCATCGCGGGGCGCAAGGACGGGGTGATCGCCTCCCTCGATTTTGAAGGGCGGGCCGCCGTGCTCGACCGGGTGGAAGGGTTCACGCCGTCGGAGCGCCGCGCGATCGAACTGGCCGCCGCCTATATGAAGGAGCATGTCCGTGGATTCGGGGCCGAGCTCCATGACGGGTCCGGGGGCATCCCGACGGAGGAGCCCGGAAGCCACGCCTACGCCCTGATGCTCAAACCCGGAACTTCCGAGGAAACGGTGGCGAGCCTCGCCCGGGTTTTCCAGCAGACCCTGGAGTGGAAGGGCCTGAACTACCGCGTCGAGGGGCGCGTGGCGCGGGACTCCCGCGTGCCGCCCTATCTCACTTTCGCCAAATCCGATAAGACGGTCTTGACCCGCAGGATCGCCGAGCTCGAGGACATCAAGCCCGAGGAGGCTTTGATCCTGGGCGACGCCATGCTGCCCGCGTCGCGGCCGGGACCGGGCTGGTTCTCACGTCTTCTCCAGCGCCTGGGCGAGAGGCTGGCCGGGACGGCGCCGCGCCGGACCGGCAACTCCACGGACCGCGACATGGAAGCCGCTCTCCCCGGGGCCTTGACGCTGGCCGTGGGGGGCTCGGCCGATCCGCGCATGAGCAACGCCTTCGTGACCGCGGCCCGCGGTCCCGAGGCGTCGGCCCAGGTCCTCAGGGCCGCGGCGCGTGCCGGCCGGGCGGGTTTGGAGGAGCGTCGAACGGCGCTCGATATCGCCGCCGTCGCGCGCAAGAGCCTCTCCCTGCCCGCGCCCCTCATGCACGTGTTGGGCTCCGTGGCCGCGATCGGAACCATGGTCGGACTTTCCTACGCCGCGGCATCGGCCTTGTCGATCACGTTGCTCGGCGGGGCCTTGCTCGTCGGCCTGCCCGCCTTCCTCATCGGAATGGCGGCCTGGTCGAGCGCCTACAGCCGTCACAAGGGCCTTAAGGTTCTCTACAACCCGGGCCGCGAGATTCTCGGCCAGGTCCTCGTGGTAGGGGCATTGGCCGCGCTGGCCCTAGGCGTCATCACCGCCTACGCCGCCGCTTCGGCCGCCCTCGGCAGGGTTCTGGGGTTCTAGAACTCCGTCCGGGCGGAGTTCCCCGCGGCTCAATTGAGCCGGCCGGCCGCCTGCAATCTTTCCGCGCGCCCTTAAAACCTCGCCGCCGCAGGCCGACATGAGGTTGCCACCTGTGGGTCTATTGGCGGCCCCCTCGGAGGGGGACGCCGGCCGCTCGCCCTGTCGGGACCCTACAAATTTTCAGCGCACCCCGGCGGGTCGCCCGATCCAAACTCCGTTCGGGAATTTGGTAGAATGGCGCACCCGAAATGAGGGCCGTCCCTGTCGCTCGTAGGCTCGTCTTCTTCCGCTCCATCCGCTTCAACAAACTCCGGGGCGCGACCGGGGAATTCGGGGTCTCGCTCGCGGCCATGGCGGCATAGTATGTTGGGAGGAGCCTGACATGGAAGTGATGCTATCGAAGGCGGCGCTGGCCTGCTACGTCGCGGCGACAGCCCTGGCTTTCGCCTATCTCCATTGGAAGGACGAACGCCTGAGCCGGTGGATGCTGCGCCTCATGGGCGCGGGCCTGGTCCTCCATCTAGCCGCCTTCGGCGTCCGGCTCGAGTCCTTCTGGCGCATCCCCGGGAACCGCTACTTCATGCCCATCAACAGCTTTTTCGGCGCCCTCTCCTACCTCGCCCTCGCGGTGGCCGTGGTCTTTTTCGTCGTCGAGCGGGAACACCGCCTGGGGATGCTCGGGGCCTTCGTCCTGCCGTGGAGCACGGTGAGTCTGGGCGCGGCCCTGATCGCGGCCGATCCGGCGATCGCGGGCCTGGTCCCGGCGCTCCAGAGCTACTGGATCAACATCCATCCCATGGTCATCATGACCTCCTACGCGGCTTTCGCCAACGCCTTCGGGGTGGGCCTGGCGCTCCTCGTTCAGGAGCGCCAAATCAAGTCCCGAAAACCGACCGAGTTGTGTTATCGCCTTCCCTCGATCGATGAGCTCGACGTTCTCAACTACCGGATCATCGTGGCGGCCCTCCCGCTCCTCACCGTCGGCATCATCATGGGGGGGATTTGGGCCTACAACGCCTGGGGCCGCTTCTGGGGCTGGGACCCCAAGGAAACCTGGGCCTTGATCACCGCGCTCATCTACGCGGGCTATCTGCACATGCGATTCGTTTCCGGTCTGCGCGGACGCAAGGCCGTGTATGTCTCCATGGTCGGCTTCGCCTCCGTGGTCTTCACCTTCTACGGCGTGAATTTCCTGAGCCAGCTACACGGCTATCTTTCCGGCGGGGGTTGATCGACTGGATCTCGAGTTGGCGGGCCTGAGCCACAAAAGCGCCCCTCTCATCGTGAGGGAGGCGCTGGCGCGCATCGGGGCGGGACGGGTGCTCGAGGCCTTGAAAGACTCCGGGACCGGCCAGGGGGTGGTGCTTTCGACCTGCAACCGCTTCGAGGTCTACACGGTGCGGGGTCCCGACGGCGCCGGCGCGCCGCCGCGAGTCCTGCTGGAGGATCTCTCGGGGCTCGGGCTTAAGCCCCATCTCTACGTCCGCGCGGGCGCGGAGGCGGTGCGCCATCTCTTCGAGGTGGCGTCGGGACTCGATTCGCTCGTCGTCGGGGAGACCGAAATCCTCGGGCAGGTGCGCGAAGCGTATGAGACGGCGCAGGCCAGGGGCATGACGGGCAAGGCCACCAATGTTTTGTTCCAGCGCGCCCTCTACGTGGGCAAGATCGTGCGCGCCGAAACGTCGATCGCCGAGGGCCAGACCTCGGCGGCGGCGGTCGCCGTCCAGATGGCGCAGCGGGTCTTCGGGGAGCTCCGGGAGCGCGCGGTCCTGATCCTGGGAGCGGGCGACGTCGCCGAGAGCCTGGTCCGCCACCTCAAAAGCCTGAAGGTCGATTCCATCCGGGTCTGCAACCGCACCCTCGGGCGCGCGCGGGAGCTCTGCGGACGCCATGGCCTGCCCGAGCCCCTGGCCTGGGAGCAATTCCCCTCCTCCCTGGACGCCGTCGACATCCTGATCGCCTCGACGGGCTCGCCCGCCCCGGTGGTGACGCGGGAGGCGGTGGCCGCCGGCCTGGGCCGCCGGCGCGGGCGGTCGTTGTTCGTCATCGATTTGGCCGTCCCCCGGGATGTCGAAGAGGGCGTGCACGGTCTGGAGAACGTCTATGTCTACCGCCTCGAAGACCTGGAGGCCATCGTGAACGAGACCTTGCAGGCCCGCGCCGCGGAGTTCGGCCGCGCGCGCAGTCTGGTCGGCGAACGCGCGCGCGAATTCTGGGCTTGGGCCGAGTCCGTGGCCGAGGGCCGCGAGATCAGCCTCCGCCATTCCCGTTCGCCGCGAGACGAGGCCGTGCGGGGCCCCTCATGAAGATTCTGTTGTTGGCGGCGGCGGCTTGGGGGGCGTTGGCGGCGCGGGCCCCCTACGGGGTGCTGCTCCTGGCGCATGGGGGCGACGAGTCCTGGAACCGGGAGGTCGCCGCCCTGCGGGACTCGCTCGCCGCCGGACTGCCCATCGAAGCGGCCTTCGGCATGGCCGATCCCAACGCGATCGAGTCGGCCCTGCGGCGGCTGGAGGCCGCCTCCCCGTTGAAGATCGTCGCCGTTCCTCTTTTCGTCAATTCCTCTTCGGAGGTTCTCGATCAGACCCGCTACGTTTTGGGGCTGGCCCAGAAACCCTCCGAAACCATGACGCGCGCCGCCCGCGCCCACCCCGGCCATGCCATGCCCCCGTCGCGGCGGGTGGCCTCGAAGCTGCCCCTGGTGATGACCTCGGCGTTGGATGACCATCCGCTCGTGGCGGAGGTCTTGTCCCAGCGGGCCAAGGCGCTGTCCCAGACCCCGGTACGCGAGACGGTGATCCTGGTCGGGCACGGACCGGTGGACGATCGCGCCGTCAAGGACTGGAAGCGGGTCCTGCGTTCCCTCGGCGAAGGGGTTCGCCGCTCCGGGGGATTTCGGGACGTCCGCGGCGCCCTGCTGCGCGACGACGCCGAGCCCCGGGTCCGCGAACGGGCGGTGCGGGAGCTGCGGGAACTCGTTCGGCGTTCGGCCGCCGGGGGGCGCGCCATCGTGGTCCCGGTGCTGGTGGCCCGCGGGGGCATCGAGGGCAAGGTCGCGTCGGCCTTGGAGGGCCTCCCCTACGCCTGGGATGGGCGGACCCTCCTGCCGCACCCGAATATCGAGGCCTGGGTCCGCGATACCGCGGCCTGGGGGGCGCGGCGCGAGGACATGCGCCGCTTCGCCGGGGGCGCGTGGCTGCGGACGTGGCGTTCCGCAGACAGTGACGCAAACGCCTGCGGCGACGAGGCTCCGGCCTGTGGCGACGCGGGGCGTCCGTGACCGGGCTGGCTTTCGTCGCGGCCATCGCCGCCGCGGCCGCGGCGGAGAACGGGACCGCGGTGATGCGGGCCACCGTGGCGGGTTCGTCCGTCTCGGGCCGGGCCTACTTCCTGGACGCCAAGAAGGGGCTCAAGATCCTGCTGACGCTCGAGGGCGTCCCGCCCGGGGAGCACGCCCTCCACATCCACGAGTACGGCGATTGCGGCGACGCCGGCCGGGCGGCGCAGGCGCACTACAATCCGGTCGGCGCCCCGCACGGCAAGGCGATCGAAGACGGTCCCCGGAAGGCCCACGCCGGCGACCTCGGCAACGTGAAGGCGGGGCCGGACGGCAAGGCCGCCGTGGAGTTGTTCTTGAAGGAGGCGGGGTTGGTGTCCGGACGCTATCCCGTGGCCGGACGCGCGCTCATCCTGCACGAGAAGAGCGATGATTTCAGCCAGCCCTCGGGCAACGCCGGCGCCCGCATCGCGTGCGGGGTGATCGTGATCGCCCTGCCGCCGTGACCCCAGAGGAGGATTCATGGATATCGTGTGGGCGGTCTTGATGATGGCGTTTGGGACGGTTTCCCTCGCGGGCGACGTGGCCTTCGAGGACCGTTCGCTTCCGCCCGCGGAGTTCACGCTGGTGACTATCGAATACGAAGGCAATAATATCTGGCTGCCCAGCCTCATCGCGGTCAAGAAGGGGACCAAGGTGAAGCTCAACCTGATCAACAATGTCAAGAAAGACCCCAATATCCACGGGGTCTCCGTGACGGCCTTCGGGGTACAGGCCAACGTAACGCGGGGCAAGCCGGAGACCGTGAGCTTCACCGCCGATAAGCCCGGCATCCACCGGATATTCTGCCACCTGCATCCCAAGCACATCGGGGCCCAAATCCTGGTCCTGGATTGACGCCGGTGTCCAAGATCCTCATCATCGAGGACGACGCGTCCCTCACGCAATTATTGGGGTTGGCGCTGTTTCGGGAAGGCTTCGAAGCCCATTACGCCTTCAACGGATTGGAAGGCTACGACAAGATCCTCTCCCTCCAGCCCGACGTCGTGCTGCTCGACCTGATGCTCCCGGGGTTGAATGGAGTCGAGGTCCTGCGCCGCCTCTCCACCAACACGCTCGCCCGCGACATCCCGGTGATCATCATGACGGGCTACGGCGACCGACCCGACCTGCTGGAGGAAAAACTCCTCGCGTATGGGGCGAGGGAGTATCTGCGCAAACCCTTTCCGATCAAGTCCTTGGTCTCGAGCGTCAAGCGCATCATCGCTCAGTACCCGCGGCAGGCCCAGCAGCCCCACACCATCTCCAAGGGCGTGGTGAGCCTCGATACCCAATTTCGCACCCTCAAAGTGGGCGAGCGGATAATCGGCAATGTTTCGCGGCTAAAAGTGGCGGTGTTGCGCCTGATGATCGAGGCCAAGGGCCCGGTCCGCCGCGAAAAGCTCATCGCCGCGGCCTGGCGCCGGCCGGTGAGCGGCGCCGCTCTCGACAAGGCCATCCAGCGCCTGCGCGAAGACCTCGGCCCCGAGGCGCGTCGCATCCAGACTTCCGCCGACGGCTACGAGCTTATCGGCGCCCCTGACGCGGCCTGACGCGGCCTGACATAGGCCCTCTGGAGTTTTCGGTAAAGGGACGGTAAACTATTGGGGAGATGAACCGAGCGTCTCTGCGACGGACCGCGGCGACCTTCCTGGCGGCGGCCTTCCTGGCCCCCCGGGCTCATTCGGATTCAACCAACTGGACGGTCACGGTTTCAGCGCAGGAGAGCTACTCGAAATCCGAGATTAAGAGCCAGACGCTCAGCGGGTCGCTGAGCGGCGCGGGAGGCGTGCAGGGCTGGGCGCCTCCGGCCGGCACGGTAAATTTCAGCGTGACCGTCCAGCTGCGCAAGAGCGTCTGCGCCACCCACTCGCACGTCTTTTACAATATCCCCAAGAACGCTCCCTATTACTCAGTTTGGTATACCTTCTTGGGCAACGGCATGCATAACGTCTCGCTCTACGCGGGCAACGTCGGCGGGCAGGTCATCGCCTCCGAGAACTGCGAGGCCGCCTGCCCCAACGGCTACAGTACCCTGGTGGCCGACTTCGACAGCCATGTGGTGACGAACTCCCAGGAAACGCGGACCGCGACGGCCGCGGGCAGTTTATTCGGCTCCGCCGGACAGACCGCCTCCGCGGCCTGGTACGCCGCGCCGGGGGCGCTCTACGGGGGGACTTTGGGCTCCTACCAACACGTTATGGTTGGGGACAATCCGTTCGCGGCGCATGGCCTGCAGGTCAATCCCGACAATGTCTCGGGAACCGTCACCGCGACCTTCTCCTCCTGCATACCCACGACCGAGGTCTGCGACGGGTTCGACAACAACTGCAACGGCGCGGTGGATGAAGGCTTCGGCACCGCCAGTTGCGGCGTGGGGGTATGCTTCACCACCGTGAACACCTGCGACAACGGGGCGCCCCGCACCTGCGAGCCGCTCCCGGCGAGCGAGGGGGAGGCCTGCGACGGCCTCGACAACGACTGCGACGGGTCGGTCGACGAAGGGTTGGGGACCCTCTCCTGCGGCGTGGGGGCCTGCGCCAACACGGCGCCGGCCTGCTCCGAGGGGACGGCCGGAACCTGCACCCCCTTGGCTCCCAACCCCGAGAAGTGCGGGGACGGCGTGGACAACGACTGCGACGGCGTGGTCGACAACGGCTGCACCGCGGGCGCCAGCAACGTGGGCGCGAAAGCCTCGGCCCCCAACGCCCCCGGCAATTCCGGCGCAGGCCTGTCCAACGCGGCCGCGAACACCTCGAAACCCAAGAAGTAGGTGCCAGCAATTGGCGAGTTGTCGAGTTCGCCACCGCCGAGGGATAATTTTCCGGGAACTTTTCCTACCCTTGATCGTATAGGTGTATGGGGAAATCATGGGTAGGCTAGGGCGTTTGGATGCGGCTGGAGTGTTTTTCCACGTGATGGCACGCGGGAACAACCGCGAGGCTATTTTCCGGGAACGGGGAGATTTCATTACGCTGCTGCGCATTATCGAATCCTCGATTCGAAGATTTGACCGCAGCATCCACGCTTACTGCCTGATGACCAACCACATCCACTTGCTCCTTCGAGGGGGGCAGCCAAACCTCTCTCGATTCATGGAGCACGTATTGGGAAGTTACGCGCGGGTCTTCAATCGTCATTATGGCCGCGTGGGGCACGTCTTTCAGGCCCGATTTCTATCCAAGCCGGTTCTTTCTGAAGCCTACTTGCACCAGGTGGGTCGCTATATCCACATGAATCCCGTTGCCGCTGGACTGGTTCGAGCTCCCGGCGAATATCCATGGAGCAGCTATCATGAATATCGCCAGGAATCGATTCGTGGACTAGTCAGGACTGATGCGCTGTTGGCGCCCTTCACGGGCCCGGGAGGGCGAGATGAATTCGTTCGCTACACAGTGGAGGGGGAGCTTCGGGTGGGCGACGCTAGAGGGTGGCCAGGGGGCGTGCAATGGTACGGTCCAGAGGCTCAAAAATCCGGAGCCGCCGACGTCGAAGATGGGAAAGCCAGTCGCCCACAAGAGGTGCTAGGCAAGGCGGTTCGGCTTTGGGGCCTTAGACCCGACGCTTTGCGTCGAGCATGGCGCCATCCGAGGATGGGAGAGGCGAAGGCGATCGCCATGCTGGCCCTCCGATGCCAAACCGACCTTACTCTTCGTGAGATCGGAGAGCTTGTCGGGGTGAATACCCCCGCTTCCGTGTGCCGGCGATTGGGCGAAATCCGCCGTCGCCTTCCTCGTGAACCACGCTTACAAACAATTTGCGCGGGCTTGGGGCCGGGTTTCTGGTGGGTGAAGCCCGAAGGGGAACTCGACAACTCGCCAATAGCTGGCACCGAATGAGTCTAATATGTTATCTTCTCGCGTCTTCACATGAGCGAGAGCGCGCCCCCGTCAGGTCCCGCCGCCGCAGCGGCCCCCGCCGCTTCTCCCGCGCCCCAGCCCGCCGCCACGCCGGAGATGACGCGCCGCGATTTCCTGTGGGCCGGCTGGGCCGGGCTGGCGGCCTTCGTGGGAGCTTTCTCCGCCGCGACCGCGCGATTTTTCTTTCCCAACGTCATCTACGAGCCCTCCCAGAAGTTCAACGCGGGTCCGGCCAAGAGCTACGAGGTTGGCACGGTCTCCATCCGCTGGCTCACTGAGCAGCGGGTCTGGATCATCCGCAATGAGAAGGGTTTCTATGCCATGTGGGCCCGCTGCACCCACCTGGGTTGTACCCCGAACTGGTGGTCGGACCAAGGCCGCTTCCGCTGCCCCTGCCATGGCTCCAACTTCACCCCCGGGGGGGACGTCATCGCCGGCCCGGCCCCGCAGCCCCTTCTGCGGGCCAAGATCGAGTTGACCAAGACCGGGGACCTTATCGTCGATAAGGCCTTCTTGGAGAACAAGCCGGGCAAGAGGGATCAGGCCCCCTACTTCGCGGAGTACGTGGGCTGATGCTTCCGCCGCTGGACGTCGAGAAGATCAAGAAAGAGATCATCGACTCCCAGCTCTGGCGCAGCGTTTTCCGCGGCGGGGTATGGAAGGACTCTCCGCGCGACCGGGCCGCCCACATCATCGGCAATGTCTGGCTGCACCTCCCCCCGGTCAAGGTCCGCCCGCGGGCGCTGGAGTGGACCTATACCTGGGGCTTGGGCGGCATCACGTTCGCGCTCTACCTTATATTGACCATCACCGGCGTTCTCCTGATGTTCTATTACCGCCCGACCATCGCCCTGGCTTACCGGGACATGAAGGACCTGGAATTCGCCATCACCCTGGGCATGTTCATGCGCAATGCCCACCGCTGGTCCGCCCAGGCCATGGTCTTGCTGGTCATCGCCCACATGGGGAGCGTCTTCCTGCGCGGCGGCTACAAGAAGCCCCGCGAATTCAACTGGACCATCGGGGTCCTGCTGTTGACATTGACGCTCTTCCTCTCCTTCACCGGCTACCTGCTCCCGTGGGATCAACTCGCCATCTGGGCGGTGACCGTCGGCACCAACATGGCCGGCGCCACCCCCTTGCTGGGCAACGAGGGTCCCTTCGGGGCCCTGGTCGGCATGCGCATCAACAACGACGTGCGCTTCGCCCTTCTGGGCGGGACCATGGTCGGCGAGAACACCCTGCTTCGCTTCTACGTCCTGCACTGCGTGGCCGTGCCGCTGGTGGTGGGGGCGCTCCTCATTTTGCATTTCTGGCGCATCCGCAAGGACAGCTTCTCGGCGGCCCCCTACAAGGCCGACGAGGAGAAGCTGGAGGTCTGGCCCCACCTCGTCAAGCGCGAGTACATCGCCGCGGCCGCCTGCACCCTGGTCATCATGCTCTGGAGCGTCTTGCAGAACGCCCCGCTGGAAGTCGAGGCCAACCCCAACGTCACCACCAACCCCTCGAAGGCCCCGTGGTACTTCGTCGGCCTGCAGGAGCTTCTCGTCTATTTCGATCCGTGGATCGCGGGCGTCACGATTCCCGGCCTGATCATCGTCGGCCTCATGGCCATCCCCTACATCGACACCAATCCCAAGGGCGTGGGCTACTACAAGTGGAGCGAGCGGCCCTTCGCCAACGAGCAGTTCATGCTGGGGATGGTGATGTGGTTCATGCTCATCTTCATGGGCTACTTCTGCCGCGGACCCAACTACGCCTGGTACTGGCCGTGGGAGTCGTGGCTCCTCCAGCGGCCGGTGGACCCGCCGACGTGGAGCGTCTTCGGCCCCGCGGGGGTCGCCAAACTCCCCATTTTGCTGGGGTTTCCCGTGATCGGCGGGCTCTTCGCCGCGGGGATGATGGCGCCCAAGCTCGTGGACCGGGACATCGATTGGACCAAGGCCCATCTCGCCTTCTTCGCGGGCGCCACCGCCTTGGTGCTGGCCATGAAGTTCCTCTTTAATATTCCCTTCTCTCAAGGATTGTGGATTTACTTTTTCGGATGGTTCTACTTCTATTTCGGGTTCCTGTCCCCGCAGCGGCATATCCGCCAGCTTGACTGGCCCCGCTACATGATCACCATGTTCCTCGTCGTCTGCACCATGAGCATCTTGCTCAAGATGGGCGCCCGGCTCGCGTTCAACATCAAATACATCATGACGATTCCGCAATTCAGCCTGAATATCTGATGTACCGAAACCTTTTCTACGCCCTCAACGCGGGCATGCTGGTCACTTTCGCCGCGGCCTTTGTCGTGGACTACGACACCGAGTGGAAGAAGTACCAGAAGGAGTATTACCGCAAGGCGGTCTCGGCCGCCGAAGCGCGGGGCGAGGCGGGCAAGGACGAGGCGCGTTCGTGGAAGAAGAGGCCGCTCGAGATCAAGCAGATCATCGCCAAGGACCTGGGCCGCA
>CAYJXJ010000014.1:29142-45153 GCA_964374095.1 uncultured Elusimicrobia bacterium
CATCGACCGCTGCGTCACCTGCCACGTGGGGATGGATGAATACGCCAATCCCACCCTGACCAACGATTTCGCGGAGCACCCTTACAAGGCGCACCCCGACGTGCCGGGGCTCGTCAAGAACCACAATTTCCAGAAGTACGGCTGCACGGTCTGCCACGGCGGCCAGGGTCTGGCCACCACCGCGGAGGACGCCCACGGTTTCGTCCACAATTGGGAGAAGCCCCTGCTCAAGGGGCACCTCATCCAAGGCTCCTGCCTCAAATGCCACGCGAACTTCGAAACCTTGAAAGGGGCCGAGGTCGCGGCCCAGGGCAAGAATCTCTTTGAGAAGCACGGCTGCATGGGCTGCCATGCCATCCACGGCGTCGGTCAGACCGTCAGTGAGGGGCTGGAAGCGGTTTCCGACAAGCCTTTCGAGCGCATCAGCCTCTATCATTTCCCAAAAATGAAGCGGGACGGGAAGGACATCCCGCGCCATGAGTGGAACGTCCAGAACTGGATCATCGCGCACCTCACCAACGACCCCATGGTCTTTGTGCCCAACGACCCCCACGCCCACTACAACGCGGAGCCGATATCGCCGTCGGGAATGCCCGACTTCAGTTCGGAGCTCGGCCACGAGGGCTCCGCGGCCATCGCGGCCTACCTGATGTCGATGACCGCGGAGAAGGGCATGATGCCCAATAAGTACACCGTCGCGGGGCCGCCCAAGACCGAACCCCGCTTCGCCGACGCCACGGCGCACGGGAAGTTCGTTTTCGAGAAGTGGGGCTGCGCGGGCTGCCATGGCCTGGAGGGCAAGCAAGGGCGCCGGAATTTCAACGCCATGGGGCCGGGACAGTCCGATCCGGAGAAGGATATGGACAAGGGCGTGGTGCCGACGCTTACCAAGGTGGTCGGGAACTACAAGGCGGAGGAACTTAAGAACAGGATCCGCGACGGGGTCAAGCCCTCCGGCATCGTCAAATTCAACCACGACGGCCCCCAGCCCCCCTTGTACATGCCGGAGTGGAAAGATAAGATCAAGGGCAAGGAGCTCGACGACCTGGTCACCTGGCTCCTGAGCGTGGCGGAGAAGGACGAGTCGAGCTTTTAGGAGGCATGGGCATGAATCGCAGAGGGTCGCGGATTTTGTTGGTTGGAATACTGGGGATTTCCGCATTCTCGCTGGCCGCGGCCAAGCCCAAGAAAAAGGCGCGCGCCGCCGCCGCCAAGTCGGCCGCGGAGCTTGAGAAGGAGAAGGCCATGAAGAGCCCCTACCCTTCCGACCTCGGCCCGGCGACCTTGGATGTCTCGGGCTATCCGGCCGATATCCAAGAGGGCTACAAGGTCATGCTGGCCAAGTGCGCGCAGTGCCATTCCGCGGCCCGGCCCCTCAACCACCGCTTCGTCGAGCCCGACCCCGCGGGCAAGGACGCGGCCAAGCAGGAGGCCGCGGTCGCCTCGCTCAAGAAGACCAACCCCGAGATCTTCAAGGACCCCCTGGTCTGGCAGGTCGAAGCCCAGGTCTGGCGCCGCTACGTCAAGCGCATGATGGCCAAGCCCGGCTGCAACATCGCCGAGGCCGAAGGCGGCAAGATCTATAAGTTCTTCGTCCACGACGGCAACAAGCGCAAGCTCGGCGGCAACGCCGCCAAGTGGCAGGCCCACCGCAAGAAGCTCATCGATGAGTTCAAGACCAAGCATGGAGCGCGGTATAAGGAGCTGGAAGGGCGCAAGGAGCTTTGACGCCGGCGGGGCCTAACGCCCCGGTCAAGCGGTCCTCACGGTTCGCATCGTGAGGGCCGCTTTCATTTACGGCTACGAGCCCTCGGGGCACGCGAGCGCGGCGCGGGCGATCGCGGCGGCCTTGGGTGAGTCCCACCAAACGAACTTCCTTAATGTATCCAAGGACCTGCACCCGGTGCTTGGGCCGGCGGTTGCGGGAATCTACTTGCAGCTGGTACAGAAGGCGCCGGCCCTGTGGGAGTATCTCTATGATAACTCCGCCGCGGCTACTGCCGCCGCCGAGTTTGGGCGGGCCTACGGGGCCTTGGAGGGGGGAAAGCTCCGGACCTGGTTCGCGGGTCCGCGTCCCGACGTCATCGTCGGTACTCACGCGATGTCCTTGGCCGCGGCGGCGGCCGAGAAGGAGCGGGGCGGCATCGCGGCGAGGCTGGCGGCGGTCGTCACTGATTTTCACGCGCACCGCTACTGGGCGCGGCCGGGCGTGGATCTCTACCTCGTTCCCACGGAACAGGCCTCGGCCGCCTTGTCGGCGGACGGGGTGCCGGCTGACCGCATACGAGTGACGGGGATCCCGATCCATCCCCGGTTTTCCAGGGCAGGCCGACGCGAATCGGCCAAGGCCTCCCTTGGACTCGACTCCTCCCGTCCGCTGGCCCTGGTCTGCGGCGGGAGCAAGGGACTCGGGGCGATGGCCGGGGCCGTTGAAGCTTTGGGGACGGTGTCCGGGCTGCAAGTCGCGGCGGCCTGCGGGAGCAACGCGGCCCTCCGGCATGGTCTCTCCTCGCGCCGCGGCGGCGACCGCCTTGTTCTGGACCATATCGAAGCCGAGCCCATGCGGGAGCTTCTGCAAGCCGCCGATTTCGTGGTTGGAAAGGCCGGAGGGCTCACCATGGCCGAAGCCTTGGCGGCGGGAGCCATCCCGGTCATCTTGGAACCGTTGCCCGGACAGGAGGAGCGCAACGCGGAGTTCCTCGCGGCACAGGGGGCGGGCTTGCGGGCCGGGGGGGCGGCGGAGGCGGCCGACATCGTGCGGGGGCTCTGGGCCGATCCCGGTCGCTTGAGCGTCGTCCGCGCGCGGGGACGCGCCCTGGCCAGGCCGGAAGCCTCCCAGCGAGCCGCGGAGGCCCTGCTCGACTTGGCTAGAAAGTGAGGACGAGTTTTCCGACCGTGCGGCCGGACTCCAGATCGCGGTGCGCGTCGGCGGTCTTCTCGACCGGATACGAAGCCACCGGGGTCTTGGCGACGCGGCCCTCGGCGACCCAGCGCAGGACCTCGCCCATGGCGCCGCGGGCGAGCTCGCGCTTGTGGAACATGAAGACCACGTTGAAGCCGACCACCCCGCGGTTGGAGGCCGTCATGTCGAAGGGAGAAAAGCGGGGAATGCGCAGGTAGTTGAGGGCCAGCCCGGCCAGGCCCGGGGCCTTGCCGCGGGGGAGCATGTCGGCGAAGCCATAGACCACCAAGCGCCCCCCCGGGGCCAGGCGGTTGAAGCCCTCGCGCAGGGTGGAGACCCCGCCCGCGTCGAAGATCGCGTCGAAGCCCGCGGGGGCCGCCCGCTCCGCCGAGTCCCAGAGATTCTCGCGGGAGCGGTCGATGACGGTTTGCGCGCCCAACCGGCGGCACAAAGCGGTCTTATGCGCGGCGCCGACCACCGCGACGACGCGGCAGCCCTCGATGGCGGCGAGCTGGAGCAAGGCCGTGCCGACCCCGCCCGCGGCCGAGTGGATGAGGAGGATCTCGCCGGGCTCGATCTTGGCGGCGCGCCAGAGGGCGTAGTAGGCCGTGAGATACACCGCCGGGAGGGCCGCGCACTCGTCGAGTTCCCATCCCTCGGGGCAGGGCCAGAGCTGCCAGGGGTCGACGGCGATATGGCTGGCATAGCCCCCGAAGCGGGTGATCCCCAGGACGCGCTCTCCGGGCCTGAACCCCTCGGCGCCCGGACCCAGGGCCGCAACCTCGCCCGCGAACTCAAAGCCCGGCGTGAGGGGATAGAGCCCTTGGGCGGCCGTGTAGTAGCCCATGCGCACGATCGCGTCGGCGAAGTTGACCCCCGCGGCCGCGACGCGGACCAGTATCTGTCCCGGCCCGGGCCGGGGGTCGGGCTCGGAAACCAGCTCCAGCGCCGAGTGCCCTCCGGGCTTTCGGACGAGTATGCGCCGCATCGATTGGAGTGTAGCAAAACCCGTCGAGTCCGCGTTGAATTGACCCGACATTTCTGTTATACTGAAGTCGATGGGACTTTCCCCCAAGACCAAGGGCCGCGTCGAACTGCAGGTCGGCGACCCCGCTCCGGACTTCGACGCTCACGACGAAGTCGGCCAGCGTCATTCCCTGGAGTCCTACCGCGGCAAGACCGTGGTCCTCTACTTCTATCCCAAGGACAGCACCCCCGGCTGCACCGTTCAGGCCTGCGACTTCCGCGACAGCTACCAGCAATTCCTCGCCAAGGGCGCGGTCGTTCTCGGGGTGAGCCTGGATTCCGCGTCGGCCCACCAGCGGTTCAAGAGCCGGCATCAGCTCCCCTTTCCGCTCCTGGTCGACGAGGGGGCGCGCGTCTGCCGCGCCTACGGCACCTACCGCGACACCTTGCTCGGGCGCCTCTTGGGCGCGGAGCGCTCCACCTTCGTCATCGGCCCCGACGGCCTCCTCAAGGCGGTATTCCGCAAGGTCAGCCCCCGCGGCCACGCCGACGAGATGCTTTCGGCGGTCTGATGCCGCTTCCTCAAAACGATGCCCGCCGGGCGGCCTTGGTCAGGGGAGCCTCCCGCGCTAAGATAAAGGCCTTGGTGAACCTGGCGGCCTGCACGGGCTGCGAGGTCTGCATCGCGGTCTGCCCGGTGCCAGACTGCATCGAGAAATTCGGCGACGACCCCACGAACTTCGGCGTATGGGTCAATTACGACATCTGCATCGGCTGCATGCTGTGCGCCAAGGACTGCCCGTGGGACACCATAAGGATGGTGCCAACGCCTACCGTGGCCGGGCACCAAACCTCGTTGGACAGCCAGCCCAACCATGAGCACGTGGTCTTTCAAAAACCCGAGCTGGTGCCTGAGGAAATTCGATCTTTCATCGACAAACCGCCCTTCACGGACCCCACGGCCGCACCGCTTTTCAACAAACAAAACCCTCAGGTTCCCAACCTGATGGGGCCGAAGTAGCCCGCCTCTAAAGTTTTAAATGCAGCGAGGCCGTAAACCTTGATTTCAGCCGTATTTCTGATATACTTTCTAAAAAGAGGTGAGTGCTATGTCTGTGAGCCAAAAAGCCTATGAACGAGTAAAGGATGAGCTATCCTCCCTCAAACTAACCTTAGATAGCTTATCCAATCAGAAATTAATGGAAGAAATCCGCAGGGGTATTGATCAAATCCAAAAGGGGAAATGGACTCGCGTCCGAGATGACATCAAAATATGATATTCGCTGGGCGCATGACGCCAACAAGGCCCACGATAAACTTGGAGCCGATTACCAAAAAAGATTTAAGCGCATGGTCGGCATTTTGGAAAAAACTCCCTACCATTTCGCCAAGGCGATCAAGCGGCTCTCGGGCGACCTAGGCGGACTCTACCGCTATCGGGTCGGAAAGCTCAGAATCTTTTACACCATATCGGAGCCGGAGAAGGCGGTATATGTCAGCAGCATCGATACACGAGGCGACGCATATTGACGGGTACCATAATATTCGGGAAGATGAATGCCGTGCGATTATCTCGTCTCGTGCTGGTTTTTTCATTCTCTCTCTTCTTTATCTCCGGATGCGCGACGGTACCGCCACTGGCCGATACTCCTTGCTCGGAAGCCGATGCTGGGATTGGAAATTTTTCAGGAGAATGGCGCACGAATTGGGGGCCTATGACGTTGCGCCAGACGAACCTCGTGGTGCAAGGAGAATATACCCATTCATGAGCGGGCAATGGAGGGGTACGCGCGTTATTGAAGGAGCTTCTCCCACGGGCCACTCGACTCCAACGCTTGCGGCCGCCTCGGCGCCGACTATCCGGTCCGACGCGGATCGCCCGTTGTACCGATTCCCTGAGGATCCTCGAAATTTCGCGTTCGTCGTGGGGGTCGAGAAATACGAAAACTTGCCCGCCGCCGACTTTGCGGAGCGCGACGCGCAGACGATGCATGACCATTTACTTGCCATGGGCTACCCCGAACGCAACATCATCTTCCTAACCGGCGCCCGGGCGAGCCGAACGGGGATCGAGAAATATCTAGAATCCTGGCTTCCTCTAAATATCGAAGAGGACTCGCACTTGTTCGTCTATTTCTCGGGGCACGGCGCGCCCGATCCCAAGAGCGGCCAGGCCTTTCTCATGCCTTCGGACGGGGATGCGAAGTTCATCGAGAATACGGGTTATCCTCTGGGCCGCCTTTATGAGCAACTTGGCGCGCTTAAAGCGCGGCAGATAGTGGTGGCTCTTGACGCCTGCTTCTCGGGCGCGGGAGGCCGCTCCGTTATCGCCAAGGGAACGCGTCCCTTGGTTACGCAGGCGGATCAGGGGGCCGAGAAGCTCGGACGAATCGTGGTCCTTTCAGCTGCGGCAGGAGATGAAATTACCGGGACGGCGGAGGAACAGGGCCACGGGCTATTCACCTACAATCTGCTTCGGGCGCTCAATGAGGCCAAGGGCGAGGTCACGGTCGGGGGCCTCTACGGCGTCCTACGCCCCAGGGTCCAGGATGCGGCCCGGCGCGATAATCGAGTACAAACGCCGCAGCTTCTGGCGAACCCCATAGGGGCGCGGGTTAAGTTGGTTCGCTAAGGAAAGTCCGAAAATATAGGCAGCAACCAGGGTAGCAAGCTGACCAATTTCTCGTCTGAGATGGACTGCCCGTGGGATACCATACGGATGGTTCCCACTCCCGCGGTCCAGGGACACGCCACCTCGCTGGAAAGCCAGCTCGACCACGAGCACGTCCTCTTCCAGAAACCGGAGCTCGTGCCCGAGGAGATTCGCACCTTCGTCGGCAAGGAGCCGGTGAAGGACCCGGTCGTGCTCGGCCTTTTCGGCAAGCAGAATCCCCAAGTCCCAGGGATGATGGGTCCGAAGTAATCCCTCGACACGCCGGGACTGACAGCCCTTCATCGTGGATGTCAGGAGCCGAGGCGTTTTCCGTCCTGACGCCATACAGAGGGCGTCAGGGCGGAAAACGTTATAGTCGAGGGGAGCGACCCTTGCCCGTCCCGGGGCCCGGCGCGATTTGCCTAGACCGCCAAAGAACGTCGGAGCGTCTGGCAGAGGCGATTGAGCACGCGCGTGCGCTGCCGATGCTTGGGCCAGACGGCCGCGATGCGATAGGGCGCGTTCCAGCGCTTGGGCCTGATCCCGACCAGCCCCGGCCGGAGGCCAACGATCCAATCCGGGAAGAGGCTCCACGAGGGCGAGGAGAGCAGCCGCGCCGTCGCGACCTCGTAGCTGTCGAAGACGCACTCGGCGCGCGGCTTGATGCCGAACGCGTCGAACATGGGGTGCATCTCGCAGTTGTCGACGCCCTGGAACGACTTCGGCAGCGCGGCGGGGTAGCGGCTGAGCTCGCGCCCGAGCTTGGCGGGCGCCGCCTTCAGCGCGGGATGCCCGCGCCGGACGACCAAGACCAGCGTCCCGTCGCGCAGCGTCTCGGACTCGAGCCGCGTGTTGACCTGCGGGCTGAAGCAGACACCGAAGTCGTACTCGCCCGCGGCGACGCCGACGGCGGCCTGGGCCGAGCGCAGGGTGTAGATTTCCGCGGTCAGCCGGGGGCTGCCTGCCTGGATCTCGGACCAGGCCGGCATCAGGTAACGGGAACACAGCAGATGCGTCGCCGCCAGCCGGTAGTAGCCCTGCAGCTCCGCCTCCTCCGAGGTCAGCATCTCCTTGAGGGCCTCGAGGTCGCTGATGAAGCGGCCCGCGTGCTCCATCAGGAGCTTTCCCGAGGCGGTCAGGAAGATGTTCTTGCCCCTCTTGACGAACAGCTCGCGGTCCAGCTCACGCTCCAGGGCGGCGATGCTGTGGCTGATGGCGCTCGGGCTGATGGCGACGATCGCCGCCGCCTTGGCGATGTGCTGGTGGCGCGCCGCTTCCAGGAAATAGCGGAGTTGCTCTATCGTCATACATGAATTATTCTCAGCATAATCGAATATATTATATCACTTTACTGTGCTCCTGGTCCGGTGCTATTCTAAACGACATGAAGATACAGCGACTTGGCGAGAGCGGCCTGAAGCGCGAATACGGCATCCTGTGCCAACGGGTCGATCCCGCCCCCGGGGCCGGGGAAATCCCGTTCGGCGCCGCCTGGTGCGTGATCGAGCCGGGCGGGAGCACGACCCCGCACCGCCACTCTGAGGCCGAGACCTTCTTCATCCTCGAGGGGCGGGGCGTGATGTCGATCGGCGACGAGCGCGCTCCGGTGTCCAAGGGCGATGCCCCATTCATCCCGCCTCAGACCGTTCACGCGGTGGAGAACGCGTCGGAGTCGGAGACGCTGGTCTTCCTGTCAACATGGTGGGAGCGCCGCGCGGCGCGCACCCGGCGCGCGCGGGTGACGGCGGCCCCGCCGACCCCCAACGGCGACTTGCATCTGGGGCATCTCTCCGGTCCCTACATCGCCGCGGATGCGAGGAGGCGCTACTTGGGGCTGCGCGGAGTCTCGGCGTCCACCCTGACGGGCTCCGACGACCATCAGAGCTACGTAGCGGCCAAGGCCGAGCAGGCCGGGCAATCGCCCGAGGCCGTGGCGGGGCGCTACGCCCGCTCGATCGAGAGGACCTTGGCGGACGCCAACATCGCCGTGGACCGCTTCGTCAAGCCCCAGGACGAACCCGCGTACCGCGCTTTCGTGCAGGACTCGTTCCGGCGCCTGGCGGCCGAGGGCAAGCTGATCCCCAGACGCGTCGACTCTCTCTATTGCGAGCCTTGCGGCCGGCACCTGTACGAGGCCTGGGCCGGCGGGCTGTGCCCGCGCTGCGGCTCGGCGACGAACGCGCACGGCTGCGAGCAATGCGCGTTCATCAACGACGGGATCGACTTGCGGGGCCCGCGCTGCAATCGCTGCCGCCGCCCCGCGTCCGCGCGCCCCGTCGTGAAGTTCTACTTTCCGTTGAGCCGCTACGCCGACGAATTGCGCCGCTTTCACGGGGCCGTCGCGATGAGCGCGCGGCTGCGGGAGCTGGCCGCGGCCTCCCTGGACCGGGGGCTGGCGGACATCGGCGTCAGCCACGTCTCCGACTGGGGCATCCCCGTTCCCGTGCCGGACTTCGAGGGGCAGACGGTCTCCGCGTGGTTCGAGATGGCGATGGGCTACGCGCAGGCCGCCGAACCGGACCTCGAGACCGAGCAGTTCTTCGGGTTCGACAACGCATTCTTCTACGCCGCCGTCATCCCGGCCATGATGCTCGCCCGCGATCCCGCCGTCCGGCTCCCGGCCGCCTTGATCTGCAACGAGTTCCTGCGCTTGGACGGCTCGAAGTTTTCAACCAGCCGCGGCCACGCGATCTGGGCGGACGAGCTGCTTGCGAAGGTCGGCGCCGACGCGCTGCGCTTTGGTCTATCCTACTGCCGGCCGGAGAAGGAGCAGACCAATTTCACCCTGGAGGAGTTTGGCGCGCTGGTGGAGGGCGAGCTGACCGGTCAATGGGAGGCTTGGATCAACGGCTTAGACCGAGAGCTCGCCGCCTGCTGGGGCCGGCGCGCGCCGGCGCGGCTTAAGGCCCCGCCGGAGGCGACCGCCGTCGAGCGCCGGCTGCGGGCCCTCGTCGACGAGACGGCGCGGGCCTACGACGGCGAGTCCTTCTCGACCGCGGCCGCGGCGCGGGCTCTGTGCGAGCTCGTCCGGGAGGGGCGCGGCATCGCGCGGCTCAGGGAGAGCCTTCCCGGGACCGGCATTCGCGATCCCAGGCGGGACGGCTTGCTGATGCTCGAGCTGACCGCTCTCCGGACGCTCGCGTTCCTGGCCGCGCCCTTGATGCCGGAGTTCTCGGAGAGGACGCTCGCCGCGCTCGGTTTGGCCGTCGGCTCGATCGGCTGGGAGAGCTCCGTCGCGTCGCCACAGGAGGGGATGGAGCTCAGGTCTATCGCGACTCGCGAGTTCTCCCGGGCCGCGCGGGCGCTGCGCGAGTTCCGGGCGCGCCGCGGTTGGGCGGCGCTGGTTGGGGCCTGAGTCCCCCATGCGCGCTCAGCAGCTGATCATCATCGGGGCCGGACCGAAGGCGATGGCCATCGCGTCCAAGGCCGACGTGCTCCGGAGGCGGGGTCTCGCGGCACCCGAAATCCACATCATCGAGAAGACGGCGGTCGGGGCGCATTGGACCGGAGGCTCCGGCTACACCAACGGGAAGATCAAGCTCGGGACCTCGCCGGAGAAGGATGTCGGCTTCCCCTACGACTCGGTGTGCTGGGGGAAAGGCATCGACGAAAGTGTCAACCGCGGCATGCACGAGTACTCCTGGCAGAGCTTCCTGATCTCCCAGAACCTCTACGCCGACTGGGTCGACCGCGGACGGCCCGCGCCCGAGCACCGACTCTGGGCTCAATATCTGCAATGGGTCTCCCAGCGCCTGGGGGCTGGTATTCATTTTCATCAGGGGGAGGTCGTTGCGATCGACATCCGCGAGGGCCGCTGGGCCGTGCGCTTCGTTTCGGCCGCCGGGACGTCCGCGCCGGTTGCGGGGGAGGGGCTGGTCCTGACCGGTCCTGGAAGGACCAAGGTCCCATTCACGCTTCCCGATCACGAGCGTGTGCTCACCGCGGAGACGTTTTGGAAGGCGCAGGGCCGCATCGAGGTTGACTCCGCGCGCGTGGCCGTCGTCGGCACCGGGGAGAGCGCCGCGTCAATCGCGATGTCTTTGGCCTCGATCGACAAGGCGTCGCTCGCCATCGAGATCGTCAGCCCGCAGGCGATGGCCTACTCGCGCGGGGAGAGCTTCCTCGAGAACCGGGTCTACTCCAATCCGGAGAACGGTCCGTGGGATCGGCTGACCATGGAGGACCGCCGTCGTTTCATCCACCGTACCGATCGCGGCGTGTTCTCGCTGCACGCGCAGAGGACGCTTGACCAGGCGCGCTCCATCGACATCGTGCCCGGGCGGCTGCGCGCGCTCGTCCCCGACGGGCCGCGCCGCGTCGTCGCCCGCGTCGAGTACGACGGTCGCGCGGAGTCGCGCCTTTACGACTACGTCGTCATCGCGACGGGCGGAGACCCGTTGGCGTTCATCGACGAACTGGCGACCCCGGAGGCCCGGGCCCGGATACTCTCGAAAGCGGGGCTTCCGTCCTTGGCGCAGGCGGGCGTGGAGCGGAGCATCGACCGGAACCTGTCGATCCGGGGCCTGGAGCCACGGCTTCACGTCCCGATGCTGTCGGCCTTAGCCCAGGGACCCGGCTTCGCGAACCTGAGCTGTCTGGGCAGGCTGTCGGACCGCATACTAGAGGCGTACGTCCCGAAGCCGGCCGCAAAGAACGAGGAGGCCGTCATGAACACGAGCTCGATCTCAGTCGTCGACGTCGGCGCCAAGGACGCCATCAACCGGCTGCGCCTGGACGAATACTCCAAGGCGACGGGGTTCTCGGTGAAGCCGGCGGGCATCCTGTGGAACCGCTCCGATGAGCAGAGCACGGTGCTGGCGCTGCGGGAGAATGGAGAAATACTCGCGACGATGAGGCTCGAGTTCGTTACGGACCTCGACGTGGTCGAACGTAAGATGGAGTGCCGCTGGGTGTTCGAGCCGGTCCGGTTTCCGGCCATGATCCTCAGCAAGGCCGCGACGCGATCGGTGAATCAAGGGAGGGGCTTCAACGCTTGCCTGCGCTACTGGGCACTGAAGATCGCCGAGGGCTGGGGAACGCGGCAGATGATCGGGACGTTTACCGCGGGCTCGCCGCGGGAGAGCTCCATGAAGGCGATGGGCTACCGGTTTTATCGCAACGAGGAGGGCTGGCACAAGAACGACTACCAGGCCAAGGCCCCGGTCGTCGTGGCGGTCCTGGAGCTGGCGACGGAGTTGGAGCGCGCCTTGGCGGAGTGCGCCCGCATCGCCGGGCCGTCGCTGGAGCAATTCCCTTGGGCGGGGCCGCTTCCGGAGAGAAAGAGTGTCACCGCCGTCAAGTAGAGCGATGCCTTCCATGAGCCACGCCTTCGTGCTGCCGCTTTATCTCGCCCTTCACTGCGGGCACGCCCTCGCCCTGAAGCAGCTCGCGCGCTGCGAATACTCGCAGGCCGACACCCTGATCTTCCAGGGGCTCGCCTGCATGGGCTGCGCCTGGCTCTCGGCCCGATTTCGCAAGGCGAGCCTGGTTCCCAGGAACATCCGGCTGCAGGCGGCCCGTCTCGTCATCGCGGGCGCGGCGCTGTCGCTCTTGACCATGAGCTATTGGCACGTCAACGCGGCCACCGTCGAGATGATCTCGAGCATGGACATCGCCCTGCTGATACTGATGGGAGCGTGGACCGGGGAGTCCTACTCGCCGCGCCAACGCGCGCTGGCGCTCGCGAGTCTCGCGTTGGGGGCGTTGCTGGTCGTGGCGGCGCGCGGCCCCGCGGAGCGGGTCATGGGCTACGGCATGGCCTTTCTCGGGACCGCGGGGGTCGCCGTCGGGTATCTGGTGCTGAAGTCCTCGGCCGAGACGGAGAACGACTCGGTCACGTCCTTCGTCGCGGGCCTGGCGATCCTGGGCTTCGGGTTCGCCGGACGAGGCATTTCCGCCGGCGGCGCGGCGGTGTCGGGCGCCCTGGTCGCGGGCCTCGCGGGCGTCATGATGTTCTGGATCTATGAGCTGACGCTCTTCCTCTACCGCCGCATGGACATCGGCTCCGCCGAGTACCCGACCCTCGTCTCGGCGCTGCTGGTGCTGCCGCTCGAGCGCGCGTTGTTTGCGACGCGCTTCAACCCGCTCTACGTCTTCTCCATCGTCGCCAACGCGGCGGTGCTGGGGCTGGCGCTGTTCAACGGCAGGCGAGACCGCGTCTGCCTGCTTCGGCCGGTGCCTCCGGTTCGGCAGAGCACGCCAATCACCTGCGGTCCGGCGTCGCTCGACAGCGTGCTCCGGTATTGGGGCAAGGCCTCACCCGGCGAGCTTGCGCTGTCCGAGCAACTGGGGACGCTGGCGGCCGGCGTGACGCGGCCCGAGGAGCTGGCGCACCTGGCGCGCCGATTCGGGCTGGACGCGGAGCTGCGCGAGCGACTCCAGATCGAGGATCTGGAGGGGTTCCTCCGCGACGGCGAGACGGCCATCGTGATCTGGAACGACGACGGCGGGCATTACAGCGTCCTCACCGGGATCGACGACGCGCATGTCCACCTGATGGACCCATGGCCCGATCCCGCTCATCCGGGCACGTACCGCTCGATCCCGATCGGCTCGTTCCGATCGAATTGGCATGGACAATACTGTCGTCGAGCCGCCATCCGCATCAAAGGAGACCCGATCCATGGAGCTGACGAGCGAACTCCGACGCATGCCGGAGCCTGAGACGAACGGGACGGTGCCGACCTTGAACGGCATGGGGGCGATGACTCCCGAGCTCGACGCCTACGCGCGCGCCTTCGTCGACCGGGCGTCGGGCCTCGTGGCGCCCGTCCTCGACGTCGGGGCGGCCTACGGCATCGCGACCCTGGCCGCGTTGTCTGCGGGGGCGAGCGTCATCGCCAACGACATCGAGCCGCGCCATCTCGAGATCCTCGGCCGGCGCGTTCCGCAGGCGCAGCGAACCCGGCTGCGCCTGCTTCCAGGCGCGTTTCCCGAGGCGCTGGACCTGGAGCCGGAGAGCGTCGGCGCGGCTCTGTTGGGAAGGATGCTCCACTTCCTACCGGGACCCAGCATCGAGCGCGGGATCGGCGCGCTGCGCCGCTGGCTCGTGCCCGGAGGAAAGGCCTTCGCCGTCGCGCTGACTCCATTTATCGGCACGCGTCGCGACTCCATCCCCGTCTACGAAGCGCGCCGGGCCGCGGGGAGCCCATGGCCCGGCGAGGCGGAGGGCATGAACTACCTGGAACCCGAGATTCTGGCGGCGGCCTTCCGCCGCGGCGGCTTCGTCGTGGAGGCCGCGGAGACCTTCTCCCGGCCGGAGTTCCTGGGCCGCATGAGCCTGGACGGCCGGGAGGCGATGGGACTCGTCGCCCGCAAGCCGTGATCGAGATCGAGGCGGTCACGCCCCGGAACTTCAAGCGGGTTCTGCCGTTGATCGCCCAGTACCAGCGCTTCTACGGGGCGAAACCGGATGACGCGGCGAATCGGCGCTTCTTTCGTCGGTTCTTGCGGAACCGGCGCCGGGGGATACAATTCCTGGCCGTCGCCCAAGGCCGGGAGGCCGTGGGTTTCGCCACGCTCTACTTCGGTCTCTCGTCGCTGTCGGCCACCGCGGCCTGTACGCTCAACGACCTGTTCTCGATCCCGAAGGCCAGGGGCCGGGGAGTCGGTAGCGCGCTGATCGCCCATTGCGCGGCGCATGCTCGGCGGAAGGGATTCTCCAGGATCGAGTGGCAGACCCGGGTAGATAACCATCGGGCCCGCAAATTCTACGCCAGGCTTCCCGCTCGAAGCTCGCTCTGGCGCTTCTACAGCCTTCCGGTTTGAAGTTGCCTGCGATTGGGATTGCAGTCTTGGGTTGGGGGCCGGAAGGGGGCCAGAGATGATTTCTGCGTCGAGACTGGCGGGCGGACGGAGGGTGGACAGCGGAGTTTCGGGCCTAGAATCGCGACGCGGCTCATTTCCCCGCTGAGACCAGCGCTACCACGCTGATTGAGACGCTACCGAGCTGTGTCCCCGCTCGGTCCGTGGAATATCCTTTGCCCTAAGAATATCTCTCCGGGCCGGGCGGATGGGGCGTCCTCAAGCGTCGAGCCCGAAGCCTTCACCGCGGAACGGTTGGCCTCGCGGATCACCGAGGAGCACGTCAGGATGGCGCCAAGTTCCCGGCCTAGGCCGAGGGGTCGTCCTGGGCTAACGCAGCATCTCGGAGTCCCTCGGCACCCACAGACCGGCAATCGTGCCCGAGAAAATCTCCTGGCCGTCCCTGGGGCCGCCGTCGAACTGGAGTTCGACGTGGCTGACCAGCTTGTTGCTTCGGAAGTAGCCTTCCGGGCCGAAGGTGGCCATGCAGGCGACCTTGTCGCCGGCGCGAACGACTTCCCTAAACTCGCCGTTCTCGATCTGCGTGAAGAAGCCCACCAGATGCTTGAGCTCGTCGGGCGTGATGTCGAGCGTCATGTGATAGATGCACCAGGCGACGCTCCCTATCTGGGCGGCCATCTCAATGAGTTTGAAGGGAGGCGCGGTCTTGTTGTCCGGAGCGTAGCCCGCGCAATCCTCGCTTTTCCAGGTGTAAGTCCCGAGGATGTGCTCCTCGTCCATCTCCAGGATGTCCTCGATGAAGCGCATGGGCCTCTGCTGGGGGACGAGCGACAGCACTTCAGCCTTCGTCAGGACGCTCATGGGCTTAGTCTCCGTTGTTCCTGGCCTTCAGCTTTCCGCCGATACCCATGTCGCTCATCCGGGGGTATTCCGAGTAGCGGATGTTCTTGTGGTAGCCCACGTTGGCGTTCTCGCAGGCGAGGACGAGGCGTTCGTTCGCGAAGACCTTGGCGTCGCCGCGCGCGAACGCGTCGTCCGTTCCCTCGGCCCGGGTCGTGCGCGAAATCCGTATGTCGTAGAGGATTTCCACGTCCGTGGGGCGAATAGAGTCGAAGACCTCGACCCGATCAAATCCCAGGGCCCTGCCGGTTCCGGTGTTCCGCCTCCAGGCCAAGAACAGCCCTAAGAGCTGCCAGACCCCGTCGACTATCAGGGCGGTGGGCTTCGTTCCGCGATTCATCGCATAGAACCACTCGAGAGGGCTGTTCTGTTTCGCGGCAAGGATTCTTCCCTCGTCCGCGGCCCCGTCGTAGGAGATATGGTGGATCTGGCCGATCTCGAGCATGAGCGAGGAGGGCAAGAGCCCCATCTCCATAGACGGGGCGTCGACCAGCGTCCCTTGGGAGAGCGCAAGCACCTCCGTCTGGGAAAAAGAGTCTCTTGAGGAGAATTCGGCCCAACTCAAGCGGCGGCTCATAGGCCCTTCGGGCGCCCGCCGCGCGGCCTCGGGCTTGACGGCCGGGCCGGCCTCCCAGAAAGCCGTTGCGACCTGGGCGGTTCCGATCGTGTAGACTCGCGCGCCGTCGACCGAGACCGTCGCTTTGCCCGAGATCGAACGTTCGCCGTCGGACTCCTCAATGGAGACTATGTCCACCGCATAGACAATCTCTTTGTCATAGGGCCGGATCTGGCCGAAAAAGGAGACGTCCTCCATGCCCAGGAGATC
>CAYJXJ010000015.1:0-43436 GCA_964374095.1 uncultured Elusimicrobia bacterium
GAAACGCGCCAAACGTTGACAGGGAGGCTTTTTCAGCGGAATCAAGTGTTGAGACCTGACCCCGTTTTCCTATCATTGTCCGATGCCGCTTCCAACCGCCGAGTTCGCCGCCTTGGCGGCGCTGGTCTTCTTCGCGGGCATCGTCGACAGCCTGGCGGGAGGCGGGGGCCTCATCACCCTGCCCGCGTACTATTCCGCGGGACTCGATCCCGGGCTCATCCTTGGCACCAACAAGCTCTCCTCGGCTATCGGCACCGTCGCTTCGGCGCGCCGCTACTTCAAGACGCTGAGCCTGGAGGTGGGACCCCTGCTGCCGGCCGTGGCCGCGGCGCTCGCCGGAAGCTTCGTGGGCGCGGCGCTGGCCATGCGGCTCGATTCCCGATATTTGAGGCCGTTGTTGTTGGTCTGCATCCCCGCGGCCGGCGCGGCGCTTTGGGCAAACCCCGGATTCGGCCGCGAGGATTTGAGCGCGCGATTTTCAGCGCGTCAGCTGTCTTGGAGAACGGCGGGGCTGGCCTTCCCGATCGGCTGCTACGACGGCTTCTTCGGGCCCGGCACCGGGACTTTCCTGGCCCTGGGATTGGCCGTGGTTTGCCGCTACGGGCTGCTGGAGGCCACGGCGCGGGCCAAGCTCCTCAACCTCGCGACCAACGCGGCCGCGCTCGCCGCGTTTCTCGCCGGGGGACGGGTCCAGCTCAAGCTGGGCCTGGCGATGGGCGCGGTGAGCGTGGCCGGGCATGCCCTCGGTTCCCGCTGGGGCGTCGAGCGCGGCGCCGCGGTCATCCGCCCCATGGTGCTGGTGGTCGGGGCCGGACTGTTTCTCAAGCTGGCGGTGGACGCGTGGACTGGGCGCTAGCCCTGGCCCGGGTCGGACTCTCGGCCTCGATTGGAGCCGCCGCGGGCCGCCGGTCAGCCCTCTGGGCCGCGGCCATGGCAGCCGCCGTTCCCGGCGCCTGGGAAGGGGTGGGCCGGGCCCAGGCGGTCCCGGCCTTGATCCTGCTGGCCGCCGTGGCCCTGCTGAGGTCCCAACTCGGGGGCTTCTGGCCCGGCGCCTTGATCGGCGCGGCGGCGGCCCTGCTCGGCGGGCTTCCGGATATTCCGGAACTCTCGGAGTCGCTCCTGTCGCACGGCGAGCTTCTGCGTCAGATCGCCAGGCTGCAATCAAACGCCTATGAGGCGCCGCCGCTGACCTGGGCCGCGGTGTGCTTCGCCGGCGCGCGCGCGGGAGCCGCCGGCCGGACCGTCGGCGCCATGGGTCTGGGGATGCTGTGCGGGTCCGTGGGAGTGTGCTTGATCTTCGATCCCTTGAGGCTTTCGCTGGGGACCGGGGGGATTCTCTTGGCTCCGGCCGCGGCGTTCTTGCCCCGCTGGCGGGCGGTGGCGCTGGGCGCCTGTCTTGCGGCCCGGGCCGCGGCCGGTTTTGAGACCCGCGTCCCGGCTTTGGAAACCGCGCGGCTCGACCGGCAGCGGGGCGCTCTGGCGCGGCGAGAGGCGGCCTACGTGGCCGAGAAACTGACCCGGAGAGACCTGCTGTTGCAGCTCTCGGAGCCCGACCGGCGATTCACCGAGGCGCTGGATCCCGCGGTGCCGGCGGCTTTTTTCGCTTGGCCCGATGACAATTCTCCGGACGGGCAGGGGCTTGGGTTGGCGGAGGCGACGGGTCGCGCGGCCGAGACCCTTTGCCGGGGGGGGCGGGTCTGGCTGGCATCCGACGGACTCTTCAGGAATCCCGTGATCCCGGCCGCCCGCATGGACGGCTATGCCGAACGCGTGATCCGCGGCCTTGCCAAGGGCATGCGGTTGGGTCGAGCCGAGGTGTCGCCCGACTTGATCCATTACTACCCCCTGCTGGCTGGGGAGGGGTTGGGGTGTGAGTAGGCGCTCGGGATTGGCTTTGGCCGCGGCCGTCCTGGGGGGCCTGGTTTGGGCGCGGGTCTGGGGCGTCTGCCGGGACGTGACCCTCGAGCCTTGGCACGGCGTTCTGGGGCTCATGAATATCGCCGCGATCACCGGGCACGGGGGGGATCGCATGCTCTACACCCCCAGCCGTCCCCCCGCCGGCGTCGCGATAGCGACGCCATTTCTGGCCTCGCGCTCCGGAGAGCCGCGACGGGCGTTGGCCGCGGTACGAGTCCTGATGCCTGGTGTCTTTGCCGTTGTCGTTGCCGTGTCGTTCTTGTTTTTCTCCCGCCTATTCTCCTTGCCGGCGGCGTTCGCCGCCGGCGGCCTTCTCGCGCTGGATCCCCTGGCGCTCTCCCAAGCCCCATTTTTTCTCTTTGACATCGGGGCGGGCCTTCCCGCCCTCCTATTCCTGTGGGCGGCTTGGCGGCAGATGGAGTCGCCGACCGCGGGACGTCGCGCCATGACGGCGGCGGCGGCCGCGTTGGCGGCGACGAGCCGCTACCATCTGCCGGTCTTGTTTCTCGCGCCGATGGCGCAGGTCCTGATCCGCGGGCGCGGGGGACCGCGCGAGCGGCTTATCGAGCTCGTGAGGAGCGGTCTTTGGCTGACCCCGTTGTGGGGAGCCCTGGGATTCGGGGTCCTGCAATCGGGCTTGGAGTGGCTCGCCCACGGCAGTCCCCCGGTCCTCCGGGACCTCCAAATGGTTTGGCTTGAGCTGCGGGCCAATCTCGGAGACGTCAATCCCGCGCGGCCATGGTGGCTCTACGCCGACGGCCTTTGGGCGCAATTGGGTTCGCGGTTGTCCTGGCTTGGGTTGACGGGGGTCGGGGTATGGTGCGCGCGCCGCCGTCCCCGCGACAGCTACCTGGCGCTCGCGCTATTGCTGCCGCTGGCCGCCATGAGCGGCGTGGTGCGCAACCGGGATCACCGTTACGCGCTCTTCCTGCTGCCGCTGGTTTATGCGGCCGTCGGGGAGGGGATCGAGGCGGTGACGACTTGGCTGAAGGCCGGCCGCGCGCTCCGCTGGAGCATTGCCGCGGCGTGCTTGGGGATGGGTCCCATCGGCGCGACGATGGCATCGTGGCGCTATATTAAGGAAGAGCCGGTCTTGAGATCGCGGGCCTTTCTCGACCTGGCGGGCTGGCTCGAAGGCCGCGTCCCGCCGGACGGCTGCGTGGGCTGGCGCGCGGGGGACATCGCCATGCCTTTGGAGCGGGGACCCGGCGGTCCGGGACGGCCCGACTTTCTGATGGGCGCTCCTGTCTTTCGCTACTTTGTCGCCCGTCGGTTGGAAGAACTGCGCTCCGGAGCCGTGGCCTCCTGCGCTCCCGCGGTCATCGTGGAACCCGGGACCGACGGCGGCGGGGCGTTGGCGACGATTTGGGCGGATGGGCGTCCTGAGCGGCGTCTCTACCCGGACGGACTTCGCCCAGCCGCGCCATGACCGCCCGGCGCCTGACCTGGTTGGGGTTGGCCGCGGTCATGGTCCCCGCGCTGTTCAATGCCTTCCTTCATGATCCGGCCATAGGCTACGACGCGCCCTCGCATTGGGACTATGTCCGCACGCTGGCCCAAGGCCGGCTTCCCGACCGCTCAGACTCTGCTCAGTTCTTCTCCCCTCCCCTGGCCTACGCTCCCCCGGCGCTGGGAGTCGCCGCGGGACTCTCGAAGGAGAGCGGCGGCCGTTTGGCCCTACTCGTGAACGCCCTCTACGGGCTTGCGATGTGCTGGTTCCTCGCGGACCTCTGCCGCTTTCTGGGGGAGCCCCTGGCGAGCCGGCCCTATTGGGCCCTCGCCTGCCTGGCCCTAATGCCGGTGTTCTTTAGGACCCTGGCTTTCAATCGACCCGAGGCGCAGTTGGCGCTGCTCTCCGAGCTGGTCGGGGTGTGGCTGCTGCGTCTTGCCTTGCGGGAGAGCGTTCCGATCGACCGTCTGGCGGCCGGGATGGGCCTGGGAGGCCTCCTATTATGCCGCCAGTGGGGAATCTTCGTGCTGGCCGCGTGCGCGGTTTTCGCATTCGCGGCCCGCGGGATCCCTCCGGAGCGACGCCGGCATTTGAGGGTGGCCGTCGCGTTGGGCGTTGTCTTGGGGGGATGGTTCTACGTGCGCCAGGGTTTTCGCTACGGCAGCGCCGTCGCCTATGTACGCGGCCCGGCCTGGCCTGGCGCGGGCGCCGCCCTGGCCCGGGTGGCGGGCGGCTGGGTCGGAGCTCTGCGCGATCCCTTCGGCTCTTATGAGAGGAGCGGGACGCTGGCGGTTCTCTACGCGGACTTCTTCGCGGACACCCAGGGCTACTTCTCGGTCTACGGCAGGGACCGCGCCTCGGGCGCCTACGTGGCCGGCGACGACCTGGCGCGCGCGGCCCACTGGCGCCGCTTTGACCCCGGCTTTGATACCAACCGCGCCGCATCGGTCGGGTTCCAGCGCCGGGCCGTTCTCGCCGGGGCGGTCCCGGGGCTCTTGTTGCTGGCGGGCCTGGCGGGGGCTTGGCCCGCGCGGCGGGGCGCCGGTGGACGAGCGAATGGGGGAGGCGAGGTTCGCCTCCTGTCGGCCCTAATCGGCGTTGCGTCCTTGACCGGCTACCTCGTCTGGCTGTGCCGCTACGGTCTCGATCACGGCAATGCCGTGAAAGCCACCTATCTGGCGGCGGCCTTCCCCTACGCCGCCCTCCTCGCCGGCGATGCCGCGGCGAGGATCTCGGCGCGGGGCGGACATCTCAGGCTTGCCTTGCTGGCGGCCTTTTTCCTCAGCGCGGCGGCGATCTACCCGCAGAATTTCACCCGCTACCTCAGCGCGGGCGAACGGTTGTTGCGTCCCTTGTACCCCGAGTCCTGGGGCGCCGACGCCCCCGCCGGCGGGACGACCGCTGGTCTCGGGCTGGTCTCCTCCGGCGCGGCTCCCGAGCCGCTGGAAACCCTCGAGCGTCGAGCCGTGGTCTCCCCTCGGAATGCCCGGCTGCGCTCCGAGTTGGGGGTGGCGCGCTACCTCTCCGGCGACATCGCCGGCGCACGCCGGGAGCTGGAGGCGGCGCTGCGCCTCAATCCCGCCTTGGGTGAAGCCAGCCTGTCGTTGGCCGCGGTATTGATGGATCAAGGCGAGCTGGCCGAGGCGCGCCGGGTGCTGGCGCGCGGCCGGGAGCGTCTCATTAAGAAAGACCGCGAACTCCTGGGCGAGCGCTTTGAAGGCAGCCTGCGCGAAGTAGACCGCCGTGCGACGCGACGGTAGCCGGTGGCAAGGCGTTACCTCCATTAATGGAGGTGGCAGCCGCCCGCGCGACCCCCTTGACCAATTCTCGGACCGGGGCTAAACTATCGGGCCGGTGCCCCGCGGCCCATCCGAGCCCGGCGAACGTGGAAATCGAAGAGATCGTTAGGGAACGCCGTCTCCTGCCCATGCTTAAGCAAGCCTGGGAGCACCGCATCCAGCGCCACTTCGAACTGGGTCTCGCGGGGGTCCTGCTGGTTCTCATCCCGGTCGTCACCTGGTTCTGCGACGACCGGATGGCGCTCATCAACCTTTACTTCCTGCCGGTGCTTCTCGCGGCCTACTTCCTCGATGCCCGCGGCGCCGTGCTGGGAGGCGCGCTCTCGATCCTGGTAGTCTTCTTCTATGTGGTCCTCTCTCCCGAGGCCTTTTATACCCCGCACACCCGGCTGGGTCTTTTCCTCCATCTGGCCACGTGGGGCGGGGTGCTCATCCTCTGCGGGGCCCTGGTGGGGAGGCTCAATGAGCGCGTCCAGGTGAATTTTTCCCAGCTTCGGGTGCGCGTGGACGACTGGAAAGACGCTCAGAAAGAGCTCCTGCGGCGCGTGGACGCGCTGGACCGCCGCAACACCGCTCTGGAGGGGACCCGCGAGAAGCTCGAATCGGCTCTGTACTCGGCGATGGACCCGTGGGTGGCCAACATGCTCGTCAACCGCAGGCTGGCCAACGAGAAGCGGGAGATCTCGGTGCTCTTCGCCGACATCGCCCACTTCACGGCGTCGGTCGAGGAGATGCAGCCCGAAGCGGTGGTCCGCCACATGAACCGTCTTTTTTCCGAGCTTGAGCCCATACTCGCCTCCTACAACGGCCATCTCGACAAGTACCTCGGCGACGGGCTCATGGCGGAGTTCGGCATCCCGCTGTATCACCAGCAGAACGCCCTGCAGGCGGTGCTGGCCGCGGTCCAGATGCAGAAGCGCGTCTCCTCCCCGGACTTTCGCTGGAAGCTGAGGATGGGCATCTCTCACGGCGAGGCATTCGTCGGGTTGGTCGGCTCGGAGCGCCGCAAGGCCTACACCGCCTTCGGCGACGTGGTCAATGTGGCCGCGCGCCTGGAGAAGATCTGTCCGGAGGGCAGCGTCTGCGTCGATGGCGCCACCCAGTCCAAGGTTTCGCGGTGGTTCGTGACGCGCCGGCTGGTCATGGGGGAGAAGGCCGACGCGCGGGAGCAGGCCGCCGCCCGGCTCCAAGCCCTGCAGGAGCGGATGTCTTCGGGGCGGTCCGATTGCGACCTCATGCTCGAAGCCGCGCGCTTGAGCGGGGAGCTGGGGGAGGTCCCCCAGGCGGTCGAGTACTACCGAAAAGCGTTGGCGGTGAACCCTCAAATCCAGGAACGGGTGGAGGCCGCCGTCGCGGAGCTGGTTTTGTCCCGGGAATCCTCCTCCGAGAGGTCGGTGCGCCTGCGGGGCAAGCACAAGGCGGTCGATACCTACGAAGTCGTCTCGCTGAAGGATCCCCTGGCCGACCTCCGTCGCATCCCGGAGCCCATCCGTGCCGCGTCCGAGACCCGGCTCAAGGCCATGGGGATCAATCGCGATCTCATGCTGCCGATCGAGTCCCTCGACGGCACCTTGGGGCATTCCCTGGTCACGGCCGCGATAGCCGGAGCCCTGGCCGAGGCGATGGGCCTGTCTCCGGAAGAACGGCGCGTCTCCTTCGAGGCGGGATTCTACCACGACGTCGGCCGGCGCAATGTCCCCGAACACCTTCTCAATCAGGACGAAATGCTCTCGGCCCTGCCCGAACAGGATTTGCAGATGGTGCGGGTCCACGTCGAAGCCGCCCGCCTCGTGATGGGGGAGCTCGGCATCTCCGTGCCCCCCGCCGTCGTCGACGCGATCGAAGCCCATCATGAGAATTTCGATGGGAGCGGCTACCCGAAGCGCCTGGCCGGACAGTCCATCCCGCGGGCCGCGCGGCTGGTGCGGGTGGCCGACGAGTACGACCGCCTGACCTCCCCCCGCCTGCACCGGGAAGGCTGGGAGGCTGCCGCCGCGGCCACCGAGCTCACCGCCGCGGCCGAGCGGGGAGAGCTCGATCCCCAAGCCGTGGCCGCGCTCGGGACCCTGGTGCGGAGCAGCCTGCCGGGCTCCGTTTGATCGGACGGCGTGACCCCGTTTTTCCTAGAATTGGCGTCGAGAGACGCCGGCGCCCATGCCCCACATTCATATGAAACCGGACACCCGGCACCGATGACCAAGTCCTCCGAGAAAGACGACGCCTCGGCGCGCGAACCCTTCGTGCCCTTCAAGGTCCAGTGGGGCAAAACGGCCCCGGCGCCCGCGGGGGAAGTGGAGATGCCCCGCGAGGACCGTCTCTTCAACCGTGACTTGTCGTGGCTGGCCTTCAACGAGCGGGTGCTTAACGAGGCCGCCGACTCGGGGGTGCCGCCGCTGGAGCGCCTGCGCATGGCCACCATCGTCAGTTCGAACCTCGACGAATTCTTCATGGTCCGGGTCGCCGAACTCTCACGCACGGCGCGCCGGGAACCGGGCGCGCGCTTCCCGGACGGCCTGACCGTGCGCCAGGCCCTCGCCCAGATCCGCGAGCGGGTCCTGGGCCAGAAGTCCCGGCAGGCCGCGGTTTTGGACGATATCCTCGCCGCCCTGCGGGCCAAGGGCATCGAAATTCTGACGGATTTCGCGGAGGACGCCGCCCTGGATGCTGAGATCGCGGCCGCCTTGCCCCGCCTGCGCATCTGCCGGCGAAAATCCTCCGAATCGTTCCCCGACCTGCGCAGCGCCCGCATCCACGTCTTCGTGCGCTTTCCCGGCGAGTACGCCTTCATTTCCATCGAGGAGCGCGAGGCCCGCCTTCTGGAACTCCCGCCCGCCAAGTCCGGCCGGCGCTACGTTCTGCTGGAGCGCTGGCTAAGCGCCCGCGCCGCCCAGCTTTTCGGGGGCCGCGAGGTCATCGAGGCTTTCCCCTTCAAGCTCATCCGGGACGCGGACCTGCGCTACCGCCCCGATGAGGAGGATACCCTCGAGGAGCAGATCCGCCAGGCCGTGGAAGGCCGGCAGCGGGCCCGGATCGTGCGTCTGGAGGTCGACTCCCCGAGCTACTCGGAAGGAGCGCTGTTTCTCGCTTCGGCCCTGGGCCTGGACTCGGGGGGGCTCTACCGCTTTGATTTGCCGCTGGACCTTCGGACTCTGGCCATGGTCTATTCCCAGGAGGGCAGCGAGCGCCTGCGCTACCCGCCGGTCCAGCCCCAGACCCCGGCCCTCTTCGCCAAGGCCAAGACCCTCTTCGACGCGATCCGCCGGCGCGACATCCTGCTCCACCACCCCTACGACTCCTTCGATATCGTGGAGAGCTTCGTGAAGGCCGCGGCCGAGGACCCCGACGTGACCGCCATCCGCCACACCCTCTACCGCACCAGCCGGGAGTCTCCGATCATCGAGGCCCTGCGGGAGGCGGCCCGCCGGGGCAAGAAGGTGACCGCCTACGTGGAGATCAAGGCGCGCTTCGACGAACTCAACAACGTGCGTTGCGCCGAGGAGCTGCGCCAAAGCGGGGTTCGCATCATCCGGCCGCTGGGCCGCTTCAAGGTCCACAGCAAGATCACTCAGGTCTTGAGGAAGGAGGGCGAGTCGGAAGCCTCCTACCTGCATCTGGGCACGGGCAACTACCACCCCGTCACCGCGCGGCAATATACCGACCTGGGGCTTTTGACCTGCGACGCGACCTTGGGGGCGGAGGCGGCGGAGTATTTCTTGGCGATGGCCCGGGGGGCCGAGCCCGCGGGGATGAAAGAGCTCTTGGTGGCCCCCGGCAGCCTCCATCGCCAGGTCCGCCGTCTCATCCGGGGGGAGGTGGAGCATCATAAGAAGGATGGGAACGGCCGGATCATGGCCAAGATGAATTCGCTGGCCGACATCGAGACCATCGAGGAGCTTTACGGGGCCTCCCGCGCCGGGGTGAAAGTCGACCTTCTGGTCCGCGGCATCTGCGCCTTGGTGCCGGGGATCAAGGGCTTGAGCGAGAACATCCGGGTCGTGAGCGTGATCGACCGCTTCCTGGAGCACAGCCGGATCTTCTATTTCCGGGCGGGGGGGGCGGAGCGGCTCTATCTCTCCAGCGCCGACTGGATGCCCCGCAACTTCTTCACGCGCTACGAGATCGCATTCCCGGTCAAGGACGCCGCCCTCAAGGTCTATGTGCGGGATGTGATCCTCGGCCGGGGGCTCGAGGACAACGTCAAGGCTTGGACCCTGCGCCCTGACGGCGCCTATGTCAAGCCCGCAGCCGAGGCCGAGGCGGTGCGTTCGCAGGAACTCTTCGAGGCCCTGGCCCGCAAAGGCTACCGCGACACCGCGCTCGAGAAGCGCTGACCTCCACCGATGGCCTCCACCGGAGTTGGGATTCTGGCGGGAATGGAATTTGTCAGTGGAATATCCGAGATTTACTCCCGGGGCGAGGAGTAAAATCGCCGCGCGGACCGGGACGCCCCACTCCCGGTCATGGGGGCCAGGGTGAGGGGATCATCGGCGGCCGGCCAGGGACAGCGCGTCACCTGCGGCCGTTAGGCTGAAAGAACGAGGCGCAGCGGTGATACTTGTCGAGGGGCTCCGGGCGCAGGTCGAAGCGGCGGGCGAGCCGCGTGTCGAACTTGAGAAGCTCGTCGACCTTTTCGAGCTTGGCCCAGAGGTCTCCGCCCGGGGCCTTGACTTCGTTCTCGTACTCGCAGAAAGTCGACAACGGGTGCGGGCCGCGCGGTCCGATGTGGAATGCGAAGATGCGGTCCAGGGAGGGCTCGAGAAACGCGTCGCCCAGTTCCACGGTGAACTTCTCCTTTTGGTAAATGCACAGGATATTCCCGGCCGTGATGCGCGACATGGTCGCGTTTCCAAGGCCCCGCCGCATGGCGCGTCCCATGGCGGGAACGGCGTGGTCGGCGAGTATCTTTAGGACCGACGGGTCGCGGAAGTGGACCATGTCGTGGTGGCTTTCCTCCATGATCACGTGCACCAGGCGCTCGGTCGAGAACTCCGAGCGGTAGAGCAGGCCCCGGCGCTTGAAGCCGGGCCCCTTGTATTGAAGGTAGACGTAGGCTCCGTCTTTCTTGTAGCGCAGGCGCAGGCTCGCCCCGCGGCGAAAGAGGTCCATCCGGGGGGTGTCGAGGAACTGGTCGAAGAAGAGCACGGTCTTCTGGTGCTTGACGCCCCTTAATCCCAAGAGGTGCTTGCGCAAGTCGTCGAGTTGTTCGGGCACGACCCGGCGCTTGGCCTCGATCTCGATATATCGGGGGTCCTCGATGCCCAGGCGCCGGCAGATCTCGTCTTCGAGGTTTTCCAGCCGTGTTTTCATGGGGGCATTTTCAAGGTATCATATTTGCGTGAAACTCCTCATCGTGCGCCACGCCCCGGCCGGAGACCGCGAGCAATGGTCCCGCACGGGCCGTCCGGATTCGGCCCGCCCCCTGACCGTCGATGGCGCCAAGCTCATGCGCCGCGCCGCGCGAGGTCTCAAGAGGCTCGGGATCAAGCCCTCACTCGTGGTATCCAGCCCCCTGGCGCGGGCGGAGCAAACGGCGCGCATCCTCCTCGATGAGATCGGCCTGAAGGCCCCCCTGCGGCGGGTCCGTGAACTCGAGCCCGAAGCCGATCCGGACCGTTTGGTTTCCTGGCTCCGGGGACGCAAGGAGCGGCTGATCGCCGTCGTGGGGCATGAGCCCGCCTTGAGCGGCCTGGCCTCGCTGCTCCTGACCGGCGAGCAAGGGGCGCCCGCACGCTTGCGCCTGAAGAAAGGCCAGGCCTGCGTCCTGGGATTCGAAGCGCGTCCCGTTCCCGGCGCGGCCGAGCTCCTCTGGTCGCTCACGCCCCGGCAATTGGCCCGGCTCTAGCCCCGCATCCGCCACGCCGCCGCCGGGGTCCGGGTGAGGAGCGTGACCCGGCTATGGCGCACGGCCGACTCCGTAGAAGGCCAGCCATTCCCGCTGCAACTCGCCTTGGGTCTTGCCGAAGGCCTCGCTCCAGGTCTTGGGGTCGCGGTGGCGGGCGGGATCCAGATGGCTTCTCCAGAAACGCATGAGCGCCCCCGGGCCGTAGCGCTCCTCTAGGAAGTTGCAGAGCGAGACCCCCGCCTCCATCAGAAACTGCCGGTCGGCCTCCGCAGGCCGGCCCAGTCCGCCGGCCTCTCCGAGGACGGCTGGCCCTGGTCCGCCGAACTGTCCAAGAAGCTCAGGGCTAGAGCGGTGCCGAGGTCGTGAGGCTGTTGCGATCCCGGCCGGCCGAAGTCGTTCTTGAGGCGTTCGAAGTGTTCCGGGAAGAGCCGGCGCGACGCCTTGAGCTCGGAGAGGATCGCGTAGCCCTCGTCGAGTATCCGGTACGTGGAGGTTTGGGTATTGAGCTTTTTGACCGCGCGGGTCATGGCGTGGACCACGGGGACATGCCAATCCCGCAGTCGCAGATACTGGTGGGCGTATTCGTGCACGAAGGTCATGAGGTAGGAGGCCTTGGTGTCGTAGATGCTGCCCCGCCGCCGCTTCTGCGCGGCCACGAAGGTCTTTAGCGGCGCGCACTCAAAGACCGTTTCCGGAACATGGCCTCGTCCCATCGCCGTTTCAACGAAGGGCGAGACCCCGCCCCGGCAGCCGTCCATGATGTCCTCGTTGGTTCTGCCAAAATGGGGGATCTCATAGACGGTGGGTCGTTCCATTTTCCCCGCTTTTCGAAGGGGTGGGCGCTCCGGGACCAGAGAAAGACCTTGGAGGAGTCGTAGAGCGCCACGTCCACGTCGTCGATCCCCTCCGGGAAAAGCCACGGGGCCGCCTTCAGCGAAGCCGCGATGCCCTCCTCCATGGCGGCTAAATCCTCAGAGTCGGCCGTGTAGGATGAGAAGTCGATGTCGGCCGGCGCGGCGCCGGCCGTGAGTCCCAGGCTCAGGAGTCCGGCGAAGAGGGCGGGTCCCACGCGCCTTTGATGTTAACAAAGTCGGCCGAGATTGGCACGGGGTCGAGAATGTCGCGAAGCGCCCCGACCGCGCCTACTTCTTCTTGAGCAGGAGCAGGAATCCGCCGCCGCCGGCTTGGCGCGTCGAGCACTCTCGGCCGTGGCCCACGGGGCTCCAGCCGAAGGGGGTGTCGTGGATCTTGCCGCCGTCGGCGCGGCCCACCGGGCTGTAGCCCCACGCCGCGTCGTGGATGCGCCCGCCCTCCTCCACGCGTCCGACCGGGCTGTGGCCGTGGGCGCTGTCGTGGATGCGGCCCCGGTCGTCCACCCGGCCGACGGGGTTATAGCCATAGGGGCTGTCGTGGATGCGGCCGCTGTCGTCCACGCGGCCGATGGGGTCCCAGCCGTAGGCTCCTTTATGGATGACGCAGCCGGCGAACAGCGGTTGGGAGGAGGCGGCGACGAGGGCGGCGAGTAGGGTTTTCTTCATGTGGAAAGCTTAGCCCGTGAGGGGTCCGGAAGGGAGTGTCCGTTGGCCTGGTGCGGGGCGGGACTATCGACCTAGCTAGACTTACCGGTGCCGCGAAGTGAGAAAAATAATCTAGTTAATTGCGGGCTTATCGGCATCGCGCGCGCGATGTAAAAAACAATGGAAGTTTCAATGGAATTTTTCTGGAAACTCAGGATTCGCCGGTCGGATTGCCGCAGGCCGCAATCACGCCGGCCTACGGGGCTTTCGGCAGATCCTTGGGATTGAGCTTGACCGTCTTGTCGGGGTCCGGCTGGGCAGCGGGAGTTGCCGGAGGCTGGGCCGGCGCGGGTTTGGGCTCTTCGGGATTCATGGGTTTAGGATAGCAGGTCTCGGCCGAGTTTTCCAGAGGGCCAAACTCGACTTCACCCATTTTTTCGAGGCGCCGTTCGTGTGGTCCATGTGCCGATCCTGCGACAAGGGCGCGGCCCGCAAGCCCTCGGGCGACGCGTTGGGTGGGCGTGGGGAAGGCACCCCCGGTGATCGCGCATGGCGGGCCGCGCCCTCTCGCAACCGAAGGGAACTCGGTCCTGGACCGAGTTCACCCTGCGCCTCCAATAATTGGAAGCGCAGGCCTGGCACCGCGGGTGCCGGTTGGAGTCGGGGTTAGGGTCCCGTTTCTCGACGGGAACTGGGCTGACCCTGAACCAATCGGGAAACTGGGTGAGGTCGTCGGCTAAAGCCGGGAGATGCGCTGCGCGCCGTCAGGCGAAATCACCAGCCGCCGCTTGAGCTCCGGCCACTCCACGACGTCGGCGATCCCTTCCCCTGCCATCACCCCGATCATGAGCACCGAGCAGGGCGCGTCGAAGGGGTTGGAGAATTGGTGCGGCAGGTCCGTGCCCGCGGGCCGAGAGACCGCGTCTCCGGCGTCGAGGTCGTGGGTCTCCTCCCCCAGCCGGATGCGGCAGCGCCCGGACAGGACGTAGAAGAATTCTTCTTTCAAAGAGTGCTTGTGCAGGTAGGAAGACTTCTTGCCGGGGGGGATCTCGGTGACGTCGATGCCCAGCAGGCGCGTCCCGGCCGCGGCGCCGATGTCGCGCGCGGCCGCGGCGATGCCCGATTTGCCGCGGTCGTAGGGCTCGGGCTTGACCTCCGCGGTCCGGACGATGCAGGCGGGGCGGTTCATCGGCGGCCGCCCCCTGGGCCGCCGCCGTTGAGCAAGCCGAGCGCGGCCAGGCGGCGCTTGAGGTCGTCGGCGCCCGCGAAGTGGATGACGCGCAGGCCCAGGCGCCGGGCGGCTTCGACGTTTTCCTTTAGGTCGTCGATGAAGACCGCCTCCTCGGGGGCCACGCCCGCCATGATTAGGGCGCTGCGGAAAATCGCGGGCTCGGGTTTGCGCTGGCCGAGTTCGTAGGAGAGCGCGGCGCCGTGGACTTGCCGGGGAAAGGCGAAGCGCTCTTTGATGAAATCGTAGTGGATCTTGTTGGTGTTGGAGAGGAGATAGACCTTCCGGGTGCGGGCGACGCGCTTCATGAGCGCGGCGGTGGAGCGGTTCAGGGTGAAGTGGTCGGACCAGAGCAGGCGGAAGGAGCGGAAGCTCTTCCGGTAGCCGAAGGCCTCGCAGAATCTCCGGTAGAGCTCCTCGGGACCGATCACGCCGCGCTCGATGGGATCGACCAGCCCCCGGGCCTTGAGGAAGCCCGCGAGCTTGCGCGGGTCTTTGCCCACCGAGGCCACGAACTTCTTGACGATCTTCTTGAGGTCGAACCGGAGCAGGACGTTTCCGATGTCGAAGAAGACCGCCCGGATCTCAGTCTCGGGCATCCTCGTCCAGGGCCCGGCGGGTGAGGCCCCCGTGTTCCTTGGTGAGGACCTCGACGCGTTGCTTGGCCTCCTCGAGTTGGGTGGTCAGGGCCTTGGCCAGGGCCACCCCCTTCTCGAAGAGCTCGAGGGACTCCTCGAGCCCCTTCTGGCCGGACTCGAGGTCCCGGACCACGACTTCCAGCCGCTCCAGGGATTCCTCGAAAGAGTCAGGCTTCGCTGGTTTCTTCATGTTTGACCTCGCAGATGAGTCGTCCGTGGTGAAGCCGGAGGCGGAGTTCTTCGCCGGGTTTGGCGTCCGAAGCGCGGTGGAGTATCCGGCGGTCGCGCGTGCGCTCGGCGATGGAGTAGCCCCGGGAGAGCACCTTGAGGGGACTCAGCGCGTCGAGCTTGCCCAGGCGCAGTTCGAGGCTTCGCTGGCAGCGCTCCAGGGCGCGGCGCGCGGCCTCCGGAACCCGGGCGGATAGCTCGTCGACCTTGCGGGCGAGCTGTTCGTAAAGCCGCCGCGGGCTCTCCAAAAGCGGGTGCGACCGGGCGCGGGCGAGGCGCTCCTCCAGGCGTTGGAGGCGGGCGAGCAGGGTCGACCGCATGGATTGGCCGCTCTCCTCGATTCGGGCCAGGACCGCCTCTCTTTGGGGCACGGCGAGTTCGGCGGCGGCCGAGGGGGTGGGGGCGCGGACATCGGCCACGAAGTCCGCCACGGTGAAATCCGTCTCGTGTCCCACGCAGGATATCACGGGGATGGGGGAGGCGGCGATGGCGCGCGCCACGGGCTCCTCATTGAAGGCCCAGAGGTCCTCGATCGAGCCCCCGCCCCGGCCGACCAGCAGGACGTCGGTTTCGGGGGCGTGGCGTCCGAAATCCTCGATGGCCTGGGCGATCTCGGCCGCGGCGCCTTCTCCCTGCACGCGGACCGGGTAGATCAGCACCTGGAGGGGCCAACGGCGGCCGATCACGGTAAGCATGTCGCGCACCGCGGCGCCCTGGAGGGAGGTCACGATGCCGATGGTTTTCGGGTATCTCGGAATCGGGCGCTTGCGGTCCGCCTCGAAAAGGCCCTCCTTCTTGAGCTTCTCTTTGAGTTGTTCCAGCGCCAGCTGCAGGGCGCCCACGTCCCGGGGCTCCATGCGCGAAACCACCAGTTGGAGATCCCCGCGCTTGACGTAACTCGAGACCCGCGCGCGGGCGAGCACCTTGAGGCCGTCCTTGGGCGAAAACTTGAGGGAGCCGGCGTCGCCCTTGAAGAGCACGGCCGAGACCTGGGATTGGGCGTCCTTGAGCGTAAAGTAGCTGTGCCCCGACGGGTAGGGGCGGAAGTTTGAGATCTCCCCCTCCACCCAGACCTCCGGAAAGTTCGATTCGAGCAGGTCGTGGACCCGGGCGTTGAGCTCGCTGATGGTCCAGACTTTGGCGGGGGCCTCGGCGGTGGGCACGATCCAATTCTACAAAGTTGGAGAGGGGCGAGTCGGGGCGTCGAGTACGCGGCCGCGGCGCCCTTTGTCGCCGCCGAAGCCGGGCGCTAGGGCCCTCTCGCCTTGAAGCCCTCCGCCTCGACGGAAAGGATGTGCCCGGCTTTATTGGCGGCGGTGTAGCGCAGAGCGACGGGACCCGGGGCGACCTTGCCGTAGGATACCAACGCCAGGCCGTTGTTGGTGAATATCCCATCCTTGGCCGATGGGTCGCCGTTGCTGCCGTCGTCCCAGAGTAACTGAGACGTATATGAAATGCCATGCAGGTTCCAGCCGTCCCGAATCATCTGCACGACGACCGCCGTGATGTCCTCTCCCGTGACCCGGGCCGAGGGGGTTACGGGTTTGGAGCCATCGTTTGGGACATCCCCCGGCGAAACGCTGATGTCGGTGATGGCGGGAGCCGGCCCAAGCCGCGCGGGATTGAAATCCACGATCACCAGTTGGGAGGGCCGGCCCTGGTCCGTGGATTCCCCGCCCTCGATCACCAGGCAGGCGCGCTTAAAATCCGCGGTCAGCGAGGCCATGGCGGGGCGGTAGATCAGGTCCCTGCCGAAATCAAGCGCGTTCCAGGAGGAGTTCCCGCGGCTATCAAGTAGGCGCAGGCCCCAGCTCAGCGCGGCCTGCTTGCCGTCGCGCGAGAGCTGCATCCAGTCTCCATACCCGTAATCCCAGCCGAGGTATTCGACGCGGTTGCCGCCGCCCCAGTCCATGAGGGCCGCCGCGGTCTTTTCGCCGCGCTCGTGAAGGATCGCGATCTTGCCGCCGTTGCCGCTGACGCGCACGGACTTAAGCGAGAAGTCCTGAGACGGGCGGTTCTGGGTCAGCTGGCGCAGCCCCGAGCCGTCTCCATGCGCGGCAAAGGCGTCCATGAGCAGGTGGAACACGATATTGGAGCCGTTGTCGGAAATATCGAGGATATCGCGCCAATGGTTGCCGTTTTCATCCACCCCGTTGAGCTTGCACACGTTGGCTGTGGTGACGATCTTCTTTCCCTCGGAGCCGTCGACCGGGACGGCGAAGATGCCGCCTCCCTCTCCGGAGACCACGAAGACCCGGTCGCCTTTCGCGGTGATGCGGACCGCTTGCACGTAGAAACCTCCGGAAAGCCGGGTCTTGCCCAAGGCGCCGCTGTCGCCGACATAGCCCGCGCGATTGTGTTCCTCGTACCAGACGACCCTGCGGCCGTCGGCCGAGATGTCGACCCGCCCCTCGTTGCGCTTGTCGCTCAACCGGGTAAGCCCGGTGCCGTCGGGGTTGATGACGTAGGTCCCGTTGTAGGCGGAGAAGGCGATTTTAGAACCGTCGGCGCTGATCTTGGCCGCGTTGATGAATTTCGCGCCTTCGCCGCGCGGGAAATTCGTGATCCTCCGAAACGTCGTCCAGCGCGTGATTTTCAAAGGAGCGGCCGCGCCGAGGCCCGGCGGCGGCCCGGTGGCGGCCGTTTCGGCCCCCTCCGGCGCCATGCCTGGCGCTTCGCCCGGCGACTCGCCCACCGGGTCGCCGGCGGCTTGGGAGCCGGCCGCGCTCTCCGGCGCCCGGGTCGCCACGCAGAGGGTCTTAACGCCTGGCTCGGGGGTCCCCGAGAAGCGGTGGACGATCACGGTCTTGCGGTTTGATCCATTCTTGAAGGAGCCTCCTTCAAGAGTTACGGTATAGCCCACCGCCAACGTATGCGCCGGAGGATAGGGAGCGGAGAGTTCCGCAACATCCAGGCAGAGCTCCGAGCCTTCCCAATGGTAGCCCCCATGCCAAACGGCATTGGGAAGGCCTCTCCTGTTGGGATCATCGTCGAAACTGGGATCGGGATAGGGAGCGTTCCAGCCCACGTCGCTTCCGTCCGACTCATCCTTGCCGTAGGCTGCGATCCCCACCCGCGGGCGCGGGGCCGGGGTAGCGGCGGGTCTTGAGCCGCTCTCGGCGGCGCCAAGACAGGTTCCGTTCAATCCGAGCTCCATGTTCCAATCGCCGATGGAATAACCTCCCTTGAGAGCGCGTCCATCGGCGGAGAGCTCGACCTTGAGCCGGCCTTTTTTAGCATCTCCCCAACTGGCTTCGAGAACCCCGTCGGAAATCCGGCCCGTGAGCGCCGCGGCGCCGCCAAAGAGGCTTCCCGTGACCCGCTCGCCGTCCAGGACGATGGCCATGATCCCCAGCGGCGTCTCCCATCTGCCGGCAAAGCCGCGGCAGCCCGTTCCGGCATCAGCGGCGCGCGACGGCATGGCGGATAACAACAACAGAATCAGCGCATAAGGGAGGTTGGGGAGTATCATGATTGGAGCATAGCGCTACGGGTCACTCTTGTCAATGGGACGGCGCTCAAGGCTTCTTTAAGGCGGCGCAGCCCGATTCGTAGCGCTTCTTGCAGGCTTTCTCGAAAAACTTGGCGGCCCGGGCTTCGTCCTTCGCCACTCCCCGGCCATTTTGGTACAGCGTGCCCGCCCCATAGCAGCCCCATCCCTGTCCCCATGAATAGATGCCGCAGGCTTTGCGGTAGAGCTCCATGGCCTTCGGCCAATCCTGCTTGATCCCCAGCCCGCTGTCGTACATGTCGCCGAGGGCGGAACAGGAGTTCGCGTCCGATCGGTCGCAGGCCTTCGCGAAGATTTCCGCGGCCTTCGCCTGGCCCCGCGGCCCGCCCGAAGGGTCGTCCCGGTAGAGCTCGGCGAGGCGATAACAGCCCTTCATATCATCGAGGTCGCAGGCCTTGAGGAAGGCCTTCTCAGCCTGCGCGTCGTCCTTGGAGACTCCCCGGCCATGCCGGACCATGGAGCCAAGCTCGAGGCAAGCATTACTATCTCCTTTCTCGAAAGCGCCGCCGCTCGCGCAGGCCTTGGCGAGAAGCTGCGCGATTTTGCGGTGGATTTTTCCGGCTTTTGCCTCGTCCTTGGCCACGTCCTCGCCCGACTGGTGCATAGTGGCGGCTTTGGTGCAGGCCTCCATAATTTCCAGGTCACAGGCATTGCCGTAGAAATCAACGGCCATTTTCCCATCCTTCGCGACGCCCTCGACTCCCATGTGCATGTTGCCGAGATTGAAGCATGGTATCCCCTGACCCAGGGCGCAGGCCTTGCGGTATAGCTCCATGGCCTTCGGCATGTCCCGCTTGATCTCCTCGCCGTCTCCGTGCAGGTCGCCGAGAGCCCAACAGGAGGACCCGTGCTTGAGGTCGCAGGCCTTCGCTAAGAACTCCCGGGTCTTCGCCCGACCCTGCGATTTATCGGAGTTACCCTCGTACAGACCGGCGCAGGCCTGTTGATCGCCCCTTTCGCAGTTCTTGGCTAGAGCCTGCGCGGTCTTACGGTAGAATTCCCCGGCCTTTGCCTGGTCCTCGGCCACGCGCGCGTCCGAATCGTATATGATGAGGGCGTTGGTGCAGCCCTCGGTAACCCCCAGGTCGCAGGCCTTGCTATAGAACTCGAGGGCTTTGTTCTCATCCTTCGCGACACCCTCGCCATCCATGCGCATGTCGCCGAGATCCACGCAGGCTTTCCCATCACCCTTGTCGCAGGCCTTGGCGGATGCCTTGGCTTTCGCGGCCTCCGCCCGGTCGATGCCCATGACGAGGATGAACGCCGCGATCCAAACGGACAACGCCGGGAGGCTCCTTCGCCGCAGAGTCGTGAGGATGTTCATCGGCCGATAAGTCTATCCAAAGTTCCGGCGAGAGTCAACCCGCCCGGATTTGATATCCTGCCGGCCCATGCGGCTCCTGGTTTTGGGAGGCACGAAGTTCTTCGGCCGGGAACTGGTACGCCTGGCCTCGGAAGCCGGACACCGGGTGACGGTCCTTTCCCGCCGCTGCCCCGCGCCGGAACTCCCGGCGGCGGTCGAGCAGGTCCGCGGGGACCGCGGGTCGGCCGGGGACCTCAAGGGGCTGGCCGCCCGCGACTGGGACGCGGTGATCGACAACATCTGCTACCGGTCCGGGGAGGCCGCGCTCGCGGCGCGGATCTTCGGCGGCCGGGTGGGACGCTGGGTCATGACCAGCACGGCCAGCGTCTACTACGCTTTCCGGAGATTCAAGAAGCCGGTCTTCAGGGAAGACTGGGCCGGGTCGGCGGCCTCCGGGCCGGCGCGTCGGGCCGCGGCCTTCCCATACGGCATACTCAAATGGAAGGCCGAGGAGGCGCTCCGGCGGGCGCACCGCGAGAAGGGCTTTCCGGCCGTGATGCTGCGCTATCCGATGGTCGTGGGACCCGACGACCCGATGGAGCGCGGGCTCTCCTATCTTTGGAGGCTTTCGCAGCGAGGGCCCCTCATCGCCCCGGGCGGCGGGGAGCGATGGAGGTGGCTGTGGTCCGGAGACGCGGCGCGGGCTCTTCTGGAGGCGGCCGCGGCCCCCGGGATCGAGGGGGAGGTTTTCAACATCGCCGATCTGCAGGCCTGGCCGGTTCGGGAGTGGATCGCGTTGTGCGGCCAGGCCCTTGGCGTCCGTGCCGATATTCTCGACATCCCGGCTCAGTGGCTGGACGCGAGGAAGTTTTCCTATCAGGCCGCACCCTTCGCATCGGAGGGGGGATTCGCTCTCGATGTGTCGAAGGCCCGGTCGCGCCTGGGTTGGCGTTCCACGTCCGTTCCCGAATGGACTCGGAGACTTGCCGAGTGGTACCGCACGCGTCGGCCGACTCCTCCCGCCAACGCCGCGTTCCGCTCTCGGGAATTGGAACTGGCGCGGGAGTGGCTCGCGGCGCGGCGGCCGAAGCCTCGCGCGCGTTAGACGTCGAGACTATACGTGTAGAACTCGCGGTCGCGCCCCCAACCGAGGGATTCGTAGAGCCGCTGGGCGGGGCGGTTGTCCCGCGCCATCAAGGCCTGGGCGACGCCGCGACGGCGGGCGGCGGGGGCGACGAACAGGTCGTTGAGTATCCACCAGGGCTTCATGGAATCTCGATGGGCGTCCCGGCGTAGAAGATCACCGACTCCCGACGATTGAGCTGACCCGCGGGCGCTATAGATTCCTTACCGGCGCCCGCCGGGCCAAGCGCTTTGTTATACGGCCTTCAACCGCACGCATCATCACCACTGAAAACGTCCTCTTTTGTCCAGCCAACAGTTCCCTGCCGGGTTTTAATCTTCTTCCACCACACATGCTTGTAGCGTTGGCCGGCTTCCGCCCAGAAGGGTTTATTGCTGTCCGCATTCTTGACGCCGAGACCGCTCATGGTAAATAACTGTCCACCAAACCATGCTTTGAAAAAGCCTTCACCAACATAGGTCAAAAGATAGAACTTATCTCCTTTAATAAACCGGTTCCCGTTGTCATCAACATGATCTGCTGTGACAGTGACCAGAATCGGACAAGACTCAACCTGACCGGTCAGTCCTTCGACCGAACCCCCTTTTCTTACCTTGCCAACAATCCTCTTTCCAGAAGGTTTGTTGTAGATGTTCGCGTCTTCTTCGACCTTCCAGGTCCGGTATGTGCAACACTCGAATGGACAGGCACCCTTGTCAATGAAAGTTTCTGGAAGGTCTTTGAGTGCGCCCTCAATCCGCTTGATTTCTAAGCCTCGTGCGGGGGATGCAGCCATAATCAGGGCCAAGCATACATGAATTGTTCTCATTTCATTCCTTATCTGGAACGCCGCGGCTGACCCGCGGGCGCTATGGGATTCTCCTCACTGGCGCCCGTCGGGTCAAGCCGATTGTTAGCTGGCCTCTTTACCGCGGTCGAGAGACGAGCAAGAACCATGTTCAAGCCGGAGCAACTCACGTCAGTTGCGGAAATTGGGATCATCTGGTCTCGTCAGCCGCCTCTTGCGGGACCCTAAAGATCCTACAGCTTCAACGCCAGGCTGAGCTGCGGGCGCTATTAGATTCCTTTGGAAGGAGCGCCCGGCAGTTCAAGCCAAGGTTAGACCCCGCGTTCTATAAGCCGTCCCGTCACGAACTTGTGAATGACACTCGCGACAAGCGTCTGGTATGGGATACCTTCTACGACGGCACGCTGCTGCATGCCCTCCAGATCCTGGGGTGCGAGCCGGATGTTGATTCGCTTGCTCTTCTGAAGCGCATCCCGAGCGTAGGATTGATACCGACGTTTTTCGCCCTTCTGATTGGGGACGGGTTTCCATTCTCCGCGATCAAAGGAGCGCACAATATCCTTCTCTTCCTTGGTCAGCTTGTTCATTGCTTTTCTCCACCCAAGTAGCGCCTTGTGGCTTGCCTGCTTGGGATGATCGTCTTTAGAACAATTTCCTCGTCAGTTTCCACGAACGGAACAAGATACGCATACCCGCTAAATTCAAGCACAAAAATCCGTTGCTGCGGATAGCGAGCTTTGTTCGGGTGAGCGATCACCCCGAGGATGTCCCCGTTGGCGATTTTTAATTCAGCCAACTCAAACCCGATTCCCCGCGTCGCCTGAAGCCATTCGTTTTTCTTGGGGTCCCAACGGATGGCTTTCATCTAAATAGAGTGTAATGCATCGTGTGCCTATTGTCAACAGATAATGTTTTGTGCCTCCGGGGGCCTAACAACTGAGTATGCTGGGCGGCATAGCATGCAGCGAGCCTTTCACGAACCGACCCCGAGGCGATCCGCCGGGCTCAGCACGTCCTTGCCCCCGCGATTGAGCACATGCGTGTAGATCATGGTCGTGCGCAATCCAACGGGAAGTCGGCCGGTTCGTGGTTGATTTCGAGCGGGCCCGGGACCGCCTACTTGGCCGGCACCCGGCGCAGGTGCTTGAGCCGCTCGGCCAGGCGCTTTTCGTCGCCTTCCTCGCAGGGCTCGTAGAAGGCCTTGGGCTGGGGCATGTACTCTTGGGGGGTCCAATGGCCGGGGAAGTCGTGGGGGTACTTGTAGCCCTTGCCGTGTCCCCGGCTCTCGGCGTCGAGGTTGGCGTCGCGCAGGTGCAGAGGCACCTCGCGGGCCGGGCCGTCGCGCACCTCGGCGAGGGCGGCGTCGACGGCCAGGTAGGCCGAGTTGGACTTGCTTGCGCAGGCCAGGTAGATCGCGGCTTGGGAGAGCGGGATGCGGGCCTCGGGCATGCCCAAGACCTCGACGGCATGGAAGGCCGCCTGCGCCACGACCAGGGCCCGGAAATCGGCGTTGCCCACGTCCTCGGAGGCCGCGATGAGCAGGCGCCGGGCGATGAAGCGCGGGTCCTCGCCCGCGTGGAGCATCTTGGCCATCCAGTAAAGCGCCGCGTCGGGGTCCGAGCCCCGCAGCGACTTGATGAAGGCCGAGATGTGGTCGTAGTGGTCGTCGCCGCGCTTGTCGTAGCGCACCTGCCGCCGCCGAATGCATTCCTCGGCGACCGCCAACGATAGTTGGCGGTCGCCGTTCTTGTCCGGAATGATGGTGAGAGCGGCAAGCTCAAGCGCGTTTAGAAGTCTGCGTGCATCCCCCCCGGATGAGCGAACGAGGTGCGCCTCGGCGTCGGGGTTGATTTCGAGGTGCATTCTTCCCAACCCTCTCTCGGAGTCCGACAGAGCCCGCCGGAGGACGGCGCGGAGGTCGTCCTCCGAGAGGGGCAGGAACTCGAAAGCCGTGAACCGCGACATAAGCGCCGCGTTGACATAGAACGACGGGTTCTCGGTCGTCAGGCCGATGAGAATGACCTCGCCGCGCTCGACCGAGGGCAGGAGCACGTCCTGCTGGGTTTTGTTGAAATGGTGGATCTCATCGACCAGAAGGAGAGTCTTCAGGCCCCGTCCGGCCCGGTCGAAGCGCGCCTGGTCGAGGGCTTTCTTGAGGTCGGCCACGCCCGAGGCGACCGCGTTGAGCTCGACCACGCGGGCGTTGGCGCGGGAGGCGATCAGGCGCGCCAGCGCGGTCTTGCCGCAGCCGGGCGGGCCGTAGAAGAGGGCCGAGTTGAAGGTTCCGGACTCGACCAGGCGCCGGAGCATTTTTCCAGGGCCGAGAATGCCCTCCTGGCCGGAAAAGTCCGAAAGGCGCGAGGGCGCCAGGCGCGCGGCCAGGGGCTGGCGGTCCGGCGGGACCGCGGTGGGGAAGAGCTCGGAGGTCAGGAAGCGGCGCCGAGGGCGGCCTTGAGGGTGTGGGAGATCACTTCGAGCCGTTTCTCCGCGGCGAGACGGGCGTTTTCGTGCGCCTCGAGCAGGCGCTTGATCTCGGCGGCGTACTCGAGGGCCGTCAGTATGCCGAGCTTGGAGGAGTCGGGGATGCCGTATTTCTCCTCGATGGCGAGCATGCGTTTCTCGACGTCCTTGGCCAGCGCCACGATCTCAAAGGGTTGGAAGCCTTCCACCTCGACCGTGAGCTTTCGCTTCCTGACCTCGATCTCGATCTTCTCGTTCATAAGACCACTCCCTCGAGCTTCTGGGACAGGCGCTGCAGCCGGGCCTTGACCTTGACCTGGAGCCGGAGTCCCGCCTCGGCGCGCCTAATCTCCTCTTTAAGGCGCGCGCCCTCGGACCGAAGCTTGGCATTCTCATCACGCAGGCGCCTCTGTTCGGAGGCCAGCTCGCGCAGCCGCGCCCCGCCCTCCTTGGCCAGGGCCTCGAGAGCCTTGAGCAGGTTCTGATCGATGATCACGAGCGCAGGCGCGCTTGGAAGCGCTCCTCCAGGGTCTTCAATATGCGGGCGATGGCGGCGTTCACCTCGTCGTCGGTGAGGGTGCGGTCGGGCCTGCCGAAGACCAGCCGCCACGTCAGGCTGCGCTGACCCTTCGGGACGCCCTTGCCGGTGTAGACGGCGATGAGTTCCACGTGCCGGAGCTCGGGGATATTGAGTCCGACGATCGACTCTTCCAGGTCGATGTAGGGCAAGCCCTCTCCGACGATGACGCAGACGTCGCGCCACGCGGTGGGAAAGGCGCCGAAGGGTTTGAAATGGGGGGGAACACGTCGCGCCGCTTTTATGGGCGCAAGGTCGATTTCGAAGGAGGCGATGGGCTGCTTGATCCCGTAGAGTCGAGCGAGTTTTGGATCAATGAGGCCGGCGGCGCCGATGGTCGATTCGCCGAGACGCAACGACCCGCAGGCCTTGGGATGAAATATCCCCGCCAGGGCGCCCTCGATCGGCGCCCAATTCAACCCCTTGAAACCGAAGAGAAGCTCAAGCGCGGCGAATTTGGCGTCAAAGAATCCGGCGGGAGAGAGGGGCCTGGACCAATGAACTGGAGCGGTTAGCCCTGCGATGGCGCCCGCAACGCAATGCGCCTCGACGATTTTCTGGGCCTTATGGATGAAGACGCTGCCGATCTCGAAAAGACGAACGGAATCGGCTTGGGCGTTGAGGTTGCGCGCCGTCGCCTTCAGTAGCCCGAAGAGCAGGCTTGGCCGCAAATGGGTCCATTCTTCCGTGATGGGGTTGGCTAAACTGACGCGTAACGAGGGAGGCCAAGCGGCCGTCTCGAGTTCGGCGGCAGAGACGAAGTCATAAGAGTAGGTTTCGAAAAGACCCGCGCCGATGAGGCGCGCGCGCGCCCAGGTTGTGGCGCGGGCCGATGCGAGAACCGCGCGGGGCCGCAGCGTCACCGTCGGCACGGTGGCGGGCAGGTTCTCGAAGCCAACCAGCCGCGCGGTCTCCTCGGCAAGGTCCCAGGCCGTGGCGAGGTCACGGCGGTGGCTGGGGGGCGTCACGACCAACTCATCCCTTTCCTGGGAAACGACGCAGACCGCAGCGAGCTTGCTTTCGACCTCCCCGTTAGAAAGGGAGGACCCGAGTATTTCGTTGATGCGACTCGCGGCGATTCGGATGGGGGTGGGCTTCTCGGGTCGGGGATAGAGGTCGAAAGGCTGGGAGGCTCGGACCGGCTTGCGGGAGGCCTGCCGGATCAGCGAGATCGCAAGATTTGAGGCGTCCGGGACCGACGCCGGATCGCAGCCGCGCTCAAAACGGTAGGAAGAGTCCGAGCGCAGGCCGAGCTTGCGCGAAGACCGGCGCACCACCCCCGGGGCGAAGTTGGCGCTTTCAAGGAAGACCCGGCGGGTCGCGGCGCAGACCGCGCTCTGCGAGCCCCCCATCACGCCGGCCACGGCGACGGGGCGCTTGGTGTCGGCGATGACGAGGCAGCCGCCGTCGAGCTCGTAGTCCCGTCCGTCTAGGGCGGCGATGCTCTCCGCGGGCCTGGCCCAACGCACGGCGATTTTTCCGCCTTCGATCTTGTCGAAGTCGAAGGCGTGCAAAGGTTGGCCCAGGTCCATGAGGACGTAGTTGGTGACGTCGACGATGTTGTTGATCGGGCGGAGACCGACCGCGGTCAACCGCGCGGCAAGCCAACCCGGGCTCGGTCCGACCTGGACCTCCGATAGCAGGCGCCCAAGGTAGCGGGGGCATGCTTTAGAGTCGGCAACCTCCACCCAGGGACAATCCCCCTGCGCGTGGAGGCTGTCGATCGGCCGGGATTTTACCGGGATTCCCAAAGCGGCGGCCAGTTCGCGCGCCAGGCCGTGGTGTGAGAGGCAGTCCGGACGGTTGGGCGTGACCTCGACATCGAGGACCGAGTCGCCCGAGCCGAAGAGCTCCGCGACGTTTCGCCCCAGGGCGACGGCGGGATCGAGTATGAGGATGCCGGCGGCGTCGCCGTTGGTCCCAAGCTCGGCGGTGGAGCAGAGCATGCCCTGGGATTCCACGCCGCGGATCTTGGCCGCTTCGATCTTTCCTCCGGGGAGCGTGGCCCCCAACCGGGCCAGGGGGACTCTTTGTCCCACGGCGATGTTGGTCGCCCCGCAGACCACGGAGTAGGTGGCCGAGCCGTCGCTTACACGGCACAGCGAAAGCCGGTCGGCGTTCGGGTGCTTGCCGATCTCGAGGATTTCGGCCGCCACCACGCCGGAGAAGGAAGGGCCGAGCCTCTCGATGGAGGACACCTCAAGGCCCAAGCTCTGCAGACGCGGGACCAGTTCGCCGGGCTCCGCCGGGAGCGCGATATGCTGCTTAAGCCATTCCCACGATATCTTCATCGAATTGGCGCAGGAACCGGAGGTCGCCTTCGTAGAAATGCCGGATGTCGTCGATGCCGTACTTGATCATGGCCAGGCGCTCGACGCCCATGCCGAAGGCGAAGCCCGACCACTGCCCCGGGTCCAGGTTCACGGCGCGAAATACATTGGGGTTGACGACGCCCGCGCCCATCATTTCGATCCAGCCGGAGCGCTTGCACACCCCGCAGCCCGATCCCGAGCAGAACAGGCAGCTCACGTCCACCTCGGCGGAGGGCTCGGTGAATGGAAAATACGACGGCCTAAACCGAGTCTGGGTGGCCGGTCCCAGGAGCGCCTTCATGAACTCGGCGAGCGTCCCCTTGAGATCGGCGAAGGTGACCCGGCGGTCCACCCACAGGCCTTCGACCTGATGGAAGATGGCCGAATGCGTCGCGTCCACCTGGTCATGCCGGAAGACCCGGCCCGGGCAGATGAGGCGCAGGGGGGCGCCGCGTTTTTCCATCTCGCGGATTTGAACCGGAGAGGTATGCGTGCGCAGGAGCAGGGGCAGGTCCTTGAGGTAAAAGGTGTCGTGCATGTCCCGCGCGGGATGATCCTCGGGGACGTTCAAGGCCGAAAAGTTGTAGCGGTCGGTCTCGATAAGGGGGCCCTCGGCGCACTCGAAGCCCATAAGCGAGAGGATGCGCACGATCTCGTCCTGGATGAGGGTCAGCGGGTGGAGTCGCCCTCGGCGCGGGGGGGCGGCGGGGAGGGTCAGGTCCTCGCAACCTTCGGGGAGGGAGAGGTCTTGCCCGGCCTCGAGCATGGCCTGACGCCGCGCGATCCGGCCTTCTAAGAGCTCTTTTTCCCGCTGGGCCTTGGGGCCGAGGGTCTTCCTATCTTTGAGGGAAAGATCCTTTAGAGATTTAAGCAGCTTGTTGAGCTGCCCGTTTCGTCCGAGAAATCGGACTCGGATCGCGTCGAGGTCGGCGGGTGTGGATGCGTTCTCGACCGGGGCGCCGCGGGCCGCGGCGCTGACCGCTTCGAAGGCCGCCGTCCAGTCCGCCGGATCCCGGGACATGGCGGGGCCGCTCGCGGCCCTAGGCCGCGGCCGCCACGCGGGAGATCTCGACGAGCTTCTGGAAGGAAGCCTGATCGCGCACCGCCATCTCCGAGAGGATTTTGCGGTTGAGCTCGACGCCGGCCTTCTTTAAGCCCGCCATAAAGCGGCTGTAGGTCGTGTCGGCCTGGCGGCAAGCCGCGTTGATGCGCGTGATCCAGAGCCTTCGGAAATCGCCCTTGCGGTCCTTGCGTCCCACGTAGGCCATGGCCAGGGACTTGTCGAGTTGCTGCTGGACCATGCGCCACTTGCGGCTCTTATCGCTGTAGAAGCCCTTGGCGAGGCGGAACTTCTTCTTTTTGTGGCGGCGCGTCGTGACGCCGGATTTAATTCTCACGGTTTCCGTTGGTCATGGCTTAGGCGTAAGGCAGGAAGCGTTCTAAAATCTTGCCTGCGGTGTTGTTGAGAGTGTTCTTGGTGCCGCGCCGGCGCGCCGTTGAGTCTCTCTGGGGCGTCAGGAGGTGGCGGCAGCCCGCGCGGGCGTGCCGCCATTTGCCTCCGCCGGACTTGCGGAAGCGCTTCTTGGCGCCGCTGTGGCTCTTCATTTTTGGCATAGCTACTTCCTCGGCACGAGAGTCATCATCATCCGGTTGCGGTCCGTCATGGGGTCGGCCTCCGGCACCGCGATGGCCGTGAGCCTGTCCCGAATCTGAAGGAGAAGTTTAAGGCCCAGGTCGCGGTGCTGCATCTCGCGGCCCCGGAAGACCAGCGTGATGCGGACCTTGTCGTGCTCCTCGATGAACTCCGTGACATGCTTGAGTTTAACATCCAGATCATGCGCCCCGATGTTCGGCCGAAGCCGGACTTCCTTCAGCAGGCCGGACTTCTGATGCTTGCGCGACTCCCGGTCCCGCTTTTCCTGCTCGTAGCGGAACTTCGAGTAGTCGAGGATCTTGCACACCGGGGGGTTGGCCTGCGGAGCGACCTCGATAAGGTCGAGCCCCCGGGTGCGCGCGATCGAAAGCGCCTCGGCGAGGTACTTAATCCCTAACTGAGTCCCGTCGTTGTCGATCAGTCGGACCTGGCTGGCCCGGATCCCGGTATTGATCCGCGGCTGGCCATGGGCCTTGGGGTCGTATCTATTTATAGGGAAGTAGCCTCTAGAGACGCTCGCGGCGGCCGAGAACTACGGCCGCCGGAGAGAATATTACCAATAATGGGGGCCGGCGTCAATGGCGGGCGGGCCCCGTCAATTCCGATCCAGACCCCAATCCGAGGCGCCGGGTGAGCTCGGTCCAGGACCGAGTTCCCGTCGGTTGCGATAGCGCCGGCCCCACGGGCCCATTGCCGCCGCCTGCGTGGGACCTTGGTCCCTGTCGCGTCGCGGCGCAATTGAGTTGAATCTAACCATGCCTTGCGCCAACGCAATTCCTTATGGCGCATGGCACCATGCGCTCCCGCGCAAGGTGCGCCTTGCCCTGGCGTTCCTTGTCGTTGCCCAGCCCACGGCCGCGCAGGTGCGGTCGGCGCGCGTCGCCCTGCGCCCGGTGGGGGCATCCATCGCCGGGGTCGGGTCATCCCCGGCGCCGCGTCTGTTCCGGCTGGATGTCTCGCCAGGTTTAACCCGCGCCCCATCGCTCGGTGGGCTCCCCGCCGCGCCCGCGCCGGTTCTCGCCGGACCTTCGCCCGAGCCCGCGGGACTTTCCGTTGAGAACCGGCTGACCGAACTGACCCTGGGCGCGGCCCGGGACCTGCGGGAACTGCAGACCCTGCGCGATGCCCCGTCCGAGGGCTCGCGGCAGGTGGCCGATGAGGGATTCGACCGCCTGTTGGACCGGGTTTCCGTCCCGGCCGGGGCCGGTGATATCGCCCACGGACCGATGCGATCCGCGGGACAGCCGTCACGATTGGCCCGTGCGGGACCCGCGTCCCTCCCGTCGGCTCGCGAGACGCCGCGGCCCCGGGCCCCTCCGACCCTCGATTCGAAACGAAACGCGCGCTGGTATCTCGCGGGCACCGCGGCCTACAAGCTCGGGATGGAGGCGTTGGGCCTGGCCGTGCCGCTCCTGGCCATGACGGTCTTCGGCTCGATCACCTGGGCGGCGGTCATGACCGTGGGCTGGGTGCTCTCCCAGGCGCTCTTCGGCACCCTCGCCGGCGGGCTCTTGGACCGCCGGCCGCCCGAGAAGATACTCAAGTGGTCCATGGCGGGCCAAGCCGCGGCGGTCACCGGGCTGTTGGGACTCTTCTTGGCCGACAAACTCCTCCCCATGGCTCTGGGCTTTCCGCTCTTCAATCCCTATCTGCTGCTCGTCTTCTACAGCTTGGCCGGAGGCTTCATGGGAGCCGCGGACACCTCGCGGCAGGTGATGCCGCCGCAGATCGCCGGGCAGGACGAGCGAGCCATAAAGGTATTCAACGCTCGGACGCACATAGCCTATGAGGTCGCGGGGGTCGCGGGCGCGTTGGGCGCGGGCCTGGCGATCAAGACCTTCGGACTCGGCGCGGCGCTCTTCATCCATCCGCCGGCGTATCTGCTCGCCGCCTGGGCCTTCTCGCGCCTGTCGTTGGCGCCCCGCGCCGCGATGCCGGCGGCCGCGGTCGAGCCGAGCGGCTCGCCCCGCGCGCTGCTCGGCGCCTGGCGCGACCTGCGCGATGGGTTCTCTGCGGTGTGGTCGAGCCCGCTCTTTAAGTGGGGCTCTTTGGCTTTGATCGTCCCTTTGGCCGTGCACCGGCTGCTCGAAGGCCTGATCATCCCAGCCTTCGCCAAGGGGGTTCTTCAGGACCCATCGCAGGCCGCCTGGATCATCGGCGCGTCCAATTTCGGAGAGCTCCTGGGGGCTCTACTCCTGACCAAGACGCTCCTGTCCAACGGGGCTCCCCGCACGGCGTTCTGGGTCCGTCTCATGGCCCTCGGGTTCCTGGGCCTCTGGGGTTTGAGCGCCGCCCAGAACCTTTGGATTCTGCTGCCCCTGATCGCCTTAGGGAGCTTAACCTGGGCCGCCAGCGACCTAAGCCTGCGCGGCAAGCTGCAGAAGGGCCTACCCGAGTCCCTACGGGGGAGAGCCTTCGGCTTTATTGGGGCCGTGGGCTACGTCGCGATCCTGGCCGCGTCGCTGGGTCTGGGGGCCTTGATGGACGCGCTGGGCAGCGCCCCGGTCCTGCTGGTTTTCAACCTGGCTCTCGCCGCGTTGATCCTGCTGCTGCTCAAGGCCGCCCGCGTCTTGGGCAAGTCCCCGCCGGGAAGCGACCCGCGGGCCGGCGACTAGTTCGGGCCGTTAAGGAGCTTCATGACTTTCTTCACGAAGATCTCCTTTTCAAAGGGCTTGAGGAGGACGTCCTTGGCGCCGATGCCCAGGGCGCGCTCCGCGGCGTCGGGGTAGCCGGTCAGGACCAGCACCGGGATCTTCGCGGCCGCGGGGTTCCGGCGCAGGCGCTCGATGACTTCCAGGCCCGAAATCCCCGGCATCATGACATCGAGGATGACCAGGTGCGGGGCGTCGGTCTCGATCACCCTGAGCGCCTCGAAGCCCGAGGTCACGGCGGTGAGGGTGAGGTTGGGGCTGATGGACGACATGAAGAGCCTGAGGACCTCGACCAAGTCGGGGTTGTCCTCGACGATCAAGATGCGCTTCTTCTCCAGCGCCGGGCTGCGCTGGGCCCAGCGCTCGGGGCTGTCGCGGCGCGCGACCGGGAGGGTGATATGGGCGGTCGCTCCCTTCCCGGTTCCGGCGGATTCCACCCAGAGCCGGCCGTCGTGGAGCTCGACGATCTCCCGGGCCAGGGGGAGCCCCAGCCCGAGGCCCGCGTGGCTGCGGACCGGCCCCTCGGCCGCGGCCGAGAACTTCTCGAAGAGGCGGCCCAGGAGCTCCGGCGCGATGCCGGCCCCCTCGTCACCGACCGAGACCGTGACCCCCTCGCCGGAGCGGGCGGCGGCCAGGGTGACGCGGCCGGAGTTCGGCGCGAACTTGAACGCGTTGGAGAGAAGGTTGTCGAGGGCGCCCTCGAGGGCCTGGGAATCGGCGAGGATCCAGATGTCGGGAGGGGGAAGGGAGACCTCCAGGGATAGCGACTTGCGCGCGAGTCCGTGGTGGGGTTTCTGGGAATATCGCGCGAGCCAACCGCGCAGTTCGAGCGGCTTGAGCAGCAGCTTCTCGGCTCGGTTGTCGCGGGTGCTCAAGATCTGGTTGATGGTGGTGATGAGGTCCTCGGTTCGCTGCAGGATGGCGGCGCAGGCCTTGGCCTGCTCCGCGCTGAGGGGCCCTAGCGTCTCGTCGTAGATCGCGCGGGCGTAGCCGACGATGACCTGCAGGGGAGTGCGCAGCTCGTGGGAGATGTTGGCGATGAACTCGTTTTTCATCTGGTTGATCTGGCGCAGTTCGAGGTTCTGCGCCGTCAGATTGCGGACCTCGAGCAGGCGGTGGAAGAGGTTGCCGATGTCGAGCGCGGCGAGTTCCGCGTGGGTGAGGTAGTCCATCGCGCCGCGCTTCATGGCTTCCACCGCCGCCGCCGCCTCCCCGCGCTCGGCGACGACCACGACCGCCGTCTTGGCGTGCAGCTGCCGGATTTTTGGCAGGGTGTCGGCGCCGAGCGCGGAATCGATGAGCACGAGGTCGACCGGCGTTTCTTGGAGCCGGGCCAACGCCTCCTCGGGGTTTCGGGCGAATTCCGTCTTGAGCGACCAGCCCGCCGCCCCCTGGAGCTTGCGCTGGAGCATGAGTTGGTCGGGTTTGCGCGCCGCCGCGATCAGCACCCGCAAAGGCGTCGGAGTGGCGTCGGCCATTAGGGCGCCCCCGTGACGTGGCGGATCGCCCGTATTCCGGTCCGGCGCACCTCATCGACGATATGGGATCCCTTGAGGCCGCGGATCGAGTGCCACCGCATCCGCGAGTGCTCTCGCGAGATCGCGGCCCGGCCGTTCCGGGCGCGGCAGAAGTAAATCAGATCGATGTGCTGGGGATGGTCGGGGATGTTTTCGAGTTGGACATGGTTCGGGACGTGGAGGAACCGGACCTTGCCGTCGTTGGGGTCGGGGGCCTGGCGCTCGGAGAGGATGTCGACCTCCAGCCCCGTCTCCTCCCGGATCTCGCGCCGCGCCGCGTCCTCGGGGGTCTCTCCCGGGCGGAGGTGGCCCCCCGGCGGCAGCCACATGCCGAGCTTCTTGTGCAGGAGCAGGAGGGTCTTGCCGTCCCGGACCACGTAGCCGGTGGCGACGAAATGTTTCCGGGGCACAAGTCTATTCTACCTTTAATTGCCGGGCGCGGCCCGGGCCGCGACCTTCGGCCCGATTCCCCCTAGGTCCATTGCCGACCCCCGCCAACCCTCTTGGACCCATACCGGGAGGCGCCGTCGATTAGGATAATGGCCCTATGAGGATTCGCCGGGGCCTCGCCGGTGCCTTGGCCTTTGCCATGGCCTGGCTCTCGCCGGGCTTGGAGGGCCACTCGGCCTTCGCCCAGGCGGTCGCCGGCGCCGGTCGCTCGACGGGCCGCTCGGGCGGGGCAGCCGCGCCGGTCTCGCTGCGGCTGGACCGGGCCTCCCTGCCGGTTCCGCTTTCCGGATTCTCCCAGGGAAGCGCGCTCCCCTCGGCACGGGGGTTGTCAGCCGACCCCGGCCCGACCGCGCGGACCGGATTCGCCGGCCTCGAACTCCCCGCGCCCGGGCCGCTGGCGAACCCCGCCGTCGGACCCTCCGCGCGGATCCCGGTTGTCGAGGATCGGACCCCCTCCGATGATGGGCTGACCGACCTGCGCGCCCGGGCGGAGTCGGCCCCGGAATTGGCCCAGCCCGACCTGCCCGCCGACGACGCCCATGCGGCGGGCCGGCGCCTGGCCGGCGAGGAGACTCCAGGGCCAAGCGCGGCGGCCGAGCCCGTCGCGGCGGGGCCGTCCGCGGGAGCGGCGGCCAAGCCCGAGTCCGGACGCCGGGGGTTCGGACGGCTGGCTCGGCGGGCCTTGGTGGCCGCGAGCCTGGGCTTGGCGCTCTTCATGCCTCCCGGGCTCCCCGCGGCCCCCCCGCGGGAAAGGCCCGCGGTGGAGCGCGTCTCGACGTTCATCCAGGAGGCGCCCGCGCTGGCCCCCGCGCCGCAGGCTCAGGCCCCGGTGGAATCGGCGGTCGTTGTGGAGCGGCAAGGGGCTCTGGTCGGGGAGAAGGTCGCGGTCCGCCTCACCTTGAAGAACACCTCCGACGCGCCCGTCACGGTCGCCTCGCCCAGTCAAGCGCTGGAGGAGGCGCTTCCCTTTGAGATCGAACTGAGCAGGCCGCTCTCGCCCGATTCGGTGATCCTGGCTCCGGGCGAGAGCAGGTCCCTTGTCTTTGAGGTTTTTGTCTTCGACGCCGGAGACCTAAAGGTCTCCGGCGTAACATTATCCGTTGTCCGCGGTGATGGCGTCACGGCGCCTGTCGTTGTTCCGGATTTTACTTTGTCCGTCAAATCCTCCCTCACCCCCGACTGGAAAGACAAGGGCTTCCGCGAGATCACGGAGGCCTTGGGCGCGAAGTCCCCCAGCCTGTGGTGGCTGGCGGGAGCAACTCTAGCCGCCGCCGGCCTGTTCGGACTTTGGCGCGCCCTCCGCGGCGGCACACGCAGTCGGCCGCTGCCCGTTCCTCCTCCGCTGCTGTCGGCGACGCGGAAGCGAATTTCACAAATTGAAGCCGCGTCGCCGACTCTCGCGGACGCGACTTTCTATGGCGAGGTCTTCGCCGTTCTATCGGGATTTCTTGCCGATGCCGTAGGCCTCAAACCGCGGGAACGGACCGCCGGCGAGCTTCTCAAGGACCTGAAGGTTTCCGGGGTTTTGACTTCCGGCCAGGCGGCCGTGGCCCAACGGCTGGCCACGGCCGCGGCGGCGGCCAGATTCTCGGGCCGGGCCGCCGCCGCGGATTCCCGCCGCCGGGACCTCATCGCGCTCAAGGCGCTGGTCGAAAACGTCGGCCGGGGGGAGCGCGGTCCGGGGATGCCGGCGGCCGGGGCGGCCTTGATCCCGGCGCTGGCCGCGGTCCAGTTCACGACCCTTTGGCCTTTGCTGGCATTCATTCCGCTGGCGGGCTGGGTCCTCTGGAGCCTGTTGAAGGCGAAGCCCCCCGCGCACGCGGTCGCTTCGCTGGCCCAGACCCCCAAGGCCAAGACCCTGCGCCAGCGCTTCACCTGGCTGCCCAAGAACCTGCGGGTCCTGGCGCTGTCCTTGCTGATACTGGCGTCGGCCGGTCCGTTCCAGAATTTCGAGCGGCGCACCGCGACGGTGCCCTCGACCGATACCATGGCCATCGTCGATCGTTCGGGCAGCATGGGTGAGAAATTCTCGGGAGACGGCGGGCCCACCAAGCTCGAGGCCGCGGGAAAATCCGTCGAGGCCTATGCCATCGAACAACGCCGCGGGACTTCCAACCGCACCGGCCTGGTCACTTTCGACGACGCGCCCTATGTGGACATGAGGCTCACCACCGACACCGATGCCTTGATCGCGCACTTAAAGGAACTGAAAACCGGGGGATCGACCGCCGTGGGCCGCGGGATGTTGGCGGCGCTCGCGCATTTCCTCGAACTCAACATCGCCGAGCTCGGAGATTCCAAGGACCCCCGCCTTCAGGAGGTGCGAAAGGTCCTCGAGACGCAGGGCCTCGCCGAGGCGATCAAATTCGCCAAGGAACGCGGTGTGCTCGACGAGGCGGTAAAGCCCGACCGGCGCAAGGTTCTCGTCTTGTTCACCGACGGGGTGTCCAACACCGCGCCCGATCCCGTCGACGTGGCCAAGATGATCAAGTCGCTCAACGAGCGCCATGGCTTGAACGCCCGGGTCTATGCCGTGAGCATCGCCCCCACCGGCCAGACCGTCTCGGGCGTCGATGAGGCGACGATGTCCCAGATCACCTCCCTGACCGGGGGAAAGATGTTCCGCGCCGATGACGCGGAGAGCATGCGCCAGGTGCTCCTGGAGATCAGCAAGCTCGAGAAGAGCCCGGCCCGCATCGTCTCGAGCATCGAGGTCAAGGAATTCTCGGCCCTCCTGGGACTGATCGCCCTGCTCCTGCTCGGGCTTGAGGTTTCGCTCGGCTCAACAAGGCTTCGCACCTTCCCGGCGATCATCCTGCTGATGGGCCAATTGGTCATGCCCCAGCTCCCGGCTCAGGCGCCGGCGGCCGCGCCGCGCTCTCCGACGGTTATCGAGATGGTCTTCCAGAAAACTCCCGCCGAATTGACTCAGGCCAACGAACTCTACAAGCAGGGCCGCTTCGAAGAGGCGGTGCGGGCCTATGCCCAGGCCGCGGCGCGCCATCCGGAGCTCTCCGAGGCTTTCCTTAATATGGGCTCGGCATACTTCCGGCTGGGCGATCACAAGTCCGCGGAGGCGAGTTGGCGCCGCGTCCTGGTCTCCGGGTCTCCCGAGTTGGCGTCGCAGGCCGCCTACAATCTCGGCAACATGTCGCTGGAGAAAAAGGACCTGGAGGGCGCTATCGCGAACTACCGCGACGCCCTGCGCCGGGATGTGGGCAACGCCGACGCCCGTTGGAACCTGGAAGTCGCGATGAAGCTCGCCAAGGAGCAGCAGCAGCAACAGGGGGACAAGGGCAAGAAGGGCAAGAAGGGCAAGGAGAAGGGGGATCAGAAAGGCGATCAGAAGGGCGACCAGAAAGGCGATCAGAAGGGCGACCAAAAGGGTGATCAGAAGGGCGACCAGAAGGGTGAGGGCGACAAGCCCTCCGACGCGGTGGGCGAGCTGGTCGACCGGCAGGCCGGCGAGGAGAAGGCGGACCAGGATGCCAAGGGAAAAGGAATCACCAGAAAGGGGAAGGGGATGTGGGGCGCCGCGGCGGCCCCGGGCCTTTTCGGGGCCGCCGCAATCGGTTTTACTTCTCCCGCGGTCCTCTGGTTGTTGGCCGTTGCCCTGCCGTTAGCCGCGGGGTTAATGTTATACGCCGCGGTTAAACGCCTCAGGTCGGCGCAAGCCTTGGAGCCTCGGCTTGCGCCCGCTGATCTCAAAGCGTGGCCTGGCTGGCGCCGATTTCTGCTGAAATCAGCGCTGGCGCTGGGGGCGGTGGCGATGATGATTTCAGCGCTGTCGGGACCGGTGGCAGGAACCCGAGAAGTTAAGGTGGGCTTCGGAGGCAAAGACATCGTCATGGCGGTGGACGGCTCCCACAGCATGGTCTATGCCGAGGACGGGCGCCTGGGGAAAGCCAAGGCCGAGCTGGTTGCTTTTATGGAGCGTCTGCGCGGCGCCGACCGCGTCGGGCTGGTGATCTTCGCGGGCGAGGGGCGCACCGCCTCTCCCCTGTCGATCGACTACGGGAACTTCGAGTACAAGATCAAGCGCCTGGAACGGGAAGCGGTGGGCCTGAAAGAGGGCTCGAGCCTGACGGCCGCGATCCAGCAGGCGGCCTCCGCCTTCAACACGGCCAAGAAGATCGGCGACCGCGGTCGCGTCCTCATCGTGGTGTCCGATGGGGACTTCACCGAGGGCGAGGTGGCCAAGGCTGTCGAGGAGGCCCGGAAGCTTGGGCTGACTCTCTACACCATCGGCCTGGGCCATGCGGCCGGGGTCAAGATGAAGGTCCCGACGGAGGACGGGAAGGGTTTCGAGTATCTCGTTGATTCCGAAACCAACCAGCCCGCCCTCACCCAACTCAAGGAGGGGCCGTTGCGTGAGTTGGCGCAGGCCACGGGCGGCGCCTACTTCCGCGCCTCCGAGAGGGCCAGCATGGGCCAGGTGCTCGAGAAGGTCGCGGTGCTCGAGCGCGGCTCCACGGAGGGGACGATCGAATCGCCGCGCAGCCTGGCGCCGCACTTCCTGGGCGGGGCGCTTGCCTTATTGCTGTTGGAACTGCTGATTCCGGGGATTCCGGTCTTGGCTCGTAAGGAGAACGACAAGGCACCCCGGAAGCTCAAACGAGGCACGGCGGGAACGTCGATGGCCGGGCTTGCCGCAATCTCCTTGGGGGTTTGGCCTCAGCTGCTCCCCATTTTCCTCGCCCTGGGATTTGTGGCCGGTTTGGCGTTTATTGAGATTCTGACCGGCGGAGGTATCAGCCGGAGGGTTGGGTGGTTCCTCCGCCGGTGGTTTCTCCGCCGCGACCGTGCGAACGATATGGTTCGGCTTCTCGCCGTACGCGAGGTGGACGCGCCCCGGCTTGCTGATTTCCTCGTGCGATGGCGCGCGGCCAAGCCCGCGGCGGGCGACGCCCTTCTGCGCGAGGCGGCCGCCGACCCCGTGCTCCGGCGCGAGCTGCTGGTCGGGGCGGCGCTGGAAGACAACGCCGCCTCCGTCCAAGCGGCCGTCGAGCGGGAGATCGAGAACCTGCGCGTGCGCTCCATCGAGCCCCTGGCGCCGGTGGTGGCGAGGGTCCTGGCGGCGCGCGCCGACCGGCCGTGGCTCGATCATCCCGATTCATCGCGAAAGCTCGCCCGCTTGGCTCGTATGGCCTTGGATCCGGGGCAGGAGGCCGATCGGGCCGCGCTGTCGGCCCTCACGCGCCATCCCGACGCGGCCACGGCCGCGACCGCGCGTCTAGCCCTGGGCTGGCCTCGAAAGCCGGCGCCTCTCGGCGGCTGGAGGCGCGTGGGCGCAGGGGTGGCCGCCGCCTTTATGGCGGCCAGCGTGCTCATGTCCTCCTGGGCGGGGGTCAAGTCCTACGAGCATGTCCAGCGCCGGCAGGCCGCGGCCGTCGAGGCCGGGCGCATCATGTACGCCGACGACAACTTCATCTTCACCGATCTCTACGCCGACGAGCGCATCCCCCGCCAGGTGCTGCCGTTGCTGAAGGACTGGATCGGGACCCCGAGAGGCTGGGAGGAGGCGGTTGCGGTTCTGCGCAGCTCCCATGACCCCAAGGCCGACAATGTCCTCGAGGTCCTCATGAAGCGGGCGGACTTCCTGCCCATGGGCCTGAAGGCCGAGGATTTGCTCCTCAAGACCCTCATCGAGCGCGAGAGCGACACCTTCTGGAGGGCCATGCGCCAGTACGCGGGATCAGCCGAACTGACTCCCCAGTCCCTGGACCGGGTCAAACGGCTCATGGCGCTGGCCATCCACGGCGGCGAGACCGGCTTCCAGAACATCTGGCACTTCCTCGCCACCCCCAACCCGTCGGTCCAGGCGGAGGCCTATGCCGCCATCCGGGCCAACCTTGCCGCGCCCGCCAACATCCCCAAGTTCATGGAGCGGCTCAGGACGGTCCAGGAGCGCTTCGCCGCGGACGCCGACATCGGGCTGTGGACTCTCGTTTTCCTCTATGACCGCTTGGGTGACTTGCCCAAATCCTTCGAGACCATCGCGCCGGCGCGCGGCCTGGTGGCCAAGGCGATCGAGTCCTGGAAAAGGGCCGACGCCGCGCGAGCGCAGGCTCTGACCGCCGATCCCAAGGCCAAACTAGGCCCGGCCCATTCCGAGCTTGCCGTCGGCGTCCTGGGCCGGGCGCTGTCCAAGGCCCGGGAATCGGGGTCTTCCTCGGATCGCCTTTCAACGGCATCTGCCTTTGCCGTTAACAAGATTCTCAAGGGCCTTGTCATTGAAAGCGAAGGCCTCTTCGAGGGTTTGCACGAGGCTTACGTCAGGCTTGGAGTCGCCCTGCCGGACCAGGCCAACAACTACGACGGCGGCGAGGACGATGACTCTCACGGCTATGGCGGCTACCGTCACGGCCGCGGTTACGGAGGCTACAGCTATTCCTCGAAGAGCTACCGGGAGACTTACAAACTCTCGCACCTGCGCGCGCTCAAGACCGAGTTGGAGGGTCGCGCCCAGGCCGAGCGTCTGGAGCCCAAGCCGAGGGAGTTCCTCGCCCGCGCCCTCGGGACTCTCGGGCAGATCGAATCGGTCGGCCCCCTGGCCGGAATGCTCGAAGGCGGGACGCCCGGCGAAGCTCTGGCGGAGGCCTTCAATCCCCTGCTGCTGCCGGTCAAGACCGAGTTCGAGGGTGACGGTTTGTTGAAGACGCTCCGGGCCGCGGGCCTGGCCCCGGACAGCGACATCAACGAGGGCGGGGCCGCCTTCCGAGAGACATATTCGGCCCAGGACCTGGCCAAGCTCATCGAGACCCTGGGCAAGCTCGCGATCGAGGGACAGGGGTGGGAGCACAATGGAAGCCGCCGGCCGGCGGACGCGGCGGAGCGACTTTCGTTGGCAAAGGCACAGGAGGCGCTCACGAAGCTGGCCGGCAAGATGCACCCCGAACTCTCACTTCCAGCCACGCCGGGCATGCTCCTTGAGGCTTGGTTGAAGGCAACGGAATCGGAGAAGGCGGGCTCCCTGGGGGCATTCCGTGACGCGTTGGCTTCCCAGGGCGCCGGAATGTCCTTGGCCAGGTTGGAGGCTGCGACTGAGCAGCTGGCCAAGGAGGCTGAAGCGCAAATGGCCGCGCTTGAGATCCTGCTCCGCGCGATCGAGTCCGGCCCCGCGGATTCGACCGAGGCCCGCAATGTGTTCGGCGTGATCGTCTCGCGCCTGGAGGCCGCGGGCAAGGGTGAGGAGGCTTGGGCCGCGCTCAAGGCGGCGGCCGAGCGCTCCGCGTCCAAATCCCCGGCCCTAGCCGAGCTGACCCGCACCCGGATCATGGGGCAGCTTTCGAGCCTCATCGAGTCCGCCGAATACGTCTTCCCCGGCTTCAAGGAGAGGATGGTCGATGTGGGGGTGCGGCTGGGGCCCTACCAGCACCGCAACGTCTTCAAGATGATCCATATCCAAAAGCTCCGCGAGGCGATCCTTGAGGCCGCGCGCGCCGCGACCGCCGAAGGCAAGGTTTTGGACGCCGGCCAGAAGGCAGCGGTCGAGCGCGCCCGGCGCCTCGACGATTTCCTCAAGCTCGGCCCATCCGTCGGCATCCTGCGCGGCGATACCCCCGGCGAAGCCGCGGCCGAGGCTGTCAATCCGGTGCTGCACGAGGGCTGGCGGCTCTTCGCGGGCCAGACCTTCCTGAACGCGCTCCGGACCGCCGGACTGGCTCACCCCGGCGCCACCGCCGATCTCGATCAGAGCTACTTCGCCAGCTACACCCGCGAGGACCTGCTCAAGGTCAAGGTCTTCCTGAAATCTCTCTGGGAATCGGGGCAAGGCTGGAACGGCGACGATTCCCGCCGGCCCTTCACCCAGGCCGAGAAGGACTACATGGAGAAGGCCATGAAGGCGGCCGCCGCGGCGGAGAAACTTGTTTCTCCGCCGCCGGCAAAGGCTAAAGCCAAGGCCGCTCAATTTTATGGTTTGGCCTTGGCCGGCCTTCCGTTCTTGCCGACCGCCTCGTGGGCGGTCGCCGCGACCGCCTTGGCGGTCGCGGCCGTTGCCATTTTTCTGCTCTTGCGCTGGGCGATGAAGGCATCGCGTTTCAATCCCCCCGCGGCGCGGCCGCCATCCGACGAGGACATGCCGCGATGGGAGTTGGCGGCCCGCAGGTTCGCGAACTCCCCCGCGGGCGGCGCCTTTCGCTCGCGGCTGATCGGGGCCGGCGGGACCGAGTTCGCCGAGGCCTCGCCCTACAGCCGCGAAGACGTCCGCTATATGGACTGGAAGGCCTCGGCCAAAGCGGGAGCCCTGCAAACGAAGAAGTTCGAGTTGGAGAAAGAGCTTCCCTTGATCCTTCTCATCGACATGAGCGCCTCCGGCGGTTTCGGCGCCCGCGGGGAGAAGCGGGCCGCGGGGCGCGACGCCGCGGCCATACTCGCCCTAGCCGCTTCCCGTTTCAACACCCGCGTCGGCGCGGTCCTCTTCACCGACCGCGTCGAAGCCGTCATCCCGGCGCGCTCCGGCCGGGTCCACGCCCGCGAGCTGCTGCGGCGCATGGACGAGCTCAAACCCGAAGGCCGCGGCACGGACGTGCGAACCGCCCTGGAGGCCGCCCTGGGCCAACAGCGCTCGCGCGCGATGGTCGTGCTGGTGTCGGACCTGCTGGCCCCGGCGGAGTCATTCGCCGAAACCCTGGCCGCCGCCGCGGCCAAGCACGACCTGCGGGTCATCCGGACCGCCGATCCTTCCGATTTTACGGGGCTTCCCAAGGCCGGGCTCGTGCGCGCGGCCGACGCCGAGACCGGCGAGGTCTTCGAGGCCGACACCGACAACGCCCGCCGGCGCGAGGAGGCCCAAGCTCGCCGTGCCGACCGGGAGCGCGCCCTTCAAGGCGCTCTGGCCGAGGCACGGGCGCGGGCCGTGACGATTTCAACCGACGATAACGTGCTGGAGACGTTGATGGTACATTTCGACCCGAAGACTCGGGTCGGCACCGAGGGAACGCCATGAAAACACGAAACAAGACTCTCCCTATCGCGATCGCTTTGGCCGTGGGAGCCGCCGCGTGCCCGTTCTGGGTCCGCGCCCAACGGGTCCAGGTGAGGTCCGCCCCGCGGGTGAGCTTCACCCCCGCGGTCTCGCCGGCGGGTCCGGGCGTGAGGCTGATGCCGGCGCCTTTGGGGATCCCCTCGTTGCTTCCCGTGACGCCGGCCCCGCAGGCCGGTCCCTCGGCGCCCGCGCCGACCGGCACCGAGGGGATGGCCGCGGCGCTGGTTCCATTGAGCCGGGCGCTTGAGGCCTTGCCCGGGGCGACGGAAAAGCGTTCCGGCGAGGACATCGCCGGAGACGGCGCGCGCATCGAGGAGGCCCTGACCGGGCGCACGCTGGCGGGACCCAGGGGCGAGGCCGTCGGGACGGATATCGACGCGGAGGTTAAATCCGCCGCCCAAGCGATTTCGGCCTTGAAGGCCGAAATCGGGCGCGTCATCGTGGGTCAAGGGGAGATGGTCGAGGCCATCATCACCGGCCTCATCGCGGGCGAACACATCCTACTCGAGGGCGTCCCGGGTGTGGCCAAGACCCTTGCCGTGCGGGCATTTTCCGACGCGACCGAGGCGAGCTTTCAGCGCATCCAAGGCACTCCCGACAAGCTTCCCTCCGACATCGTCGGCGCCGAGATCCTCCAGGAGGACCCGCAGACCGGCGTCCGGGCTCTGCGCCACGAGCCGGGGCCGATCTTCGCAAACATCGTGCTGGTCGACGAGATCAACCGCATGATGCCCAAGACCCAGGCCGCGCTCATGGAGGCCATGCAGGAGCGGCAGGTGACCATCGGACGCCAGACCCTCGTCTTGCCCACGCCGTTCCTCGTGCTGGCGACCCAGAACCCCATCGAGCAGGAAGGGACCTATCCCTTGCCCGAGGCGCAGCAGGACCGCTTCCTTCTCAAGGTGCTGGTCAAGCGTCCCACGCAGAAGGAACTCCAGGAGATCATGGAGCGCTTCTCGAAGGGACAAGCCCCCAAGGCGGCCAAGGAGATCGACATCGCGGACCTCGCCCGGCTCAAGGATGTGGCCGAGCGCGTCGAAGTCCGTCCCGCCCTGATGCGCTACATCACCGATATCGTCGAGGCGACCCACAATCCCGCCGCCTACGGGCTCGACTTCAAGGGCGCCATCGCCAACGGAGCCTCGCCGCGCGCGGGGCTGGCCATCCTCAAGGCGGCCCGCATACGCGCTCTCGCGGCCGGGCGCTCCTACGTGACCGACCAGGACGTTAAGGACGTGGTGCCCGCGGCCCTGCGCCACCGTATCCTGCTCAACTACTCGAAGGTGACCGTCGAGCAGATCATCGAAGGCATCCTCGACCACGTTGGGGTCACATCCTAACATCTGACATTGGGTCGGCCGATTCGAGTCCAGCGGGCCTGAATGTGTCGCATGTCGGGATGTGACTCCTTTTTCCTATCATTTTGCCGATGCTGGAATTCGAGCCCTGGCGCCTCAAGCTC
>CAYJXJ010000016.1:0-41156 GCA_964374095.1 uncultured Elusimicrobia bacterium
GGCCGCGCGCCGCAATCCCGTCAGCGCCGCGGCGCAACTTCTTTTCAGCCGCGCCGGGCGCACCCGGGACGAGGAATTGTCCGGCTTCAACGCAGCCTACAACGTGAGCCCGGTCCTGGGATTCATCACCCTGCAGATCCATAGGACGGTCGACGTGGAGGCCCCTGCCTACGTGCGGCGCATCCGGGATTTCGCCTTCCGGCGGCCGGAGAAGGTGGGGGCCTACTACAGGCGCGAGGCGACCCAGTCCCACTTCTCGCATTTCCCGGCCGAGGACTACGAGTTTGTCCGGCGGCTGGCCACGGAGAAGCCCCGGCTCGCCTGGGCCCAGGCCTTCTACGGGCGCGCGGCCTGCTACAACCCCGGCGGCGCCTCGGAAGGGGTCGCCCACCTGACCCGGGCCATCGAGCTCTGCCCCCATGCGGGATGGGTCTACGCCTGGCGGGCGAACGCGCGCCGCCTGCTTGGGGAGCACGCCCTGGCTCTCGAGGATTTCGACGCGGCGGCCCGGCTGCAGCCCTTCTACCACCGCACCTACGTCTGGCGAGGCGCGCTCTACCGCAAGCTCTTTCATCACCGCCCGGCTTTGGAGGATCTCGACCGCGCCGCGTCGATGGACCCCTACTACGGTCTGACCTTCCACGAGCGGTCCCTCGCGCGTCGCGCCCTTGGGGATTATCCGGGCGCCGCCGAGGACCTCGACCGCGCCTTCCGGCACGATCACCGCTACCGCTGGGTTTTCAGGACCGGCGGCGAGCCCGCCCCCGAGGATCTCGCCAAGGGGCTTTCGGAGCTCGACCGCGCGGTGCGGGAGAACCCGTCGGTGGTCTCCCTGCGGGTCTGGCGGGGGCAGCTTCGCATCGAGCGGCGTGAATTGCCGAACGCCCTCGCGGACCTGGAGGCGGCCCGCCGGCTGGACCCGCGCCATTCCCTGGCGCACGCGTGGTCGGGCTTGGCCCAGCTCCTGTCGGGGCAGGCCGAGGACGCCCTGGAGGCCCTCGAGCGGGCGCTGGAGCTCGACGCGCGGCTGCTGATCTCGCGTTCCTGGCAGGCCCGCGCCTTGTGGAGCCTGGGGCGCCTTGAGGAGGCGCTCGGCGTTTTGCGCGCGGTGCTGCGAGATCACCCCAAGACGCCCTGGGCCCTGGTCCTCCAGGCGCAGCTGCTCCACGAGGGTGGGCGCCCGGGGGCCCTGCAGCGCCTCTCGCGGGCCCTGCGCATCGACGGGAAGTATCCCGAGGCCTACCTCCTCCAGGGACAGATCAAGCTCGCTCAGGGCGACGCGACCGGCGCTCTCGACGCGGCCCAGCGCTGCCTATCCTTCGCCCCCAACCTGGGCCGCGCCTACGTGCTGCGCGCCGCGGCCCGGGAGGCGGCGGGGCAGGCCCACGCCGCCGTGGCGGACTACCGCACCGCGCTGCGCGACTTTCCCTACCTGTTCAACGCGGAGGAAACGGCCCGGATGGAAGCGTTGTTTGAGCCGTCTCGGAGACGTTGATCCATGCTTGAAGGAAGGCGCGCCTTCCACCTCTGGAAGGGCTACGTCGCCCACAGCCTCCTGTTCTACCGGCAAAACCGGCTGGCCGGCCGAAATGAGTTGGCCGCCATCGGCCGGAGGCTGGAGCTGGGTCCCGCGCCGCATCCCCCCTGCCCCGCCTTCGCCGCGGCCCCGGCGGACCCCCATGGCCGCCTCATCCGCCGGGGCCTAAGCCTGGGAGAGAGGGTCTGGGGCTCGCGGCGGCTGTCGCCGGCCGCGCTGGGCTGCTTTGAGAGCGCCGTCCGGCTCGACCCGAGCTGCCCGTGGGCGGAGCTTCTTGCCGGCATGGCGCTCGAGATGCGCCGGGAGTATGCCGATGCCGGCCGCCGCCTGGAATTGGCGGCGGCGCTGGCGCCGGGCTGGGCGTGGCCCCGCGCCGTGCGGGGCATTTGCCGGTGGTATCAGGCCGAGTTCCGCGGCGCGGCCGAGGATTTCGCGAGGGCCTGGGAGCTGGACCCCCAATGCGAATTGCACGGGCTTTTCCTCGCCCGCGCCAAATCGGATTTGCGCGACCGCTCCATGGCCGCGGACCTGGGGCGCTGCGTGCGGCTGGCCGCGCGCCGTCCGGCCTGGCAGAAAGGCTTCGCGCTCTCCTGGCGCGGCCGCGCCCTGTTCGTGCTCCGGCGCGACCGGGCCGCGCTCGCCGACCTACGCCGGGCCGTCCGCCTTCTGCCCGACTACGACCGCGGGCCGTCCTGGCTCGGGATCTCTTATATGGAACAGGGCCGGGAGACCGCGGCTCTCCCGCTGCTGCGGCGGGCCCGCGAGCTCAACCCCTACTACCCGACCACCCTCTACCCCCTGGCGCGCGCCTGCATGCGGCGGTCGCTCTGGAGCGAAGCGGGGGGTGCTCTCAAGGCGGCCGCGGCCATCGACCGCGCGGGGGTGTGGGTGGAGCACCGCATCAGCCAGAGCCACCCGAACCCGGCGGCCCGGCGGTCGCTGGACGATTTGGATTTTTTCTTGGCCCACAGGCCGCGCGCGGCCTGGGCCTGGGCCTGGCGCGGCCAGACCGAACTCATCCTCCAGAACTACCGCCGGGCCGGCGCGGACCTGGACCGGGCTCTGGCGCTGAGGCCGTCCGATTCCTGGGCCCGGCTGTGGCGGGGGGAGGCCCGGCGGCGGCTCGGGTACTGTCGGGCGGCCATGCCGGATTTCGCGGCGGTGATCCGGGCCCGGGGCCTCTCCTGGGCCTGGGCCGGCCTGGGGTATTGCCGTCTCTATCTGGGCCGGCCGCGGGCCGCGCTGGAGGACCTGGAGCGCGCCCTCGAGCTCCAACCTCGCAGCGCCGAGGCGTTGTGCTGGCGCGCCGAGGCCCTCTCGGCCTTGGGGCGCGCGCGGGACGCGGCGGCGGATTGGGCGCGCGCCCTCGAGCTTCGGCCCCATGACCATTGGATCTCCGCTCGATCTCGCGGCGGGCCAAGCGGCCACGGAGGCGGCCCGCCGCAATCCTTCTTCAGCGCGGAAGTATTGGCGGGGAGGGTCCGATCGGCCCGGCCGGAGGCGGCCCGGCGTCTGGAGGAGGGAGATTACGCGGGGGCCTTGCGGCTCTATGGCCCGGCGGTCCGGCCCCGGGAACTGCAGGACCTGCTCACCCGCGGCTGGCTACGTCTGAAGTCCGGGGATTTCGCGGGGGCCGTGGAGGACGCCAGCCGGGCGCTTGAGCAATCCCTGGACCCCGCGAGCCTCCCGGCCCTGTGGCTGCGCGCCCAGGGCAAACGCGCCGCGGGCGAACCCGCGGCCGCGGCCGAGGATCTCGGCCGCCTGGAGAGCCTATGCCCAAAGACTACGACCTGATCGTCGTCGGCGCGGGTCCGGCCGGCTCCACGCTGGCCGGGCTCGTCAAGAAATACAACCCGGGAGCCCGCGTGCTCATCGTGGAGAAGTCCGCTTTCCCACGTCACCGCATCGGCGAATCCCTGCTCCCGGGGAGCGTGCCGGTGCTCAAGGAGCTGGGGGTCTACGACAAGATCAATTCCGAGGGCTTCCCGCGCAAGATCGGCGTCGTCTTCGTCTGGGGGAAGGATCGAAAGCCTTGGGACGCCGATTTCAACAACCTCAACCTCGAGATGATACGGCGCTACGGGCGGACCCTGGACACGGAATTCTCGTGGCAGGTGCTGAGGTCGCGGTACGATCAGATACTGCTCGAGCACGCGCGATCGCTGGGCGTGGAGGTCCTCATGGAAACCTCCGCAGTTGAGCCGATAACGGAGGGGACGGCGGTTCGGGGGGTCGCGATCCGGGGCTCGCACGGAGGTCGTCGGGAACTCCGTTGCCGGCTGCTGGCGGATTGCTCGGGGCAGGCCGGGTTCCTCGCCGCGCTCAAGCGCACGCGGGCGTACCGTCCCGACCTCAAGAACGTGGCGGCTTACGCCTATTTCCGCGGGGCGCGCTGGAAGTACCGCTACCAGGGTCACCCCGACAAGACCAAGATCTTCGTGTGCTCGGTGCCCGCGGGGTGGTTTTGGTATATACCGTTGTCGCCGGACATGGTTTCCGTAGGCCTCGTGGCCAAAGCCGACCATGTCCGCAGGCGCCCGGTGCGGGACATGCGCTCGTTTTTCATGAAGTCCCTCCAATCGTGCCGGGAAATTTGGCCGTTGCTCAAGGATGCCCATGTCCTCAAAGGCCTGGACCCCGCCGATGCGGAGAAGGATTTTTTCACCGCCGCAGATTGGTCCTACCTCAACAGCCGCGCCTGCGGCGAGGGCTGGCTGGCCGCCGGGGATTCCGCCTTCTTCATCGACCCGCTGCTCTCCTCGGGCGTCATGATGGCGCACCTGTCGGGGCACCGGGCCGCCTACACGCTGAACACGGCCTGGCGCCAGGAGGACCCGGATCGCCGCCGGGAGCTGTGGGATGACTACGACCGTTTCTGCAAGGAGGTCGGAGGGTCCTTCCTGGGCTTGGCGCGCTATTGGTACCGCCACGACCCCCACGCCCGTCGCTGGTGGGGGGTGGCGCGCCGCGCGCTGGCGGTGTCGAGCCCTCTCGACCTCGACGACAAGCTCGCCTTCGTGGCGGTGGCCTCGGGGCTGACCTACTATTTCGAGCGGCTCTACACCTCGCAGACCCTCGCCTTCGGCTCGAGCGGCACCGAGCACCCGTGGCAGTGGGAAGGGACCAAGCTCGAGCTGAAGCGCTGGACCCGCCAGATCCTGGCGATCGTGGAAACGGGATTCCTCAAGCGCCCCGTAGGGGCCGGGGCGCGGCGCCGCAGGCGCCTGGCCGCCCTGCGGGGACTGCGCGACGCCTGGGTCCCGCGCTGGCGGGTCCGCCCGGAGACCGCCATCGGATTTCTTCCTTCCTCGTCCGGCGGCCTGCTGAGGCCGATCCGCCGGGTGCGCTTCGCGGTCCACCCGGCCGCGGGCGCGGAGGCGGACGCGGCCAATCCGCGGCGGCTGCTTCCGGGCTGCTATCTCCGCATGTTCGATCTGATCGACGGCAGGCGCAGCGTCGGGGCCATAAGGGAAGATCTGGCCCGCGCCTGCGACCTGCCGCGGGAGGTGCTCGACAGCCAGTTATTCCGCATACTCAAGGACCTCGCCGTCCTCGAAGTCCTCTCGCTGCGGGTGGGTCCCGCCGCGGGGGTTCCGGCCGCCTGGCCCCCGGGACGGGAGGATTTCCGGCTCGGGGAGGCCGCGCTCCGGGCCGGCGACCCCGCGGCCGCCCACGCCTCCCTGTCCCGCGCCCTGGGGCGCGGCCTGCGGGCGCCCTGGGCCTTCGCCCTGCGCGGGGAGGCACGCCGCCACTTGAAGGACTTCGACGGGGCCGCCAGCGATCTGGACGCGGCGGTGCGGCTGCTGGAGGAGGGCGCGCCGGCGCCGTCGGATCTCCTCGGTCTCGAGGACTGCGACGCCCAGTTCGAGCGCGACTGCGTGAGGGACCGCGTCTACGTCCTGCGCGCCAAGCTCCGGCTGGCGAGAGACGATATCGAGGGCGCCCACGCGGACGCGCGGGCCGCTCTTGAAAGCAATCCCCGCCAATCGGAGGCTCTGCTGGTCCGGGCCAAGGCGGCCCGGGCCCTGGGCCGGCCGCAGGAGGCCAAGCGCGATCTGGAAGCGGCGCTGGCCATCGAGTCCACGGGGGCCAAGGGGGAGGCGTGACGGACCGAGAGTGGCTCGTCGTCCCCGACTTGGAGCGGCTGGTCAGCTGCGGGCGTTCCTCGCGCTACGGCTTCCGTCGGCACTGCGCCATGCGCGCTTGGGAGTCGGGAGTCCGCCTGCCGGAACTGCGGCAGGCCGGGGGCGCGGCCTCTCGCCGCGAGGCCGACCGGGCGGCGGCCCTCGAGTCGGGGCGGACACCGTGGCGCGCGTGGCGAGCCCTCGGGAAGCTGGCCCGCGTCCCCCGAGCGGCGCTGGGCTTGGCGCCGGGAGGCATCAGCCGCCGCGCCCGGACCGCCGAGGCCCGCCGCAAGGCGCGGTCGGCCCTGCGCGACGCCGAGGCGGCCCTCGAGCGCGAGCCCCTGGCCCTCGCTCGCGTGGCGGCCGCCTTGGCCCGGGAGGATCTGGGCGAATCGGCCGAGGCCCTGCGGCATCTCGACGCGGCCCTGGCCCTGGAGCCGCGTGAGGGTTGGCTGCACCAATTCCGGGGCGACGTGCGCCGCCGCTTGGGGGACCGGGAGGGCTTCGTCGCCGACGGCGAGGCGGCCATCCGCCTCGACGAGGGAGCGGCCTATTTCCGCTTCGCCGCGGGGGACCCGCGGACCCGCTCGCGGCGGCGGGTGCACGAGGCGGCCGGTCATTTCATCAAACGCCATCCCCGCGCCTATTGGATGCTCGCTTACCGGGGAGACTTGCGGCGCTCGCCGGAGATCAACGACTTCTCCGGGGCGATTCGGGATTTCGAGGCGGCGCTCGAGCTCCGGCCCGACGCCGCCTGGGTCTGGGCCTACCTCTCGCGCGCGCTCATGGCGGAGCGTCGCGGCGCGCGGGCCCGAGACGCCATCGACCGGGCGGTGTCCATCGACCCCGCCTGCGGCTGGCTGCATGTCTGGCGGGGCGAGGTGCGGCGCCGCGCCGGCGAACCCGCGGCGGCCCTCGCGGACTTCGACCGCGGGCTGTCCCTTGACGCCGACTACGAGATGGGCTACGCCTGGCGGGGCGGGGCGCGCCGGGCCTTGGGGGACCCCGCGGCGGCCTTGGGGGATCTGGATCTGGCGTGTGTTTTGGACCCGGCCTACGGCTGGACCTACCAGGAGCGCTTGCTCGCGCTCCGAGACCTGGGCCGCGTGGGGGAGGCCCTCGACGCCGGCGAGGAGGCCCTGCGCCGGGACCCGAAGTACTCCTGGTTCCAGCCCGGGGGGGATCCCCGCGCCGCCGCGTCGCTCGGGGAGCACCTGGCGCGCGTCCCGCATGACGCCCGGGCTCTGGCCTGGAGCGGCTTGGGACGCCTGGAGGCGGGCGACCTGTCGGGAGCGCTGGGCGAGCTCAAGCCAGCCGCGGCTTTGCGGCCGGATTGGCCGTGGGCGCGGGCGTGGCTCGGGCGGGCGCTCGGGCTTTCCGGCCTCCGCGCCCGGGCCATCCGGGAACTGACGGCGGCGATCGCTATCGAGCCCCGCTACGCCAATTCCTGGGCCTGGCGCGGCCGGCTCCACTTGGATCGGCGGGACTGGCCCGCCGCGGCGCGGGACCTCCGGCGCGCCGCGCGGCTCGATCCGAAGGCGGCCTGGATCCTGGAGTGGGCGGGCGAGGCGGAACTGGGCGCGGGGAGGCCGCGGCGGGCCCTGGGGCTGCTCGGCCAGGCCGTCGAGCTGGACCGGCGCGGCTGGCGGTCCCTCCTCGCGCGCGCCGCGGTCTGGAAGACGCTGGGAGGGACGGAAAGCGCGCGCCGCGACGTGGAAGCGGCCTTGCGGGCCTTGGGAAACTACCCTTCCCGCGCCCGCCCCGTTTCGGAGCTCGTGCGTGAGATCGTGGCCCGGGGACTCAAGGAGCTGCTCCCCGACCGGCGGGGCGCATGCCATGGCGATCCCGCCACAGCCGCCGCAGCCCCGCGGCCAGCGTGACGCGGGGCCGCCAGCCGAGCCATTCCGCGGCCTGCGAGATATCCGCGGGGGAGCCCTCCCCGCCGGCGGCTTCGCCTCGCCAACGCACGCTCAGGGTCCGCCCCGCGAGCCTGGAGAGGACGCGGGCCGCCTCCGCCGCGGTCTGCCGCGGGTCGCGCACCCGGCCCGAGCCGATCTCGATGGTTCTGCCGACGGCGTCCGGCGCGGATGCCGCCAGCAGCAGGGCCCGGACCACGTCGTCGACGTGGACCAAGTCCTGCGCGCCGGAGTCGCCCGGCTCGGAGGCCAGTTGGAGGACCGCCGCGCCCGCGGCCGCTTGGCGCAGGATCGTGGGGATGAGGTCGGTGGGCTCCTGCCCCGGGCCATAGACCCGCCTCAGATCGAGCGTCGCGACGGGCAGCCGGTATTTGTCTCTTAAGAGCGGGACGACCGCGGCCTCCTGCGGCCCCCCGCGCCATAAGGCCGTCCGGACCCAGCGCCGCAGCCTTCGGGACCCGGAGAGCGCCGCGGCCAGCTCGAGGCTCCAGCGGACATCCGCCCGCGGATCGCGCCGACCGGCCGCGTCCTTGGTCCGCGCCAGCGAGAAGACGCAGTCCGCCGGCCGGCGTGCGACCCAGCGGCCGACGCTCCCCCGCTCGGTCAGATCCCCATCGAGGACCGAAACCCCCGCGAGCCCGCCGAGGGCGGCCCGGCGGCGGCTCCCGGGACGAGACACCACCGCCACCCGCCAGCGCCGCTTCGACAGCGCGGCCACCAGCCGGGAGCCTATGAAGCCCGTGCCTCCCAAGACCAACGCCGTCATCCGGGCGGCTCGACGCAGACCAGCGCGATCCCGGCCGGAGGAGCGAGGCTCACCAGCCGCTCGAGCGCCAGGCGCCGCGGCGCGCGCCCGGGACGCCAGAGCAAGGCTGTGGTCCGTTTGCCGTAGACCGCGCCCAAGCGCGATAGCGCGGGCCGCCAGGCCGAGAAGTCCCGCCGCGCCTGGAAATAGGCCACGGTCGGCCAACGGCGGGAGAGGGTCCACCCCGGCTCCGCGAGGAAGCATCCCTCGACGCACTGGAGCCCGAGAGGACCGACTCCCAGGGCCAGGCCCGCGGCCGCCACGCCGACCGTGGCCGGGAGCACCGCCCCGAGGCTTTCCCAGGGCGTCCGCGAGCGGCGGCAGCGGAGCACCAACCCCGGGGCCAAGCCGCTCCAAACCAAGGGGTGGAGGGGCGTGGCCAGCCCGACGCGGAGGCCGCGCCGCAGAGCGCCGATCACGGCTCGGCGGGCGCCGCTCCCCGGCGGCAGCCGGCGCGGGACGCCCGGACCCAAGGCGCGGCGTAGCAGGGCGTCTTCGCCGGAGGTGAGACCTTCCCAATACACCCGGTCGCAGAGACGCGCCGCTTGGAGGGTCTCGACCGTGAGATGGGAGCCCGGCGCGGTGCCGAGCCCGAGCAAGACCAGGCATTCCCGGTCCGGCCCGTGCCGGCGGATCAGGCGGCCGCGCCGAGTCTTCATGCGTCTCTCCCCAGGACGTGAAGGAGAGCCGACGGGCCGAGGCGCTCGTAATGGGCCCGAAGTCCGGCCAGGGGCAAACGCGAGGGTTCCTGGACGATCTTATGATCGAAGATCAAGCAGGGCCGCGCCGGGCCGTAGCGGCGGATGAGCAGCCGGCAGAAGCGCGACCATTGGGTCCGGTCCAGGAGAGATCGAAAATAGACGGTCAGGCCGACCTCCGCGTTCCACTGGGCCGAGGGCACGACCGCGTCTCCATCAAGCACCACCCCGCCGCGCAGGCGGCGGCGCCCGGCCCCGTGCAGGCAGTCGATGAGGTCCGCGGAACTGACCGCGGGCATGCAGCGCCATTCGATTCCTCGCGACCGGCAGAGCGCAATCAGGCGGGCGCCCAGAGGGCCGTAGATCAAGGCGTTGCCGCGGGTCGCAAATCCCACCACCCGTCCGGGCGACGCGGCGGCCAGCATGCGCCGGCAAAGCAAGTCCTCGTCCCTCTCCTGGTGATAAGCCAAGGGGCGCAGGCGCGGGGCCAGCAGGTAGAGGAGATCGGCGAGTTCGGCCCCCGGTATGTTGTTGTAGATGACGTCGCAGCCCGAGAGAGCCCGGAGGGCCTCGGCCGTCGCGGAATAAGGGGGGTTGACCCCGAGTCCGGCCAGTATGACGCGGACCTCCGGCGCCGGGGCGGGCCCCTGGAGAAGGGCCGCGGCCGAGGCGTAGAAGCCGGAGCGCAGCCGCTGGGTCTCGCTGCCCGCGAGTGAGCGGGACTTGTCGAAGAATGCCGCGGAAGTCCGCAAGCGGCGGTCTTTGAGCGCCGAGTAGCCTTGGAGGAAGGCGCGGTCGGATGCGTCGAGCCCGGACGGCAGGCGCAGGCCCCGCCCATTGATGATCTCGGCCTGGCAGAGCCAGTAGCGCCGCGTGGCGTCGGGCTTGCGGCGCGCGGCGATCCGCGCGTCGGTCAGGGCGGCCGCCGGGCGGCCCGCGGCCGCGAGCGTGCGGGACCGCTCAAAGTGGAGGTCGGGGTCTCCGGGGAGCAGGCGAAGAGCCTCGGTCATTCCAAGCACCGCCTCGTCGTACTCGCGCCAGGACGCGTGCAGACGCGCCTTCTCGAGGACGTTTTCGAGAGACCGCTCCAGCTTCACGGCGCGTCCGGCGCTTGCCAGGGCCGGCTTGATCATGCCGAGGGTTTCATAGACGCGGGCGAGCGAGAGGTGGGCCTTGGCGCCGGGCCAGCGCCGGGCGATTTTCTCAAGCTCGATCCGGGCGCCGGGCAGATCCCCGCTGGCGCGCCGGATTTCGGCGGTCAAGACTCTCGGCCAGGAGCGGCTCGGACGCAGGCGCGCGGCCCTCGCCAGGGCCGCGAGCGCGGGCTCCCAGCGTTTTTGCGAGGACTGCGCCAGGGCTTCGAGCGCGGCCCCCGCCGGGCCGCCGCCTCGGTGTTCGAAGGCGCGGGCGTCCGCGCGGGCCCCCGCGGCGTCGCCCAGGGCCAGGCGCGCGGCTCCCCGGAAGAACCATGACCAGGGATAGCCGGCGTCGATCTTCACCGCCGCATCAAGGACGACGCGTGCTTGCCGCCAGCGTCCGGTCAAGAGCAATGCCTGGCCGAGCCAGGTTCGCGCCGGCAGACCCTGGGCGCGCAGGCCGGGGCGGCCCAGCGCTTCGACGGCCCGCTCCGGGGTTCCACCGACGATGAAGGACTTGGCCGAGAGTATATCGCGGGCCGCTTCGGGGATCGGGAAGGCGGCCGCCAGCGCTTCCGGCGTCGCTGGGGCGGGGGAGAGTCCCGCTCCCCGCACTAGGCAGGCCAAGTTGGAGTCCTCCGAATCCCAGCCGACACGGACCAGGCGGCGCAGGGTCGCCGCGACGGGACCGGCGCGTACCTTGCGCGGGAGCGCGCCTTGCCTTGCGCCATGAGGAATTGCGTTGGCGCAAGGCATGGTCCGACATTAGCAGAATGGGCCCGTGTTGACAAGGACGCACGCCGGTGATAGACTCCATGGGGATGGGACCCCGGGGGAACGTGAGCATAATGCGGGTCGTCTCGGTTTTGGCGGCGATCGCGGGGGCGGCGTCCGCATCTGGTCAACCCCCCGTCCCGGGAGCCTCCGACAAGAAGAACCCGCCGTCGGCCGGCGAAATCGAGTTGGGCCGGCGGCTCTTCTTTGATCCCCGCCTCTCCGGAAACAAGGCCATGAGCTGCGCGACCTGCCATAATCCCGCCATGGCCTGGACCGACGGCCTGCCCCGCGCCCGGGGTCAGGGACACGCCGAATCATCCCGCAACACGCCGACTCTGCTCAACGTCCATCACGGCGGGCGGCTGCTCTTCTGGGACGGCCGCGCCGCGTCGGTCGAGGAGGCGGTGTCAACCGCGCTGCGCTCTCGGATGGAAATGAACCGGGAGCCCGGCGAATTGGTGCGGGAGTTGAACACGATCCCCGATTATGCGCCCCAGTTCGTCGCGGTCTACGGCCTGGCGGGGATCACTCCCGGCAATATCGCCAAGGCCATCGCGTCTTTCGTCCGCTCGCAGATGCATCCTGGCGACACCCCCTTCGACCGTTCGCGCAAGGACCCCGCGGCCATGAATGAGGCGCAAAAACGCGGGCTGGTCGCATTCACCGGGAAGGGCCGCTGCAGCCAATGCCATGCCGGACCGGGCTTCTCGGACGGCCTCTTCCATAATACCGGCTTGCGGCCTTTGCCCGGCGTGGAGGATCCCGGCCGTCACGCCGTCGATCCGGAGCCGGGCGCTTGGCGGGCCTTCCGAACGGCGCCGCTGCGCAATGTGGCCCGGACCGCCCCGTACATGCATGACGGGAGCTTGCGGACCTTGCGCGAGGTCGTCGACTTCTACGACCGCGGCGGGGACGAGGCCGCGGGCCGCGACCCGACCATCAAGCCCCTGGGAATGACCGAGTCCGAAAAGTCGGACCTCGTGGCATTCCTCCAGGCGCTCAGCGCCCAACCCGTCGAGGTGGCCGCTCCGGTCCTCCCCGCGCAGGCGGGACCCTCGAGCCCGGAGCAGGGGTTGGCCTGGATCGGGCGGCGTTTGGAGATGATCGACTTCAATATTCGGGGCCGGGACCGTGAGGGCGTCGCGGCCAACTCCGCCGCCGTCCGCGACATCCTCGAGCACCTGCGGCGATCCCCCGGCGCCGCCGCGGGGTGCCTGGCGGCGGCCGACCGCAAGGCCTGGGAATTGGGACGGGCCGCTTTGTCGCGCTCCGGCTTGAAGGCTCTTGTGGAGTCGGCCGCGGGCCTGCGGGCCTCCGTAGAAACTTGCCGCGGGGCCAAGGCCGGTGGGGGTTCCGGCAGCCGCTGATTCCAATCCCGTGGATACCCTTTCTGCCATTTTGGCGGTCTCGACGGCGGTCTACGCCAATTCCCCAACGCTGTCCACCCTCGAAATCTTCACGGCCTGCCGGGCCTTCGCCCGGGACGAACCGGCGGTGTGCAGGGAACTGGCTGGTTTCCCGGCAGGGTTGGACGACCGGGGCAAGGACCGTGCCTCCTCGCGCCGGCCCGAGGATTACGGCTTCCTCTGCCTCTCCCACACCCACGACCTGGCGATGGCGCGGGCCGCCATCACCCGCGATCCCGCCGCCTTCGCGGCCGCGTGCCGTGGGCGTGAGGCGATCGGGTATGGCCGCTTTGGGAAGCCGGTCGCGTCCAAAGCCTGCGGTCTTATGGGGGAACTGGTGGAGGACCCGGAGACGGCCTGCGCCGCGCTGGCGCCGTATTTCGCGCGCGGGGCCGCGGCGCGGTTCTGCGCAGCCGAGCTGCGCATGTTTCTCGGTGATCCCGTCCGCTGCGAGGCCTTGGCCGGGGAGCCCGCGGCGCGGGAGCTCTGCGAGGGCGCGGCGGCGTTCCGGAAGGCTTGGCTTCGCCGGGACGCGGGCCGCTGCCGGGGACATCCCATCTGCCGGGTCCTGATGGGCGCGGGCGAGGCCGCCTGCGGATCCCCTTCGCCCCGGCACGAGGCGCGCGCCGCGCAAGCCGCAGCCGCCTTGGCTCAGCTTGAGGGGTTGGCCGCCAGGCTGGAGGGCGGCGGAGAGAAGGCCTGCCGGGATGCCTTCAGCGTGGGCGTCCTGCTGCGGGACTTTCGAGAGGCGCGTCTGCCGGAGAGCCTTGAGGAAATGCTGTTCCAGCGGGTGGGCTCCGATCTGGAACGCCATTCCCTGTGCCGCGCCTACACCGCTTCGGATCCGTCCGTTTGCGACGAGCTCGCCCCCATCGACATCCCCTTTCGCCGGGAACGCGGTGTGGAACCGGTTTCCCAGGACCTGCTGTGCAAGACTCTCTTCTACGAGGCGCGCATCGCCCAGGCGATCGCCGAAGACAGCCCCGAGGTCGCCGGGCTGTGCGTGAAGCGCAATGAGGCGGGGGACCGCGACTTCAAGCTTGAAACGCTTGCGCGCTCGTGCGCCATCGTCGCCGGGCATTCCGGAGACACCGCCGCGACCTGTTCGCGCCTTGCGCCGTATTTCGACAATGCCTCGATCGCCAAGACTTGCCCGAATATGCTGCGCTTCGTGTCGGGCGACGCGGGAGTCTGCCCCGCGCTCAAGGATCCCATGGTCAATGAGCGGTGCCTGGGGTATGTCGCCTTCCATCAGGCCCGGCGCGCGCGAAATCCCGCCCTGTGCGGCGATTCCGCCTACTGCGTGACCCTATTCGGCTCCGACCCGGCCTCCTGCCGGCCCCATGAGGCCCGCATCGCGCGGAGCTACTGCGGGTTGCTTTCCCGCCGCGGCTTGGCCGGGCGGTTTCCGGCCCTATTGGACGCGCTTGACGGCACCCTCTCGGCGGCCGGTCCGGCGGGGGAGACCCTGCGGCCTCGGGCGCGGGCTCTGCGCGAGCGGCTGGCGCGGGGCGGCGCGGCTTCGGGTGCGCGGCCATTCGGGGGAGAATGAGGCCGGGGGCGGGATTGCTGATTCTGACGCTGCTCTGGGCATGGCCCGCGACGGCCGGAGAACTCCCGTCGGGCTCGGAGATCGCGCGCGCCCTCGCGCACATCGACCGTCACCCGGAGCTGCAATTTCAGAGAGTGCCGCGGGCGCTGCCCGGAGAGGCCGACCTCGGCCGCTTTCTCTTCTTCGACCCGAGGCTCTCGGCCGGCCGCGCCATGAGTTGCGCGACCTGCCATGCGCCGGAGAAGGCCTTCGCGGACGGCCTGCCGACCGCCCATCCCCCGGGCAAATCCCCGTTGCGCCGGAATACATTGAGCCTCCTCAACGTCGATGATAACCAGCTCTTCTTCTGGGATGGCCGGGTCTCGCGCCTCGAGGAACAGCCCCTCGTCCCGATCCAATCGCCCGACGAGATGGGCTTGGACCTGCGGGGCTTGGTGGCCGCGCTCGCGGCCGTGCCCGAGTACGACCGGCTCTTCAGCGGCATCTACGGCGAAGGAGCGGGGGGAGGGGTGAGCGCGGTGAACGTGGGACGCGCCCTCGCCGCCTTCCTGAGGACCTTGACGACCCCCATGGACAGCGCCTTCGACCGATTCCGCGATGATCCCGAGGCCTTGTCGCCCGCGGCGCAACGGGGGATGGTCCTCTTCACCGGCAAGGGGCGCTGCGTTCAGTGCCACTTCAGCCCGTCCTTCACGGATCACTGGTTCCATCAAACCGCCGTAAAACCGCGTCCGGGCGCCGATGATCTCGGGCGTTACGCGGTCGTGCCCGATGCGACGACGTATCGGGCCTTCCGCACGCCGTCTCTGCGCAACGCGGCCCGGACGGCTCCCTATATGCACGATGGGAGCCTCAAGACCCTGCGCGACGTGGTGGACTTCTACGACCGTGGCGGGGACGTATCGGGGTGGGGGAGTCATCCCATCGGCCTCAATGCGGGCGAGAAACAGGACCTCGTCGCGTTTCTGGAATCCATGACCACGAGCCTTCCCGCCATCGAGAAGCCCCGGCTCCCCCCGGACGCGCCGCCCTCCGCCCGGCGGTTCCCGCGCCGCTTGTCCCCCCAGGCGGCGCTTCCTCCAGCGCCGTCTCCGGCCGCATATAACAATCCCCAAGCCCCGAGCGCGCCGCCGGAGCCGGGACCCGCGGAGCACGGATGCTGGGACAGCTTTTCCCTTGAAGGTCTCCTGCGGGGGATGGCGACCGGTCGATTCTCTCCCGAAACCGAGCGGCTTCTCAGGACAAGCATCCTCCAGGAGGCCATTATTGCCAGGATATACTCGGCGTTGGGGGCGGGAAATGAGAGGCCCTGTTCCGCGCTTCGGGGCGTGCGGGGGGTGATCGAGGCAGGCCTCCAGCCGTCGGCCGAGTTCTATTGCGTCGGGAATTTCTTAGAATACTCGTGGATCGCAGCGCTGATGATCCGATCTCCGGACATGGAGGTCAGGTGCCGGGGGACGCTGGACTATAATTACCGCCGCCTTGAGCCCGGGGACTCGGCCCAAGTTTGCTCGATTATCATCGCCAATTTGGACGACACCGTGAAGATCTGTCGAAACCTGGCGCCCCGCTTCCTGCCTGTTTTCCAGGTCGAAGGCTGCCGGGGCTTCTTCGCAGTCTACGCCCCGACCGACATGAAGCAATGCACGGCCATCGGCATGCACTCGACCGATCTCGCCGCCCGGTGCCGCAGCCTGACGAGCTACCTCCAGGCGCGCCGGTCCCATGATGTCGCGTTATGCCGGGGAGACGAACTTTGCCTGGCGCTGGCCGGGGCGGGAACCGCGGCCGCGGTCTCGGCCGAGGCCCGCATACGCGACAAGGCCTGCGCGCTCGTGGCCCCCCGGACCCGCGGGCCCCGATGAGAGGCTTGACGGCGGGCCTCCTTCTGGTCTTTTTTCCAGGCGGCTCCGGCGCCGCGGAGCCTCCATTGACCTCGGCGCTGGCCGCATCGAGCGACACCCTCTCGATGGATGACGCCACGTTGTACTATTCCTGCCTCGCCTTTTCCTCCAACCGCCCGCAAGCCTGCGCTCCCCTGAAGGCCTTCGCGGTGAACATCCACTACCAAGGCGGCGGTCCCCCGAACCGCCCCGCAACCTACGATACCATCTGCCTTTCGAGCTTTTACGACCTGCAGATGAGCCGCGCCGGCATCGCGGGGGACTTCAGAGAAATGGCAAAGGCCTGCGAGCGCCACAATGCCGTGGGCGGCGATTTCAAGAGGAGCTCCACCCGCAAAGCCTGCGCCCTGCTCGCCGAGTTGTCCCGTGATCCCGTGGCCGCCTGCCGTGCCCTGGATCCCTATTTCGCAAGCGCGGCCTCAAAGCCCTTCTGCGTCAAGGAGCTCCGCTTTCTTACGGGGGACTCAAGCCTTTGCGCCGCCCTGGGAACCGAACCGGTGAATTTTGAGATCTGCCGGGGCAACGCCGCCTTCCGGAAGGCCTATCCGACCCGGGACCGCGCCCGTTGCGGGGATTCCATTATCTGCCGGGTGCTGATGGGCGGCGGATCGGAACTCTGCGGGACTTACGCCGCCAGGATTCTGTCGCGCCGCCGGATCAGCGCGGCCCCGGTCCCGGACGGGAAAGACTGAGGCAGAGGGTCTCCCGGATGCGGCCCGCGCAGGCGCGGGCGCTCCCCGCGGCGTCCCCCATCAGCGCGCGGCAGAGCTCATGGCCGCCGCAAAGACCCGGATCGCGCGCGCGATGCGCTCTCTTGAAAGCGGCGAAGGCCAGGCACCGCTCCTTCCAATCGGTGGGGTTTCCCTCGAGCCGCTCGCAGGCGGCCGCATCGACGGCGGGGTCCAGGCGCGTGAGCATCTGCACGCAGGAGTCGTGCTTGAGACTGGTCAGGTAGCGCGGGGTCAGCTCCGAGCAGGCCCGCTCGGGGTCCTCCCGGCGCGCGGTAAGAATACGGCAGGCCTGGCGGGACTGCTCGCGGCTCATGTCCGTGTAGGAGCGGCGCAGGGAGAGCTCGCAGTATTTCCCAAGGCCCGGATCGCGCGTCACGAGGGCCCAGGCAAGCATGTCTTCGTGATAGCGCTCCCGGCAGGCTTCCTCGGCGGGCAGACTGATCCCGGCGTAGACCTTGCGGTGCCCCTTCAACCCGTCGCAGACGGCCGGGTCGCGACGCAGGAGCGCCTGATACTGGAAATAGGCGAGCGTGTCGCGCATCGTTCCCGCGATGGCCGCGGCGGCGGCGGGGTCCGCGTCGGCGGCCGACGCGGCGTCCGCGATCAGCCGGCGGATATCCAGGCCTCCTGAGCAATGCCGGGACAACGCGGCAGGCGGCGGCCACGGAGCGGGTTTGAGGGCCGTTCGCAGGGCCCGCTCCAGGCGCGCGAAAGCGTCCCGCACATCCGCGAGCGCCGCCGCCGACTCAGCGGTCGCGGCGAGGTCCCAGGCGGCGCGCTGGAGTTCCAGGGGGGCAAGCGCCGCGGCGGGCGCTTCCGACGGCGGGGATGCCAGCCGCGTCCAATCCCGCGCGGTCTCGAGAAAGGCGCGGGCGTTGGCCGCGGCCGCCGCGCGGTCGCCGCTTTGGAGGTTTGAGCGCAGCATTCCCAGGCGCCGCTCCAGCCAAACTCCCGCGGTCCGGGCGTCGGTCGGCGCCTCCTCGGGAGGAAGGGTCGGGATCGCCGTCGGTCGCTGCGGGCTGGTCAACGACTCCAGAAAAGCGACCAGATCGGCTTTCTCCCCGGCGCTGAGCCCCAGGGGCTTGACCTCGGGATCCCGGTTTTCGGCGAAGTCTCCCCCGCGGTCGTAGAATTCCACGGCCTCGGCGAGCGTCGCTATGCTGCCGTCGTGCATGTAGGGCGGAGTGATCGCGACGTTGCGCAGGGGAGGCGTGCGAAAGGCCCTCCAGGAACGCGCTTCGCGGGTCACCGCGTAGCGCCCGGGATCGACGGCTCCGGGTCCGGGGCGAAGGCCGATATTATGGAAGAAGTCATCGGAGAAGAACGGCCCGGTGTGGCACTTCGTGCAGTTGGCCTTGCCCGCGAAGAGGGTGAGGCCCCGCTGCTGGGCCGGCGTGAGGGCGCTCGGATCCCGGCCGAAGCGGTCGAAGGGCGTCTCCTCCGGGCGCACCGCCGATTTGACGAAGGAGGCGATGGCCTTGGCGACGTTGGGCGGAGTGATGCCGGCCGGGCCGTAGACCGCTAGGAAGCCTTCGACGTATGCGGGGATGCGGTTGAGGGACGCGACGAGCTCCTGGGGCTGGCGGTCCATCTCCAGGCGGTTTCGGATAGCCGCGAGCACGGCTTCTTCCAGGCGCCTGACGCGCCCGTCCCAAAAAAAGGTGAGCTCCGGGGCGATGACGTTGCGATTGACATAGAACAAGGAAGGCGTGTGGCGGTCCAATTCGCGCTGTTGGAGGCCCCGGGCGCGCCGCATGCCGTCGGCCCAGCCGAGGCCGGGGTTGTGGCAGGTGGCACAGCTGACGGCGCCGTTGGCGGAGAGCCGTGGATCGAAGAAGAGCATGCGCCCAATTTCGATTTCGCGGCTCGGGGGGGGAGGGGGCTCGGCGTTGAGGTTGATCAGCGCGCTGTGGATGCGCAGGTAGGCATGGGCGGCCGCGGTGTCGGCATGGACTTCGGCGGCTAAGGAGCCGCCGCCCCCGGAGGGCCGCCGGTCTCCACTCCCGGAGGGGGCGGCCCCGGCGGCGGCCGCCGGCCCGACGATTAGAAGGAAGGCGCACGCCGCTGCGAGCATCACGAGGATTATAGCGAATCCCCCAGGGCCGATAGGCGCGCCTCGAGGGCCGCCGAAGTTTCGGCGTCATCCCGGGACGCCTGGCGGAGATGAAGTTTCAGGATATTGCGGTAGGCCGGGATGAGAAAAATTTCCGGGTTGGGACCGTAGCGGCGCATGTCGTCGGCCCGCAGGGAGGAGAAGCAGTCCCACCCCGCGGCGCGGCGCGAGGCCAGCCCGGCGGCGGCGGCTTCCACGGGAGGTTGGAGCATGAGCAGAACTCCCGACGCGGAAGACCCGGCAAGGCCGCGGCCGAGGGGCTGGGCGGAGTAGGCTTCGGCGTAAACCGGCAGGCCGCCTTGGGCCTTGATGAAGGCCGGCCAATCCGGCTCCTCGGGCATGGGGACCAGCTCCCGTCCGCGGCCCAGGCCCTCCGCGAACGCCAAATACTTCAGAGCCGCGTGCGTTTCGGGAGAGGAAACGACCAGCACCGCCGGCGGCGGCGCGCTCTCCAGCACCGCGCGGGCGTACGAGAGGACGGGCTGATGGCGGCGCAGGCTGAGCGGCCGGAGCGCGGGCGCGGCCGCGGAAGCCGCCAACAGCAGGCCCGCGAGCGCATGCCGCGGGAGCCAGGCCGCCGCCGCGGCGCCGTGACCGGCCAAAGCGAAGAGGGCGATGCCGGGCAAGAGAAAGCGCGCCGCGGCGAGCGTGTCCATGTACTCGGGGCCGCAGGCGGGTCGTCCGGCCGGTCCGGTTCCCAGCACGGCCAGCGGCGCCGACGCCGCCCAGAGGCCCCAGAAGGCGAGAGCCGGTCGGTCCGACCGCCTCAGCCGCCAGGCTCCCAATAGCGCGAGGGCGGCGACCAGAGGGTTGATCTCTCCGAGCGCCAGGACCAGACGCCGCCCCGCGTCGAACCAGGCCGTCGGCAGGAGAATGCGCCGGTCCCAGACGAGCGCGCAGGTCTCCAAGGACTTTGTGAAGCAGAGGTCCTCGCGCCCCGCGCTCCAAACCCGCACGATGGCGGGAAAGGTTAGAATCACGATTCCCACGGCGGCGGCGCGCCGCAGGCCGGGACGCGAGGCTCGCCCGGCCTGCGTCAGAAGCGCGGGTAGGATGGTCAGAAAGAGGGGATGATGGAACGCTCCGAGGGCCACGGCGATGGCGAAGGCGACCCAAGGTACGCCATGTTCGCCGTCCCGCCGCCAGACCAGGCACGCCGCGAGGGCGGCCGACACATTAAGGAGGGGCCAGACGTCGGTGATTTGGGCGTAGTAGCGAAACGGTCCCCAGACTCCAAGCGCGCCCGCGGCGGCGGCCGCGGGCAGGGCGGCCAGACCCTGCCGCCGGAGGCAAATGAATAAGAGGGCCGCCGTCGCGGCGTGCAGCAATCCCGAGAGGGCGTTGACATTGCCCGCGGCCGCGCCGATGGGAAACCAGGAGGCGAGCCGGCCCAAGGCGATCAAGATGGGATACCCCTCGGTGGCCGGCCCGGGACAACCCAGGCTGGCCAACACCAGCGCGGGGCTCAGGCCCGCGCCGAAGGAGGGACAGCGTCCCGCGACGTAGAACGCGGCCAGCGCGCCGAAGAGAATCCATGCCGGGCGCCGGTCAAGTTGGGTGGTCCGCATGGAATTGTTATACTGCCGCTCGCAGGCCGGCGCGCCATTTAACCTATTTACCCGATGCCCAGTCTAATCGGCTCCAAGGTCCGACCGGCCGGCGAAGTGGTCATCTGCGGACTCGGCATCGATCCCGCGTCGGACGCGTCGCTGGAAGCCCTTCGCGAGTTGGGCCGCTGCGACCTGGTGTTTTGCGGACTTCCGGGACGTCGTGTCCGCTCCTGGCTGCGGGGTCTGGTGGGAAGCGCCCGGCCTTGGCCTCGCCCGGAGGCCCTGATCCGCGAGGCACGCCGGGGATCGCGCGTCGGCTTGGCCGTCTGGGGGCACCCCCGCATCACCAGCCGGCTGGCGCTCGCGGCGGAGAGCCTCTGCGCCCGTCGCGGCGTGCGTTGCCGCATCGTGGCCGGAATCTCTCCGCTCTCGGACTTGCTGGCGCGTCGTCGCGCGGGCCTGGGTTGGGGCCGGGACGATCTTGGGGCCGTCACGGCGCGGGAGCGCTCGGACGTCCCAACCCCGCCGCCATCGGCCGCATCGGTCCGCTTCGAGGCCGACCGGGGTCTCGCGGAGCCCGCCGCGTGAGAATCCACGAAGCCCACCTCGCCCGAGCCAAAGCCGCCATGAGCCGCGAACGATGGCCGGCGGCGATCCGAAGCTACGGCGCGGCCCTGTCCGCCGATCCCGGAAACTACGCGGCCCATCTGCAGAGGTCGCGCGCGCGCCTTTTTCTCGGCGATTGGGAGGGCGCCTTGTCCGATCGGGAGGCGGCTCATGCCGCCCAGCCCAAAGACGCCGCGATTCGACGGCGCCTGCTGGAACTCCTGCTGATTTTGGGACGGGGGGAGCCCATCCGGCGCGTACTCGCCGAGGCCGGTGTCGGGCCCGGGACGGCGCGGTTCTGGGAGGCGTGCTTGGCGTTTAAGCGCGGCGATTTCGCCGCGGCGGCCCGTGGCTTCGCGGCCGCCGACGCCGCCGAACTTCCGGATTTCGCGGAGCTTCCCGGGCTCTTCGAGGCGGCGGCGCGGGCGCTGGCCGCAGAGAGCGTTTCCAAGGCACGGGGGCTCTGCATCGTCGGCCTCGGCTACCGGCGGTTGGCGCAGGCGACGCTCGGCGGCGTTCGCGCCTTGGCGGCGGCGGCGGCGATCGTGGCCAACGCCCCTCTCATCGATGACGACCTGCTCCTCTTCCTCGGTCTCTTCCCGGGGAAACTGCGCCTGGTCCGCTTTCGGGGATCGGCGCGGGAGGCGAATGCCGCCGCGGCGGTCGCCCTGCTCGCCTGCGGGGCTCGTCCGGTCGTCATGGTCACGCGGGGCCACCCGTTGGTCTTCGGCCCGCTGGCCGTGGCGCTGGTCCGGGGGGCCGCTCGCCGCGGCGTGCCCTGCCGAGTGGTGGGCGCGGTTTCGGGCTTCGAGGAACTGGCGGCCTTGACGCCGCGGCCCGCGCCGGGTCCGTTGGGCCTGGAGGTGCGCGGCTGTTTTGATCTCGACGGCGCCGACCCGGCTCTTCCTCTGGTGGCCTATCTGCCGGCGGAGGAGGCGGGATTGGCGAGGGTGAGCCGCGTCCTCGCGCGTCGTCTGAAGCCCGATCGTATCTGCCACGTCATGCCCAACTCCGGTTCCGAGGAATTTTCTCCGCGTCCCATCGCGGCCGGGCGGGTGGCGGCCCTTTCCCGGAGCGACCGGCCGTGCGCTCTCTATATCCCGGCCCGGGGATCGAACTCGCATGCTCGGGCTTAGCGCGGCGGCCTTGCTGTGGGTCGTGGGGGCGCGGGGCGCGGGCCCCGCCCCGGTCGTCGCGTGGGACGCGCGGCTCGAGTCGCTGGGCGCCGCGACTTTGTTGGCGGGCCCGCCCTGGCCCGCTGGTTTCGTGGATCACGGCGGCGTCTACGCGCGGCGCGTGCGCGCCGACCTTCAGCGCTGGAATGGGCACGCCGTCTTGGGTTTAAGCCGCGGGCTTGACCCGCGCGGCTTCGACTACCGCGCCCGGGTCGAGACGGTGCACCGCCTGACGGCCGATCTGGGAAGGGATCCCGGGCGGCCCATCGACGACAACCTGGCCGCGGCGGCCGGCGGGAAAACCGCGTTGGAATACTGGCTGAGCGGGCTGCGGGCCTTTGCGCGCGATGCGGGTATTCCCGCTCGCGCGCCGCCATGGGCCGCGCTCGTCGATCCGGGCCTGACCGCGGCGCGCGCCGCCTTGGACCGGCGACGGGTCACCGATCGCATTCTGCGCTACACCGGCGTCCCATTCGAGGGCTCCTACCGCATCATGGGCACGCCGTATTTGGATCCCAAGCGCATGGTCAACAGCGTCTGGCTGCGCGACGACGGGTCGTATGACCTCTTCTCGGTTTTCGGCCTCGGCGCGGCGCGCGACCCCGCCGGCTATTTCTTGACGGAGCGGCTCCCCGTGACGGCGTGGCACCAACTCGCGCATGGGACCCTGGATCTGTTCGCGGACCTCTATTCCGACGAGATTCCCCGCGGGGCGAAGGCCTACGGAAGCCTGCCGTTTGACTGCGAGGGGCCCTCGCTCCAGTGCTTCAAGGAAAATATCGTCCGCGCGGTATACATCCGGCTGACCGCGCGGGAGATCGGGGAGGCCGCGGCGGCTCGGCTCTTGCGCGATGAACCCGCCGCGCATTTTCCGCGGATGCCCCGGCTGTTGAAGCTCTTGGGGGAATATGAGGCGAACCGCAAGCGCTACCCAAGCCTGGGAGCTTTCTTCCCGAGGCTCATCGCGGCGTTCGGACCGGCCCGGGATCGGCCCCTGAATCGCCAACTCCCGGACCTCCAACGGGTCGAGGCGATGGCGCATCCCTTTCGAACCGCCGGACAAAGGCGCCGCGCCCTCGCGGCCCTCGACCGCCTCATCGCCGCCGGGCCGCGCGCGTCCTTCCTCCGCAAGCGCGCGGCGATCCGCGCGCTCCTCGGATTGCGAGCGGGGGCGGCGGACGACGCGGCGGCGCTGAGGCGGATGGACGCCGATGATGATATTGCGGGGGCCGTGTTCCGTCTCGGCGCGGCGGTGAATCGTCGTTGAATCGTCCCCTTGATTGTTTCGGCTTCTTCTGTTACCCTTTTCTTAGGCTCGCGCTGACGAAGCACCGCGCGGTTGGAGTAAAGAGAAAGAGGGGAAAATTATGAGAATATTCAGCGGGGTTCTCCTATGGGCGGTCTTTGCCGTCGGCGCGGGCTCGGTCCATTCCGGTCAACGCTCGTGGCTGGAGGCCGAGACTCTAGCCCAAAGAGCCGAGGCGCAGCTCCTCCGACCTTGGAAAAAGGCATGGCTGGCGCGCCGCGCCGATGACTTTTGCAGGCTCATGGACTCCCAGGCCGTCGTCCGTTGGGACCACCGGTTGGAGCCGGGCCGCGACTACGATGGGGTCCGGGAGTTTCGGTGGCAGCCGGTCGCGCCGATGGAGGGTTCTGCCCGCGCGCCCCGGGCCCAATTTTCGGAGTATCTCAACGCCTTTTCCACCCTGGAACATGTCGAGCTGGCGATTGCGGACCTGGAGGTGGACCCCAAGGGGCAGACCGTCCTCCTGACGCTCGATATCGATGTGCGAGGGCGCCAACTCGATGGGAGCCGCCGGAATGACCGCGGGAGGCTGGAGGTCGCGGTTTCCCGCGCCGGTCGGGGATTTAAGGTCGTGTCCCTCGGCGTCAAGCAAGGAGAGACGCTGACTTCCCGGGGGCCCGTTTTCGAGGATTACACGGTCCAGTCGGGGCTGGACCGTTTCCCGGTCGCGGCCCGCGCGGAAGCGCTGCGGCGGGGGGGCTACGCCCTGGCCGTCGGCGACTTGGACCAGGATGGCTTGCCCGAGATCTATGTCGGGGGTTCCGGGCCGGGAAAGCTCTTTCGCAACGCGGGTCCCGGGGCCGCTTTCCGGGAGATCACGGGGACGGCCGGCTTGGGACGGGATGCCGGTGTCAAGGCCGCGGCGATCGCCGACATGGACGGTGACGGCAGGCCGGATCTCCTGCTTCAGCGGTTCGTGGATGATCCTGACCAGGAACTGGTGTTCTACCGGAATCTTGGAGGGGGCCGGTTTGCACACGCTCCAGCCAGGGTCAACCGCGTGAGCAGGCATGATCGCCCTATGAGCATGGCCGTCGCCGATGTCAACGGGGACGGGCGGCTCGACCTCTACGTCGGCTATCCCGGGGTCAGGGATTTTACGGATGGATGGGTTGACCCTGATCCAAACCTAAGGCATGAGGCCGTGTATCTCAATGGCGGGGGTTGGCGTTTTGACGAGGTCGAAGACGCCATCCCCGGGAAGCTTTCCGAGCCGGATCGCCCTCACGGGGAAGTCGTTCTAGACATCAACGAGGACGGTCTCCAGGATCTGGTGGTCGTCAATGACCACGGAGGAGCCAGCCGCGCCTACCTCAACACGGGGGACGGCCGCTTCTCTCTCGCGACAGTTGAGCCCCCCTTGAGCCGGGGTTGGGGCATGACGGCCGTGGCGGGTGATTTCCTTTCGAACGGACGGCAGGGTCTCTACTTCACGAACATCGATTTTAGCGCCGGCTATCGCCTCCAGCGGTTCTTATCCCGGGACGTGGGGGCTGATCCGGCAGGATCCGAGCTCCTCCTCTCGCTGCTCCAGGGCAACCGTCTCCATCGGCCTCGGGGCATGGGCGCCGGCGCGTTCTCATTCGAGGATATCACCGGGCGCTCCGGCGTGGGTTGGGCGGGAGAAGCGCCGGCCGGAGCGGAATGGCTCGACTATAACAACGACGGACTGCTTGACCTATACGTCGCCAACGGATTATGGTCCGCTGATCCGGACGGGGACCATGCGAGCGAGTTCCTTGTCGATCTCTTGAGAAAGCCGGCCGACGGGGTTAAGACCCCGCCCAACAAGGTTATGAAAATCCTGCAGAATAGAGGCCTCTCCTTCGCCGGCTATCAGAGGAATCGCTTGTTCCGCAACAACGGCGATGAGACTTTCACCGAGGTGGGCTATCTGGCCGGCGTCGACCGCACGGAGGATGGGTATGTCGTCGCGGTTTCCGATTTGGACCAGGATGGGCGGGTTGACCTCATTCTTCGCAACGCCGATCCCGCCGGCCTGCGCTGGTCCTACCCTGCGGTCCTGGTCATGCGCAACATCAGCTCTCAAGGCGGAGCCATGGCGGCCTTCTCGCCGAAAAACCCGGATGGGTCGGCGGCGTTTGGAACGCGGCTTTTCTTGCGGGCGAACGGCCGTGTTCAGGCCAGGGAAATCCGGTCGGTCCAAGGCGCGGTCCAAAGCGAACCGGTCGCGTATTTCGGCCTCGGCGCCGCCGAGCGGATTGAGAGCCTCGAGGTCTTGTGGCCCTCCGGACGGCGCGACCGACATGTCAATCTGCGGCCGGGACGCTACGCCCTCGCCGGCGGGGAGGTCCTCGTCGACACCGCGCTCCCATCCTCCCCGCGACAGAAGGGGCGCTAGCGTCCCGACTCGACGAAGATGCCCGTTCCCGGCGGGGCCCTGAAGAGCCTTGCCCTAGTCCTCCTGCCGGGTCTTTTCTCCGCCGCGGACGCTCCCGCGGCCGCGATTTGCGCGCACGTCGAGATGCCCTCCGGCGGGTTCCCGTTTGGCCTGGCGACCGCGTTTCCAATCACGGCATCGAGCGCCCGCGCCGAGGTCTTATCCCGGCGCCTGGTCAGAATTCGGGAGGGCCGATTCTGTCTTCGCGATTTGGAGCCGGGGACCATTCGCCTTGAGATCCTATCCGAGTTCGACTTGACTCCCATGGAGGTGTCCTATGCCGGGGCCGGGCCGCTCGCGGAGCACCCGATCACGGTCTCCCGGGACGGATCATGGGTCGCGGCCGGTCCCGGCGGAGCCGTGGTGGGTCGCGGCTCACCGGGAAGCGCTGTCCCACTCGACCTGCGTGCGATCAACGAGACTTCGCCACGCCAAGTCCTAAAGGGTCGAATCGTCTTCCCCGACACCGGTTCGGTGAACCTTGACCGGCAGCCCATACTCGCGGGAGTCTGCCATGCGAAGGGCTGCCCGGGCGGGCCCTGCCGCTGGAGCCTGCTGGCCGGGGAGGTCCGGTCGGGGAGCGGGGGGTTTGAGCTTCCGGTCGGCCCCTGCGGGCTGCAGTCCTTCTGGCTTGCATCCAGCGGTTGGGCGCTTTCCCGGCTGAGCATGCCCGAACTCGTGTCCGCCTTCGGACCGGCCGTTTTGGCTCGGGAAAGATCTCCTCAGATCGTCTTTCACGTCAAGCCCGGCGTGTCGCTCCGGGGGATCGTGACCAAGCCCGACGGATCGCGGTTTCGGCCGTCGCTGGCCGAGCCCGGCCGTCCCGGCGGCAGCCTATTTTGGGTTGAGCTCGAAGATGCTTTGAGCGAAACCTATAACAGATTTATCAATATCTTCGCCGACGAGAAGGGAGAATTGGAATGGCCCAGCGTCGCGCCGGGATTCTACAGCGTCTCCTTGCGCTCGCGCGGGAATGGTTTTCCATGGAGCGCGGCGCCCGGTCGATTTCTCTGGGTCGCTCCGGGCATGGACTTCCGGATCGATGTGGCCCTCCAGGATCCGGCCGAGGTGGTCGTAGGTCTCGATGAGTCGTCTCCGGCCTCCAGCGGGAGCCATGCCCCGGCCCGCCGGAGCATCATCGGGCTCAGGGTTCAAGACGAACAGAATCGGCCGGGCGCTTCCCCCGCCAGCATCAACGATTCCGCGTTCGCCTTCATTCAAGATCATGAGGCTTGGGTCGGCGCTCGCCGCACCCTCGGGGCGCCCAGCGGCGGACCGTCGCTGAGGGTCTCCCCCGGCCATTACGCCGTCTATCTGATGGAGGTCGGTGATTTATTCGATCGTCCCTCGGTGCGCTTCATCGCCGCCCGGAACATCCGGATCAAGGCCCGGGAGCGGGCCGTCTTGAGTTTTGGGAAACGCCGCCCGGGGGGCGGGGCGGGGTTCGGGGGTACGATTCAAACCTTCCGGTTTCCCGCCGCGGACCGATTCCGCTCCGCGGCTTCCTCGGATGAGGTCTACGGCCTTCTGTCGCCCCGGGTCGACCTCTATGACGCGCGCGGGGATCTCGTCGGGTCGGCGTTCGCGAGTCTGCCGCCGGACGCCCTGCGGCTTTTGTCCGAGGGGTTGGAGACCGGCGACATCGGAGCGATGGACCGGCGCCTCAACCAGGGTCCGCGTTCTTTTTCGCTCGGGAATCTCCCCCCGGGAAAGTACCGTGTTCGCGCCTCCGCCTTCGGCCATAGAGCCTGGACCGATGAACTCCAACTCAGCGCGGGTCGGCCGGCGCGTCGGGACATCCAACTCTCCCCCGATGACGCGGGAAGTCCTTCCCCGAAGCCGGCGCGACAGTGAGCCTCTCGGCAAGGGGGAGGACCAGGGTCGCCCTCGCGGCCGCGGGGTTGTTGGCCGGCTGCGCGCTTGCGGAGACGGTTCTGCGCATGGGAGACTTCGGTTTCCCCGATTTTTGGCAGCCCCATCCGGTTTTGGGAGTCGCGCTCATTCCCGGCGCGACGGGCCGGCAGCGGCAGGAAGGAAAGGCGCATGTCCGCATCAATCGTCATGGATTTAGGGATGACGAATACGCGGTCAAAAAGCCGGAACGAACGCTGCGCGTCCTTGTCCTGGGCGACTCTTTCACGGAGGCCCTGCAAGTTCCCCGCGGGAGCGCCTTTCCCCAGGTCATAGCCGATCGCCTGCGGGCGTGTCCGGCCGGACGGGGGAAGACCGTGGAGGTCATGAATTGGGGCTGCCGCGGTTACGCAACCATGGAGCAGCTCCTTCTTTTGCGGCTGCGGGGGTGGGACTTTCAGCCGGACGTGGTGGTTTTGGCGATGTTCCCGGAAACCGACATCACCGAGAACATGGATGCGCTTGCCGGGGAGCGAGGAAAGAGGTACTTTAGAAGAGACCGTCAAGGGCGTCTGGCCTTGAACCAATCCGCCGTTGAGCTGGCCCGGCCGCAGATGCAAGTCCTCCCGCGGACCAATGCCGCCGCCCGGGGAGGCTTCCTCGATCAAGTGCGGCTGCTTCAGGTGCTTAAGGCCGCCGGAGAGGCCTGGAATTATCGACAGCCTTGGGAACAGTCCGGCCCGCATGATCCGTCCAGCCCCCACTACCGGGCTCGTCACGTTTACCTCAATCCCAGACTACCCCTTTGGAAACGGGCGTGGCAGGATACCGAGGACCTTCTCGTCATGATGCGGCGCGAGGCGCAGGCGCATCGGGCGCGGTTTCTGGTGGTGACAGTAAGCAGTCCCGCGCAAGTCCACCCGGATCCGGCCTTTCGGAGAAAATTCATGGAGATATGGAAAGCCGATGACCTATTCCTTCCCGAGAGGATAATGGCGGAAATCGGCCGCAGGCGCGGGATCGAGGTCATGACTCTGGCGCCCGCGCTCTTGGCGCATGCCTCGCGCCATGGCTCCTATGTCCATGGGTTTTCAAATACCCGAACGGGGGAAGGGCATTGGAATGTTTTAGGTCACCGGCTCGCCGGAGAAATGATCGCGGAGAAAATCTGCGGGCAGGCCTCCGAAAAGGCGGGAGGAGGACGGCTCTGAGGCCGGCCGGACTAGTCCTTCTGAGCGGGTTGGCATTCTGCCGGGCGCCCTCCGGTTTGAGCGCCGGCGATTCCGTGTCGGGCCGCCGCGAGGTCCCTTCCTCCGCGGGAGGCGCCTGCCGCCTCCCGGCGTCGATTCCGGACCTTCTTGCCCAAGACGCTCTCCTCGACCCCGCAAGCCGGAGAGGTTTCAACCTATCATCGGTGCTTGCGCCGGTGATGTACTACTACGGATGCCGTGCTGTTCGAGAACAAAGTCCCGCGGCCTGCGACCGTCTCGAGGGGCTGAGCCTGCGTATTCCGGGTGGGCGGCCGCTGGTCTGGAATTGCCGGCGGATTTTCTCCGAGGCCCTGTTGGGAAGGGCGCTGATCCTTGGGGCTCCGGACGCGCAGGATCGATGCGAACGCCTGCTGCGAGAGAGCATGGACGTCCGAGATCGGCGGAAAGCCGCGGCTCTCTGTCGGGCGATCTCATCGGGGTCGGGTCCTGCCGAGGATTTGTGCGACAGGCTTCTTTTAGCCTCGGGCAGGACGCGCAGTCCTATGCAATTGTCAGGCTGCCTCATGAAATTAGAGATGTACCGGGGGAGGCTGAAGGCGTGCCCCCGTTTGGATCAGGAAGCCTTCCTCGGCATTGACGAGGACTTCTGCCGGGCCATGGCCTCATTCCGGGAGGCGCACGAGAGCCGCGATCCCGGACGCTGCCGCGGAGACCCCCTATGCGGCGCGCTGATGGGTTCTCAGGATGACTTGTGTGAAGTCTATGGAGAGAAGGCGAAGGAGTCCTACTGCCGCCAAATCACGGGTAAGGCCGAGAGTTTGAACCTCCGGCGCGTCCCGGAGGTCCCTCCGGAAGTCTCGTTCCCAGAAGATGCGGCGCCCCGGCCGGCTCGATTGCATTACCGCCCCCGGGACCCCGAGGCGCGCTCCATGCCATGGCCATAGATGCTACTATGTTCGGCGATGACTTGCGCGGGTCGCCGGTGATTCTGGTATACTGGGGGCAGGGAGATTCACCCATGAGACTTCGATGGCGGACGGGCCGGCTCGTCTGCGCGATCCTGGCGGTGGCGGCGGGGCCGGTGCGGGGCGAGAACGCGGACGAGCCCTCGCAATTCGCACGGTCGGACTCCCTCCACGAGAACACTTCCAACCTAGTCGACGCCTTGGGGCGGTGCGTCAAGGCGAGAACGGCTCTCGCGGCGGAAATCGGCTCTCAGTGGGAGTCCTTCCTAAATTCCCTGGCGCAAGCGACGACGACGGCGATCGCGGCCGAGCCCGAGATGCCGTCCCCCGAGATGGTGCGCTCCCGATGTCGTGCCTCGTTCTCGGCGGAGGAGCAGTTCCGGTCCCCCCAATTCCTCTCCTCTCTGGAACTCGCGAGTTCAACGGGCCAGCCGCGGCCCGCGGGGCCTCTTGCCACGGTGCTGGGCATATCGCATTTCATTTGCAAGGGGGTCGCGGCCCGCGATCACCGCTCCTGCCAGCCTTTGGGCAAACAGAAGGGTTCGTACGCGGACTCGAGGTTCAGTTTCGATGGGGTTTGCGCGCAGGCGGTCCACCTGTCCCTGATCGCGCAAGCTTCGCGGCGCCGGGATCCTGAAGGCCTCGGCCTGTGTCGGAACCTGCTGATCAATCACACCGGATACAAGCCCTCACCCGCCCTGGACCGCGCCTGCGAGGCGGTCATCGGGCCGGGCGCCGAGGATGAGGCGTGCGCTCAGGTCGAGGCCCTCGGCCTCCCCGGCAGTGACGGCGGCCGTTCCAAGTGCCGCTGGATGGTGGCCCTCATGCGCGGCCAGGAAGCAGACTGCTCGCAGGCCGGCGCTGCCGACGATATCTCCGCCGCGGTCGAGGGGGAACTGTGCCGACAGCTCCAGGCCGCGCGCAAGGCCGTCCCGGCGAAGTCTCCCGCGGCCTGCGGCAAGGCTCCCCTCTGCCGGGTCCTGGCGGGGGATGGGCCCTCGGCTTGCGATGCTTACCTGGAACCGCTGCGCGACCGACATTGCGAGAAGGCATTCGCGGCGGCTAAAGCCCATTACAACCCGAAGACGGCGGAGGAACGCCGGCGGCGGGTGGCCGAGGCCGCGGCCGACGTCAAAACGAAAACGGCCCGGGATCGCGAGGTCCGGGTCGCCCGGTTCTGGGAAGTCCAGCGGGGGAAGACCGCCAAACTGGAAATTTCATGCTGGAACATCATCGCGGGGGTCCAAAAGGCGCTCGAAGATCTGAACCTGTCCCTTATGTCGATCGAGCCGCGAAGTCTCCCGGGCATCACCCCCCGGACGAAGAAGGCCGAGGCGCTCCAAGGGCGTTTCCGCAAGCTGATGAAAAGCTACGCCGCGACCAAGATGCCCGGGTCGTGACGCGCGCGAGGACCACCGCGCCCGCAGCTCGATGCCAAGGTGTACTTTTGGCCGCAGCCCAGCGATGACTCGAATGGAAGTCCCATGAACCGCAGATAATTCTCAGGATTTTCGACCAATTCGAGGGCCGGGATCGGGTCTTCTTCCAGCGGCCAAGCGCCGTGGCCTTCGTATACCCGGCGCAGGGCGCCGTCTTCGAAATCGCGCAGGAAGGTCCGCGCGACTGGTTCGAAGCGGCCCTGGACGATCGAGTCCGCGTGGGAGAGGCAGGTCTTCGGCAGGAGGCTGGGAAGCTCGCCTCCCCAAACAATCTTGGCCTCCGGGCGGATTTCGCGCGCCAAGCTGGAGAACGCGGCGGCATAGGGGAGGTTTTGAGAGGATACCTTAAGGCCGCAGAGATGCATCTCTCCCGCGGTTTTCAATAACTTCGCGTATTGGCCGGGACGATGAAAATTGAGATCGATGAGCTGCACCGTAAAGGAGGGCTTGAGGCAGGCCGCAACCGTGGGCAGCGAGAGTGAGATGACCCCTCGCGGGAAGGTGGGCAATTCGAAGAGGATGGCCTTTTTCTTGGGTACCGGCATCTGCCGTGGGAAACCTGAGGATAGCATAAGCCGCAATGGAGTCCCTGTCAATATCTCGTTCTACGTTGCGTGCTATTGACAGCCCCTGGAATTGCTGTTAAACTAAGTAACAAGAAGGGTTGACGGTAGTTTGCCATGGGGGATACATGAGCTTTCCACTCCAATTCGCGGCGGCCGGCCTGGTCGTTTCTCTTCTAGCGGCCGCGAGTCCGGTCCGCGCCGCCAAGTACAAGATTCGATGGTACATCGGCCATCAAAACGTCGACTATTTCGAGATCGCGGCCAAGGATTTCAAGAAAGACGTCGAGACTCGCAGCCGGGGCGACATCTCGGTCGAGATCATGCCCGCGGCCAACCGCGAGACCCGCGACGGCACGACCTCGACCCCCGAGATCGCGGCCATGGTGGGCCGCGGCGAGGCCCAAATGGGGCATTCGTTCACCGATATTCTCGGCGCCCTCGACCCGCGCCTGCACGCTTTCGAGGCCCCTTACCTTTTTCGGGATTACCGCCACATGGAAGGCGTGCTGGAGGGGCCGGTCGGCGAGGAGTTGCTGAATGGAATGCGTTCCCGCGGGATTCTCGGGCTCTCCTTCACCTATAGCGGAGGGGCCAGCGGCGTGGCGACCACGGACCGTCCCATCCGCAAGGCGGAGGATTTGCGGGGACTGCGCATCGGGGTCTTCGGGGACGCGGTCGACGAGGCGTGGGTGGCGAGCCTGGGCGCCGCGGCCGTGGCGATCCGGCACGATATCTCGCCGATCAACGCCCTGGCGTCGGCGGGCGCGCTCGACGCGGTCGTGATCACGTGGCGGAATTTCGCGCGGGGCCAATTGGAGCGTGACTTCAAGTACATGAACCTTTCGAACTCGACCTATCTTGTCAGCATGACCTACATCAACGAAAAATTCCTCGAGAGCCTGCCGAAGGAATACCAAACTCTCATCAAGGACGCCTCCCGCGCCGCCGGCGCCATCGAGCGGGCCGAGACCATCGCCCTTAACGAGTCCTCCAAGCGCGCGATGCTCGCCAATGGCGTGCGTCCCGTCGTGCTCACGGAGTCGGCCAAGCGTGATTTCATCGCGGCCTTGCGTCCGGCCTACGCGCGCTCCATCGAGGGCCTGATCGGCAAGGACTTCCTTGAGCGGATCCGCAGGGCTCCCGACGGCCCCGAGCGCCCCGTCCACATCGCCGGAAATTGAGGCCGTCGTCCATTCGCGCGCCGATCTGGCTCGGGTTGGTCCTAGGGGCGGCCCGCGCGGGCGGGGCGCCCCTGGCGGTCGGCGAGCCCGCGGCCTTGACCCCGGGCCGGTGCGCCGCCCTCACGCAAGAGGTCCGCGTCGAGACCCGGAAGGTGCGAAGCGACCTCCTCTGGATCGCTCTCGACATCGCCGACCGCTGCGCGGCCGTCCCGGGGCTTGAGAAGCCCCGGCGCGCGGCGTATCATCTTGCCGGCGGCAACGTGCGCCTTATGTTGGGGGATTACGCCGCCGCCGAGGGAGCGTTTCGCCGGGCGCTGGCACTTGACGGCGCCGACGCCGACGCGGCCTTCGGCCTGGCCGAGGCCCTGCGGGAGCGTCCCGAGGAGGCGCTGCCTTTCGCCGAGAAGGCCGTCCGGGGCGCCCAATCCCGCCGGCGGCGCGCCGCGGCGCTGCGCCTCGGCGGACAAATCCGGCTCGACCTCGGAGACGCCGCCGGCGCACGGCGGAGTTTCGCGCGGGCCTTGGAACTGGCCGGAGAGGATCTTGAAATTCTCGAGGACATGGCCCGGGCCGCGAGGACGCCTCCGGAGGCCTCGGCCCACGCCCTGCGGGCGCTGAAGGCCGCGGGGGCGGTTCCCCTCTGGCTGCGTCCCGCCGCCTACCGTTTCTGCGCGAGACTCGGGATGGAGATCGGCGATCACGCGCTGGCGGCCGACAGTCTGGGACGGGCCCTGCGCTTGGACACCGACGACCTGCCGGCTCTCCAGCTCCTGGTCAAGCTGCGCCGGACGGGGTTCCGGGAGCCCCCGGCCGGGGGCGGGCGCCCCCGGGAATCGCAGGAGTCTTCGCCGGCGGAGCTCAGCGAGGCCGCGGCGGTGGGTCTTCTGGAGTCGCAGGCCGAGGACTTGGAGGCGCTCCGCCGGCTCATCGAGATCCGACGAACCCAAGGCCGGCCGGCGGAGGCGGCGGCGCTGGCCGGCCGGTTCATGGACGCCGCCCTGGACTCCCCGGCCTGGAAACAGCCGGATGCTTATCATCTCGTTGGAAAAATCTGGCTCGAGCTCGGCGACATGGAGATGGCCCGGCAAAGCCTGTGGCACGCGCGCAACATGGAGCCGCGCTCCGTGGCGATCATGACGCTCGCGGCGCGCATCGGCGCGGGCGAGGCGGCCGACGATAACCCCGTTCCGGCCGATCTCCATGCCGACATCGCCGCGGCGCGCTTGGAGCTCGACGACGCGGCCGGCGCGGAGCGCAGTCTCGAGCGCGCCCTCGCGCTGACGCCGGGCCACCTGCCCGCCCTGGAGGGGTTCGCGCGGCTCCGGCTCGGACAGGGACGGCCGCGGGAGGCGCTGGCCTACTGCGACCGGGCGCTCGAGGCTTCCGAAGGCCTCAAGAAGTTGGGCTGGGAGGCCGCGGCGCGATACGGGCAGGTGCCTGTCTACATCTCGGCCCTGCATGAATTGAGGGCGCGCAGCCGGCTCGAACTGGGCGACGAGGCCGGGGCCGAAGAGAGTCTTGAGCGGGCGCTGGGGCTGGCGCCCGGGGCCTTAGGACCGCAGAAGCTGATCATCGAACTGCACCAGCGCAAGGCCCGCCGCCAGGCGCTCAAGAACCCGCGGGAGGCGCGCGCGACGCTGGCCCGGGCGCGGGCTCTTGCCGAGGCGCTGGTCGAGCATTCCCGGGCGGCGACCGCGCCCGATCGCGCGGCCGCCTTCCGTCTGAAGGCGCAGATCGAGATCGAGCTCGACGATGCCGGGGCGGGGGAGAATAGTCTCAAGCGAGCCCTCGAGTTGGTCCCGGGCGACCCTCAGACCCTAGGGGAGCTTATTGGGATCGAAATCGCCCGGGGCCGAACGCGGGAAGCGTTGGCCCATTCCGAGGCCTTGGTCGAAGGCCTCCGGGGTGCTCACGCCTCTCAGCGCGCCGCGGCCTACCGCCAGAAAGCCCGCATCGAGCTCGATCTCAAGGACGCGGCGGCCGCCGGCAAGAGTCTCGCGCTCGCGCTCACGCTCTCTTCGGGCGACCCGCAGACGCTGGAGGAGCTCGTTGGTTTGGAATTCGGGCAGGGCCGACCGCGGGAGGCGCTGGCCCATGCGGGAGCGCTCATCTCGGCGTCTCGTGCCGCGCCCGCCGCGACGCTTGCCGCCGCCTATCGCCGCAAGGCGCAGATCGAACTCAGCCTCAAGGACGCCTCCGCGGCCGGGGAGAGTTTTAGACGGATTCTCGAACTGCTCCCCGGCGACCCGCAGGCATTGGATGAACTGACCCGGATCGAGCTCGCGGCGGGCCGGCCGCGGGAAGCGCTGGTCCATGCGTCGGCGCTGGCCGGGGGATTGCAGTCGGCGCCCGCCGCCGAGCGCGCCGCCGCTCACCGCCGGAAGGCCCGCATTGAACTCGCCATCCATGACGCCTCCGCGGCCGGGAAGAGTTTCGGACGGGTCCTCGAACTGCTCCCCGGCGACCCGCGGGCCTTGGACGAACTCGTCCGGCTCGAGCTCGCGGCGGGCCGGCCGCGGGAGGCGTTGGCCCATGCCGCGGCGCTGGTCGGGGCTTCCCGGTCGGCGTCCGCCGCCGAGCGCGCCGCCGCCTGCCTGCGCAAGGCCCGCATCGAGCTGGGGCTCAAGGACGCCGCGGCGGCCGCCAAGAGCTTCAAGCGCGCGCTCCAGCTCCTGCCCGGCGATCCGTCCGCTCTGGAGGGGCTCATGCGGCTTGAAATGGAAAGGGGCCGGCCGCGGAAGGCGCTGGCCCACGCCGTCGCGCTGGTCGAGGTTTTCCGGACCGCGCCCGCGCGGGAGCGCGCCGCCGCCTACCGCGCGAGAGCGCAAATCGAGGTCGAGCTCGGAGAAGCGTCCGCCGCCGCCGCGAGCTTGACGCGAATTCTCGAGCTGATCCCGGGGGACCCCGAAGCCCTGGCGGGACTCGCCCATCTTAAGCTCGCGGGGGGCCGGGCGCGGGAGGCGCTGGTCCATGCCTCGGCGCTGGTCGAAGCCTCCCGCAGCGCTCCAGTTCCGGAGCGGGCCGCCGCCTACCGACGCAAGGCGCGCATCGAGCTCGAGCTTAAGGATCCCGCGGCGGCGGCGGAAAGCTTGAGGCGGATACTCGAACTGATCCCCGGCGATCCGGATGCTTTGTCGGATCTCGTCGAAATCGAGCTCGCGGGGGGCCGGGCGCGGGAGGCGTTGGTCCATGCCGCGGCCTTGGCGTCGGCCGCGCGGGCCGGGCCGGAGCGGGCCGCCGCCTGCCGCCGGCAGGCAAGGATTGAAATCGACCTGGGGGATTTCGCCGCGGCCGAGAAGAGCCTCGAGCGGGCTCTGGAAGCCTTGCCCGACGATCCGGCTCCCTTCTGGCTGCGGCTCGCCGACGGAGCCTCCGCGCCTCGAGACATTCTCGTCCGGCTGGAGGCCCGCTGGCCCGCGGATCCCGCGGCGCAGGGACGGTGGCTGGCCGTGCGCGGCTTGGCGCGCGCCGGACTTGGCGACCGGCCCGGCGCCGAAGCGGATATCAAGGCCGGGGTGCGCGCCGATGCGGCGGGAGTTTGCTTCATTCTCGCTCCCGCCTATCGGGACCGGTTGGACGTCCTCTTCTTCGATCACTGCCTCCGGAGCTTCCCCGATGATTCGAAGCTCCATGTGGATCGCGGGGTCGCCCGCTACCGGCTGGGCCTGGCGGACGGCGCCATCCGGGACTTTCGCAAAGCCATCTCCTTGCGGCCCGAAAACCTCGAGGCGCGTCTGAGCCTCGTCTCGGCGCTGGCGGCCCAGGGCCGCCTCGACGATGCGCTCCGCGAGGCGGACCGGGCGGTCGCCCGGGCTGAAAGCCGCGGGGGTCAGGTCCGAGACCATCTCGTGGGCCTGCAGAGCCGCCTGCGCCGGTCCCGGGCCGAGGTCCGGAAACCTTGAGGACGCGCGGGCGCGGACCCCGGGACGGGTGAGGCTCCCCAATCCCCCGCTAAACCGCGGCCTTGACGCGCTCCAGCCAGCGGTTCACCCAGTCGCGGCCGGGCCGAAGTTCGAGCGCGCGCCGCATGTCGTCATCGGAGCCCGTCTCGCCCAGCAGGCGCCGCGCCATGGCCCGCCACAGGTGCGCGTCGGGATACCCGGGATCAAGCTCGATGGCCCGGTCCAGATCCGCGCGCGCCGACTCGGCCCGTCCCAAGATCAGCTTCAACTCCCCGCGGTGGGCGTACACCCACGCGCAGCGGCCGTCCCAGCGGGCTGCGGCGTCGAGCCGCCGCAGGCCGGCGAGGAGCCGCCCGCCAAGCCCCAGCGCGATCCCCAGCCGTCCCTGCGCCCGGGCGTAGCGCGGCTCGAGGCCGGCCCCCGCGGATAATTCCGCGAGCGCTTCGGCGTCCCGGCCCAAGGCGAGCAGGGCCTCGCCGCGCCAAGTCCGCGCCCAGCCGCAGCGCGGGTCGGCCGCGGCCGCCGCGTCGAGGCAGGCCAGGGCCTCGGCCGCGCGCCCCTGGCGCAAGAGACTCTCTCCCAGCCACGCCGGCGCCCAAGGATCGGCGGGCCGGGCGCGGGCCGCCTCGCGCAGGAGGCGCGCCGTTTTCTCGAAATCGCCGACCTGGCCGGGGCGGTCATGGGACCAGCCGTGCTTGGGGTCAAGCAGAGTCGCCCGTCGCATATCCGAAAACGCCCCCCGAAAGCGGCGCAGGGCCAGCCGCGCGTGCGCCCGTTCGAGATAGATGAGGGAATACTCAGGGCTTAACTTCGCCGCGCGGTCCAAGTCGGCCAGCGCCCGAAGGTTGCGGCCCATCTGCCTCAACAGGGAGCCTCGCCAGGCGTAGAGGCGCGGGTAGCGCGCCCCCAACTCGGGGACGCGGCCGTAGTCCTCCCACGCCCGGCTGAATCGGCCGAGCCGTCGCCACGCCTCGGCCCGCATGATGCGCGCCTCCGGCGAGCGGGGGTCGAGCCGAAGCGCCCGCGTCACCGCCGAGAAGCCTTCCCGGCGGTCGCCCCCCGAATTGAAGCAGGCCCGAGCCAGGAGGAGGCGGGCCCACGGAGAACGCGGCCGCGCGCGCACGACGGCTTGCGCCTCCGCGACCGACTCGCGATAGCGGAGGGCCTCGCTCAAGATCTCGCCGCGCAGGACCCGCGGCCAGGGCCGGGCGGGGTCGGCGGCGACGGCGGCGTCGATGTCGGCGAGCGCCCCGGGAAGTTCTCCGGCCTTGAAGCGGCGCGCGGCGCTCACCGTCAGCGCCCAGGGACGTCCCGCGCCGGCGGCCAGGGAATCGAGTGCGCTCTCCAGACCGGCTTGCGGACCGCGGGCGCGGGTCATGCGCCATTCGCAGAGCCAGGCTTGGGCGTGGATCAGTCCCGGGCGCAGGCGCAGGGCCCGCCGCAGATCGGCCTCGGCCCCGCGGTCGCGAAGATAGAGCCGTCCGCGTCCGCGCAGGGCGGCCGCCCAGGCGCCGCCTTCCCCGCCCGAGCGCTGGCTCAGGCGGGCCAAAACGCGCCGCAAGGGAGGAGCGTCGATCCCGGAGTACGAATGCGCGGCCCGGCAGACCGCCACGCGGATGGGCCACGTTCTGGATTTCAAGAGCGGATCGATCTCGGAAATCCAGCCGTCGGCGTCCAAACCCAGCGCCGGCAGGGCGAAGGCGAACTGCTTGGGAGGACGGGCGGCGGGTCTGGTCACGGGGGCGATGGCGGTTTTTCAGGCGGAGACATCAGTTTTCGATCGACCCAGAGCCGGCAATAGATTTCCTGGAGACGCGGCAGCATCGTGTCGCAGCCGGGGGAGCGCTCCCCCATCATCCTGCGGCAGAGGCCCTTGTCCCCGCAGGCGTCGGGGCGTCCGAGTTTTCTGGCGCGCCGGAACGCGGCGTATTCCCCGCAGATGGCGCGGGCCGGGCTGGCCGGGTCTATCTGGCCGCACGCCCAATCATCCCCCAGAGTCCTTCTCAAGGCGATCTCGGTTTGTCTGAGTTGGGCGGCGTCCCCGGGGTTGCGCAGAACCGCCGGCAGGCCGGCCGCCAGGGCGGCGGGGTCGCCGGCGAAGCGCTGGAGAAGGCCGCAGGCCGCCTTCATGTCCCGTATCTCGGGTTGGGGAGGAAGGTCGGCGCAGAGGGCCGCGGCGCCCGGATCGCCGCGTATCGCCGCCCAGGCGATGCGCGATTCCTGGTAGGCTTGCGCGCAGAGAAACTCGAGCGGCTGGCGGGGGCCGTCCGGGCCGCTCATGGAGCCCATGCCCTCGAGGCCGCGGCATTCCTCGGGGGCGCCGGCGTCGAAGGCCCGGCACTGGAAATACAAGATGAGATGCCGGGCGTCGGGCACCTTTTGAAACGACACGGGCTTTCGCCGGAACTCGGCGGCCATGGTCGGCAGATCCGCCGGACGGGCCGCGCACTCGCGCAGAAGGCGGGCCTCTTGGGGATCGGCGCTCGGCGGCCGCGGCGCCGCGGGAGCGGCCCAGACCGGCGCGGCCGCCGGGAAGACCGCGGCCAAGACTCCCGCACGTAGGGCGCCGGGAAAATTCACGCAAGGGATGATAGCAAAAGCGCCCGGGCGGCCTTGAACCGGCGGGGGCGGCCCTGATATACTCGCGGGAGAGGGTATCCCATGTTCCGCCGTCGCCTTGCCGTTGGCGCGCGCAGCGGGTTGTGGCTGGCCGGTCTGGCTTGCATGCTCGCCGCGACTTGCCGCGCCGCCCGTGTCCACCCAGCCGACGTCCCGTCGGCGCGCGTCGACCCGCGCATCGAGCTCCTGGCCGTCGTCCATTCCCTGGCCGCGGAAAGCGGTCCGCTCCGCGGGTTTGGGTTCAACGGGCTATCCTACGCCGCGGCCGCGCGCCGCTGGTTTGGTCCCCGCCGGGGCCACCGGGCGGTGGCGGCCTACCTGAGGACTGCCTCCGCGGGTTTGGACTTCGTGGCGGCCGCTCAGGTCATGTTGATGGCGTCGGACCTGCCGGGGCTCAAGCTGTCGGAGGGCTCCTGGCGGGAGGAGCGCGGTGGCGGCAGGGCTGAGCTCGAGGCCCTGCTCGCCGCGATGGCTGACTTCGCGCGGGAGTCGCGGTTCTCGGAATTTCTCCGCGGGCAGGAAGGCATGCATGCCGAGTCCCTGCGGCGCGCCCGTTTAGCCTTGGCGGGGCCGGCCTACGGCGGTTTGCTGGAGCGCTACACGGGTCTCGCCGTCGCCGCCGTTCCCAAGGTTTTCCTCTGCCTGCTGTGCGAACAGCCCGAATCCATCAATTTCATCCGGGGCGGGGGCGGGGCTGCCGAGATCCACATGTCGCTGGGTCCGTCGCGGATTCGGGACGGGCTTCCGGAATTCGATGGAGAGACTTTCGCCCTGCGCGTGTGGCACGAATTGGGGCATACCCTCCTGGACCCGCTGATCTCGGGCTCTCAAGAGCGCATCGAGGAGTCCCGTGCGCTTTACGGTCCCGTCAAGGAGTGCTGCCGCCGGTCTTGGCAGGAATGCGCCCGGGAGCACCTGGTGAGGGGCTTGGCCCACCGCCTGTGGGCGTGGGCCCGGGTGCCGTGCTCCCAGCCGACCTGCCTGGCCGATGAGGAAGTTCCCTACGTGGATCAGGTTTCCAAGCGGTTGGCCTTTTTCGAAGCCGATCGAGGGCGCTATCCCGACCTCAAGGCCTTTTTCCCTCGCTACCTGGAAGTCCTGACGGCGCTGGCCCAACGCCCTCAGCCGGGCGCCCGCTGCGCCGCTTCCGGCCGCGGCGCCCCGGGGAGGAGGCCGTGACGACGCAGGCTTGCCTCGATCGGGCCGACCGGCTCGCGCGCTCCGGGCTGATGGCGCGGGCCGTCGCCGAACTCGCGCGGGGTCTTCGTCGGAAGGCCTCTCCCGGACTCTGGGCGCACAAGGCCCTGCTCGAATTCCAAAGGTCGCGTCCGGAAGCGGCTCTCAAGGACATCGACAGGGCGTTGGCCCTCGATCCGGGAGATTCGGCTCTCAAGGCCCGGCGCGCGGAAATTCTCGCCAGCCTCAACCACCCGCGGGCGGCCCTGCGTGACGCGGCGCCGGACTCCTTCGTGCGCTTGAGGCTTCTGCTTTCCGGCCGCCGGCATGGCATGGCCGGGAAACTCGCCGACCGCCTCATGCGGCGCGGCGGTCCCGCGGTCGCCCGCGAGGCGCTCTATTACCGCGGTCGCCTGCGCCTCCAGGAGGGACGCCTGAGCACGGCGCGCGCCGACCTGCGCCGCGTGATGGAGGGGCGAAAGACCGAACCGACGCTGGCGCTCAAGGCC
>CAYJXJ010000017.1:0-1464 GCA_964374095.1 uncultured Elusimicrobia bacterium
TCGGCGCGGGCGATGGCGGCGCGGAGCTTTTCTTGGCCTTGCGAATACCAGCCCGAGGCCTCTATTTGTCGGAGGACGATTTTTGCGGATTCTAGCAGGTCCGGGGCGGCGGCGTGGAGGGCGCAGTAGTAGAATGCGGACCCCTCCCCATGGCCATCGACCCGCGACACGAGCCGGCAGCCGCAGTCGGCGCGGCCGCAGGCCTCGTATTCTTGCAACCAAATGTCCGGCGTGGGCGTCTCGATTTTGATCATTTAGCGGTCCCCCCGGGGTAGAAATCCCCATCCATTATTTCTGAGATTCTCAGCGCGGATTTTTTCGCCCTCGATCGTTTTTCCGCTCACGAATGCATCCGATCCACGGCGGATGATTTTTCCTACCACCCAATCCCCATAAAGGAGTAGCTCCCCCCTCTCCTCGAATTCCTCGGGGGAGCACATCTCGATTGCTCGTAATACATCAATACTGATTTTTTTCATTTTATTACCTCCTAAGATATCGCCGGTAAAAAAGTCGGCGCCCGACGATGTGATCGCCCCCTCGCGGAGTGCGTCATCGGGCGCCGAAAAAAAATCCCGCGAGATTGAGGCGATCACATAGAAAGTATACTCCATGCGCCGGATTTTGTCAAGGCCTATTTTCGCCGCGAGGGCAAAATGTCAGATTTATTTTTTCTATCGTCGAGAAAATGTGTCAGGATAGGTCAGGGGGAGTCAGGGCCGCTTTGCGTGGGAGCTCTTCGGATCTCTTCGGATCGGCTCGCGCAATGAGCGCCCGGGCTCGCCCCCGTGCGGCGGCTCGCCGCTCCGAATCCTCCATCATCGCTCGGATTCGCTCAGTTCCGGCCGGGAATTTTTTCATGCGGATCTTCAGGATCTCTAGGAGGTAGTGCTCCTCTCTTCCTTTATAAGCCCTTCGCCGCGCCAGCAGCCGCCGGCGCCGCACCAGCTCCCGATCAGCCCCGGAATGATCCGCCGCTAGGCGCACCGTCCGCAGGTTTTTCAAAGCCTTCTTCGCCGCGTCCCGGAGATTGTGTACTCCCACCGGGCTTGCGCCGCCCGGCGCCAGTCCTAGCCGCAGTTCATGCAGCGAATACCGCCGCCATGCCCATGCATCCCGCTCCGCCTGAGTCCTCGCCATTTGGCCCATGATCCATTATAATCCTATTCTCTCGGATTGTCAATGCCTAAAATTAAAAATTGCAAAAAGCATCCCTGATTTTTTGGTAATATGAATTTCCAATTGCAGGATTATGCTTGATAATGCTACACTATCCTTAAAAAGAACCCCACTTTTCCTTTTTTTTACCATAAACTTCCCAGGAATCAAAAAAAAAATAGATTGGGGCTTTTTTGAAAAAGAGGCGTGCTTTCTTTTGAATATGATGATGGGATATGAATAAATCAGCAAATGGGATTGCCATTATCTGGATAGGGCCTAGTGATCACTAGGTCTAAAGTCCTA
>CAYJXJ010000017.1:1564-39723 GCA_964374095.1 uncultured Elusimicrobia bacterium
ATTATCGTGGGCTTCCGTCGAGGTCGCCGGCCCGGCGGCCCCGCCCCGCCGGCCGGCCGACCCCAGGCCCACGGCGAAATCGCGTCCACCATGGCGGGCCCCCCTGCGCTATGTATCCCCCAGACACTACGCGCCCCATGTTGGCTATAGGCGCTGCGGTGGGTCTGTGGGGGCCTGTGGTGGCCTGGGAGGTGGGGGTGGGGGGCTGCATGGCTGGCGGTGGCGTTGCGTCCTGGGGCATCCTGGCGGTGGCGGTGTGGCGGCCTGGCGTCCCGCGGGCCTGGTGGCGTTCATGGTTCATTCATGGTTCATTCATAGGTCGTTCAATTACTTGACATGGGCCGTGTTGGTTGTATAATATCCGTGAGATGGCGGTGTCGCGCGGAGGTCCCATGGTGAGGTTTGCGCGGGCGGTAGGTCGGGCTGTGGCTCAGGCCGTGGTGATGCTGGCGCTGGGGTTGATGTGCGGGTTGCCTTGGGGGTTGCATGGCGGTGCGCCTGGCGTGGCGCCGGCCAGCGCCGACACCGGGCATTTCAAGGCGGAGCGGATTGCGGCGGGTTCGGACCCTCCGGTGACGTTCTCAACGTGGTGCCCGACATCGGGATCGCAGCAGATGGTGGGGGCGAGGAACGACAGGCCGGACCTGACGTGCGTGAACGTGAGTTCGTACACGGTTTATTTCGGGTCGAGTGGTCCGGCGGGTTTCCTGACGGCTAACTCGGTGCCGGTGCTGAGTACGGGGACGGTGAGGTTCGGGGCTTTTCCTGGGCGGATATTCTGCGCGGCTGACGGGTCATCGGGGTCGGCGAACGTGCGGTGTTGGGAAGGGCGGACGCAGTGAGGTCACCGCGGGAGGCGGCGATGGTGGCGTGGGCGGTGGCGGCGTGGCTGGCGGGCGTGGCGTGGCTGGCGACCCTGGTGATGGCGACAGCGACGACGCCCGCGGCGGCGTTCGACGTGTCCTACCCGAGTGGCGGCGGTGGCGGCATCACCCAGGGCGCGGCCGACACCCGCTACGTCAACGAGGTCGGCGGCTCTGGTGAGACGGTGGCGGGGTCGAGCTTGACGATTCGGGATGGCGGGCTTCTGGTTGGAACGCCGTCGGCCTCGACCTTCTCGGTGGTGGGGGGTTCGGTTACGATTGGCAATCCCGCAACAGCTCGCGCCTTGTTGCATGTTGGGTCAGGAAGTGACTTGCCTCAAGCTCCGCAAGACGCGGATTCTGTGGCGATGTTCTCAAGAAACGGCCCCACATCAATCAGTCTGATGGATAGCTTGTCTGATGTTGAATTCAGGGCTCGTTGTGCCGTGGACATTTGTGATGTGTCTACCATATCAGGGCACCAGCTCCGCCTTGGTTCTCAAAGCATAACCCGTGGGGCCATTAGGATTGGAGAAGTTTCTGGGTGGATACAAAACGCTGGATCGGTTGAAACGACCGTGGACCACGTTGTGGTCGGGACGGCGACGGTGCGCGGCAACGCCTTCTCGGTGGGGGGATCGACCTTCGCGGTCGGAGGCGGCACCGTCTCCGTCAATCAACTTGTGGTTTCCACTGGGACCGTGATCCGCAACATCTTCATGGGAACGGCGACGGTGGACTGCCCCAATGCTCCGGCGGCGGCGGTGACGATGTGTAGTTTTACGACCAGCGGGGCCTCTGCGGTGAGTCAGGCCGATGTTTGCTTCGTGACGGGAGAGGCTTTGGAAGCTGACCTGAGTGTTTCATTTTCATCCGGGACCACGGTGGGAAATGTCTTTGCCATGCGGGTCAGCAACCCTTCGATCTTGGCGATCAACCCGGCCAGTCAGGTCTACCGTTATTCGTGCATGAGGCCGTAAGATGATCCAACTGCTCTTGATCTTGGCAATGTCGGCATGGTCGCAAAGCGGTTTGAAGCGAAATGCTGGCGGGGATTTGATCGTGGGCGGTGAGATGGTGATTGAGAAGATAATCATTCAGAGTGGGGGGAAGGAGGTCCAGCTTAGTACCGCCGGGTTCTCCGGTTCGGATGGCCCCGTAACATTCTCCTCCAACGTCGTCATTACCGGCGAGCTTCGTGTCAACTCCGCGAAGTCAAAGGCGATCTTCATCCCGACCGGAGGCATCCACCTGGACGACGGGCTGTCTGAAGCGAACGTAGCCCCCGGTCAGATGTTCGCCAAGAAGATCAGGACTTCCACGATCACCGTGGTTGGTTCAGCCATCCTTTTCCAAGATGCTTTTGGCGTGATCCAGGCGACGATGACTGCGACGGAATTGAGCATCAACGGCGTAAACGCCGGGAAGCTGAAGAACAACTTCAAGGGGGCCGGTGCGCCGCCCAACGCCGACTGCGACGAGGCCAATGAAGAGGGCACCCAATACTACTCAAGAAGCCCTTCGAGAATCTACATCTGCGTGGACAACGGAGTGGGCGGTTTCGGTTGGGGATTCACGAACATCAACCCGCCGTAAGGAGATAAAAATGTCAGAAGAAATCGTAGCGTCCGTCCCGGAAACGCCCCTAGCGCAAGTCAGTGTCGTCAAGGAGGTCGCCGTGAACTCGTCTTTCGAGATCATGGTGGACGGTGTTTCAATAGCCAAGTACACGGCTCCAACTGGGAAAAGGATCAAGGTCCTAGGGATACGCATTGGCGGAGTGGAAAGCGCGGTTTAATGACCGACCTCGGCTTCGTCAAGGCTCTGTTCATCGTCCTAACGGGGACCTTGATTTGCCTTTATCTTCAGGGCTGCGCCCATCAGGACAGCCTGCGCGTGCCCGGCGTCGAGCGCGTCTGCACGCCGAGCTACTGCTTTTTGAGGGCGTCGGCTGAGATCGTCAACGCGCGCTGCACCAAGGGACTGAGGAAATGGGACTCGGGGCAGCCGTACAAGCTGGGCGATCCCTTGAGAGCTAGAGCCTGCACGGTGTTCCGCGGGTGGGGAAAGCGCTACGCCATCTGGGTCACGGAAGGCGAGGAGGAGGCGCTCGCTCACGAATTTTGCCATGTGGCCGAGTTTGAGTCGGGCCGCAACGACCACGGGCGATGCCACGATTTCGGGTTTGGGCGGCCCAAGGCAAGGACATAGAGTGTGCCCAGGCTCAAAGGCCCCCAAGAGAAGAAGCGGCGAGAGGCTTACGCCAAAGCCCTTGCCCGCGGCGAGAACAAGAACGTCGCATTGCAGGCGGTCGGCTATTCCCCCCAAACCAAGACCCGAGACCTCGTGGAGGCCGGGAGCAAGCGGCACGAGCAGCTTGTGGAAGCCCTTGAGAGGCACGGACTCACTTTTGACGGAGTCGCGGAACGCTATGACTACTTCCTTGAGAAGTGCAAAACCAGCACCAAAGGAGGGCCGCTGTTGGCCGCGGGCAAGATGCTCTCGGACCTCAGCCTCATCCTGACCGGTGGAACAAGACGAGCTCCAACGGTTGCTGTCCAGGTTAACACCGGAAGCAATATCCCTGCTGACGCCGGATCAAGCCGAGAGCTTGCGAACCTCCTTGGAGCCGTACTACAGCAACTTGGAACGGCGGCTGGCCCTGGACAATCTGGAAGGATTCATGACGAAGATTCTGGGGCACAAGGTCGGCGCGCACCACCGGGAGTGGATGGCGATACGCGACCGGCACCAGGAGTTCGTCATCGAGGCCAGCCGTGACTTCGGCAAGTCATGGTTCTTCTCGTGCGATGCTCCCCTATTCGATCTTCAAAGGGTCCCGCCTGACACCAAAGAGGAATTCAACATCGCCCTGGTCAGCTATGCCGAGGACCAAGCCCGCAAGAATCTCGCTCGGATTCGCCGGTACATCGAGACTGTACCTGAACTTCGCTGGCTATACCCGCAATCCAAGGCTTTCGTCTGGGAAGCTGGACGACTTCAGACAAGCAACCTGGGCACAATCGAGACCTTCGGCTTCGGAAGCTCCCTGCGCGGAGGTCACTACGATAGGGTCATTGTCGATGATCCCACGAAAGACCACTGGACGATCAGCGTGGAGGAGCAGGAGAACTTCTTCTACGGTGTCCTCTGGCCGGCGATCAGGAAAACGGGGAGGCTTGCGGTGGTAGGCACGCCCGTTGACAGGGCCGACCTCATGGAACGGCTCGAGACCAACGCTGAGATTCCGCATTACAAGTTTCCCTGCATCAACGCGGCCGGTGAGTCTCTGTGGCCCGAGCAGTACACGCTTGAGGATTTGGCCCGCAAGAAGTCGCGTATGCCGATCCATATGTGGATGCGGGAGTTCATGCTCAAGCGCATGAGTTCCAAGGACGCCACCTTCCGCGACGAGATGATTTACTACTACAAGCCGGAGGACATATTGGAACCCGGCGGCAACACCAGGTCCCTGTTCCGGGTTATGACCATCGACCCCGCGCTGTCTCCGGGCGGTGACGCCTTGGCAGTCGTGGCGACCGGGACCGATGCCAAGGGGACGACTTACGTTCTGGACCACATGGCCTACCGCGGCGACTTCCACATCGGCATCGAGCGCGTCTGTGACATGATCGTGCGCCACGCCCCGAACTTCCTAGGCTTTGAGGAGTTCGCCTTGCAGAACATGTACAAGATTTGGCTCATGGACGCGATGAAGCGGTGCGGCATACCCTACCGCGTGGAGTCCGTCGGCCGCGACAGCCACAAGACCAAGAAGGCCCGCATCGAGAGCTTGGAGCCCAAGCTCGCCAGCGGTGGGTTGCGTTTCCGGGCCGAGGATAAGCCGATCGTGGACCAGCTCATAACCTGGGAGCGCGACAGCAAGCACAACGAGGACGACCTTATCGACGCTCTGGCCTGGCAGGTCGGGATATGGCGAACGCCGCACGGTTACGCCGGGTCTAGGAACTACGAACCCAAACCGGGGACTTTCAACGACGCCTTGGCCCGAGCGCGTGAGCGGTCCATGGCCGGGAACTACATCGCACAGCTTTTCAGGGACTTCCGTGGCTAGGTTAGATGGCTAAAAAAACCGACGTAGACAAGTGGATGACGCGGATCAAGACCGCGGAGGCGGTCCAACAGGATGCCGACCAACGATACGGCTATAGCCGGGCGTTCAAGCAATACCGCGGCGACTACCACTCGACCCTGCCGACGTGGATGGCGGGTGTTCCCATGGTTCCGATCAACGAGGTCTACGCCTACTTCAAAACCTTTACGCCGTCGGTCTACGCCCGCAACCCCCGCGTCAGCTTCAATCCGACTTCTGCCGGCAAGGCGGCGCAGGTAAAGCTCCTTGAACTCGCCGTCAATGCCTACTGGCGGGAACTTCGCATCAAGCACCAGATACGCCGCGTGATCCACGACGCCATCGGGGCCGAGGGCGTGATGAAGCTAGGCTACTCCGCTTCCTTTGGGGTCGCGGAGAAGCGAGACGACGACAAGGCCGGGTTTGAGGTCAACGAGAACATCGAGAGCGAGGACATTTTCGCCACCAGGATTTCATGGCGCAACTTCTTACGAGACCCGGATTCCGTAGACGGGCTCTCAGACGCTCGGTGGGTGGCGCATCGGGTGGTAAAGCCGTTGGAGGCGGTTCAGAACTCATCCCTCTACACCAACACTAAGAACTTGACCGCCACCCACACGCGGGAGCTTATGTTCACGAGCCAGTCCGGGCGCCCCAAGATGGAACGCGAGCCCCTGGTGGAGATTTTGGAGATATGGGACATCGACAACGGGAATGTACTGGCACTCAGTTCCGGGTCCAATGATGAGCTGTGGAAACCGAAGGATTGGCCGGACGAGTTCGAGGGCTACCCGTTCCAACTCCTGCGCTTCAACATGATCGACGACGAGTGCTACGCCCCCAACTTGATAGCCTCCTGGGAGCCGCAACTCTGGGAGAAGATCAAGCTCCGGTCCATGCAGCTCGACCACATCAAGCGGTTCAACCGCCAGCTTTGGGCGAAAGAGGGATCTGTCTCTCCTGAAGAAATGGCGAAGTTCGAGCAGGGGCTTACTGGCGCGGTCAATTTCTACACCGGCGACTCCATCCCTCAGCCGAACCAGTACCCGCAGATTCAGACCGACATCTACGCCGTCGAGGGCCGCGTTGACTTAGACAAGGACAACATCTCCGGCCAGCCCAATGCCGTCCGTTCTGCCCCCCAAAAGACGCAAAGCCGGACCCTTGGAGAGATCGACCGCCTGATTTCGTCCTTCCAATCCAGGCAGAGCGAGCCGCAGGACATCGTTGAGGAGTTCTCCTCCGAGGTCGCCTACAAGCTTGGGGCGCTCATTAAACAGTTTTTGCCGGGCACTAAGTTCGTGAGGGCAACTCAACGGGATTACCAAGAGATCAAAGAAGCCTTTGGCGACAGGTGGACCGGCAACGGTTTCAACGTCAGCCGCGACGATATAAAAGACGCCGAGTACGAGGCAGACGTGAAGGTTGGTAGCTCTCTGCCGCTTGACCGCCAGGGCCGCGTCGAGGCCATGACCGGTATTCTCAAGCTCGGGCCGAGCATCGGCATCCAGCCCGGCGGGCGGCTGTCCCAGATCATCGGCAAGAACATGCTCTCCGATTTCGAGCTTGTCGAGATCGAGGCGGCCTACGAGCAGGAGATCGCCCAACTCAAGGCGCAGATGGCGGTAAGGCGGCAGGCCCAGATCGGTCGAGCAGACCAGGCGATAGAGCAGGTCCGGGCGCTTCGGGCAAGGGGTGAGGCTGAGCTCGGACAGAACGGCGGAGGCGGCGATGGACTGTGACGGCTGCGGTTCCAAGGCGGCGACGTGGATCAGGCGCAACTCGGCTGGAGAGACTTGTGATTGTTGCGGCGCGGCCGGGCCGCAGGGGCTCAGGGACGTTTACTTTCCGGGGCCGTATCTGGACCCACATCTCATCGACACCAATGACGTTCGCCAGAAGGATGGTGTTTGGATCACTTCTCGCCGGCAGAAGGCGGAGATCATGAGAAAGATGGGAGTCCGCGAGGTCGGCGACCGTGTTGGCGGAGAACGCAAAGAGGACCGGTTGGCGCAGCGTATGGAGCGAGAGAAGGGCCGCGGTTATCTGCCTTATTAGGGAGGATTCTGGATGAACCACTTAGCGCACCGAGCAAGGATGAAGCTGATGGGCAAGCGCAAGAGGGCTCCTTTGGGAGAGGGCGGCCGCTTCAAAGCCCTATCCGCAAAGCTCGGCAGGCGCAAAGGCGTCACGAACCCGAAGGCCCTAGCCGCGGCCATCGGACGCAAGAAGTATGGAGCGAAGCGCATGGCGGCATGGTCCGCAAAAGGGAGGAAATGATAATGGACCCGATTTCAGGGGCGGAGGGACTCGATCAAGAACAGACGGACGCTGAGCCCGCGTCGGCAGACGGCGGGGGGGGCGAGTCTGGGACCATCGAGGGCCAAGACGGCGATCAAGCGCAAGGTCAGGGCGCCATCGACGATGCCTCGCAAGACGAGAACCTGACGCCGGAACTCCAAGCGGCCAAGAAGCAGATGGCGGCCGGGTTCCACAAGAAGATGCAGGCCCTCGCACAGGAGAAGCGCGAGATGCAGGCGAAGTTCGGGCAGTTCGAGCAGGACGCCAAGACGCTCTATGAGTTGGCGACCAAGCCTTGGTTCAAGGAGGCACTTGAGAAGTCGCGGCGGTCTGGGAGCGCGGTGCGTCATCAACCCCTCAGCGATGAGGAGTTCCAGTCCATCACGTCCAACAAGCAAGCCTTCGAGGGCTTCCTGGCGAACCGGGAAAATGCCCTCCTGGAGTCCTTGCGGACTCAACAGGAGGAACGGTTCGGTAAGTTCGGGGAGAAAACCGAGGAGATCGAGGCGCAGTTGGAGTTCAACAAGGCCGCCAGCCGTCCGGGCTGGTCGGACTTCTCGGAGCTTCACGACTCCGGGGCGCTTGAGTCCTACATCGAACAAGGCCTCACCTACGAGCAGGCGTACAAGATGTACAAGTTCGACCGCGGGGAGACGGAGAATCCCAAGAAGGTCAGTGCCGAGGCGCAGAGGATGCTGCAAGCCAAGCGCAATGGCGCTGTCAACCGGGACGGAATCTCCGGGAATCGCGGCGGGCCTGTCGTCAAGTACAAGACCATGGGTGACGCAATTCGCCTGGCGCTCGAACAATCCGCGAAAGGCGTGAAGGATTTCACGCTGGAGAGGGCCAAATAACGCACCGCCACAAAACGCACTACCAAAGGGGGTAGAAAAAAATGTCTGCCAGCACTCTGTTCACATACGGTCCCGCGAACGTCGATTCGCTCTTGACGACCACGCGGGAGGCGTTCATGAAGGTCAAGGGCATGTTGAGCGATGCGATCTTTAGCGAGAGCACGTTGCTCAACCAGCTCGAACGGAAGAACAAGATCACCTTCCAGGGGGGGGCGTCCATTCTGGTGCCTCTCCTCTACGCCAAGAACTCGACGTTTGACTGGTTCTCTGGCGACGACACCCTGGACACGTCCGGCCAGGAAGGAATGACGACCGCTCAGTTCCAGTGGAAAAACCTGGGCGGGACGATCAAGTACAACGGGCCGGAGATCAGGGCCAATGCGGGGGAGAAGCGTCTCGACCTCGCCCAGGCCAAGATCAAGCAGGCCCAGATGAGCGCCAGGGACAAGCTCAACAGCTCCCTGTTCGCATCGACACAGGCCAGCAAGGCCATCTCGACCTTGCCGGTCCTGGCGGACGCGACCTCGACCGTGGCCGACATCAATTCGACCACGAACTCCTGGTGGCAGGCGCAGGTGACTGCGAGCGGAGTTTTCGCCGCCCGCGGCATCGACGACCTACGAACGGTGCGCGACAACATCATCAAGGCCGGCCAGCAGGGCGGGACCCTGCCGGACATCCACATCACGACCCAGACCATCAAGGAGCTTTACGAGGCTTCCCAGGTCGCGGCGTTGCGGTATGGCGCGTCCGACACCCCGGATGCCGGAAAGCAGCGGCTCCTGTTCGCGGGCGCGGCGGTGGAGTTCGACTCCAACGTGGCCTCCGGCGAGTGGTACCAGTTGCCTTCCGACTCCCTGGAGTACGTCGTCAACCGGGAAGCTGACTGGGACATGAGCGAGTTCATGCGCGTGCCTCAGCAGAACGTCTGGATCGCGCAACTGATCTGGATGGGGAACCTCGTCACCAGCAACCGCCGCCGCTTGGGCAAGCTGACCGGGATCACGGCCTAAAGAGGAGGAACCATGCCAGTCTCAAGCCTGAAGGCTCGGCCTCTCGGGGCCGGGATGTACGAGTACACCGGCGCGTTCGCTCACACTGCCGGGACGGCAGAGGAGACGTTGGCCCTCAACGCCGTCAGGGTTGAGTCGGTTGAGATCGGGGGGGACAGCTCGTCGGAAGTTTACGACCTGCATCCCCACTGGTCGCAGTCACTCAGCGGCAAGACCAGGACGCTGACCATTCACGCCCTGGCGACCATCGCGGCCGGACGCATACGCATCGTGGCAAGCGCGGGTCTGTAGTGCAAGGCGCGGAAAGCAGACGACGCCTGGGGAGCCGTGAGAGATCCCCAAGGCGGGCTGGAGTACAGAACCGCGCCAGGGGGTAGCACAACATGATCGCAAAAGCATCGGCGAGGACCGATCCGGAACAGGTCTTTATCGTGTGCCGCAACATCAGCGGGGCCACCGTCTCGGACGGCGTTCCCGTTGAGTGGGACGTGGTGACGGCGACGGACGGAAACGCCGTGACTGCGTGCAAGTCGGGGACCGGGAGCGTTGCCGGGCTGTTCGTCGGCATCACCCATTCCTCGATGGCCGACTCGGCCTACGGTCTGGTCCAGGTCTACGGGTTCAGGACGAGCGCGTACTACTCGGGCCAGTCCGGAACCGCGTCGAACCCGGGGACCTTCCTTAAGCCGATCGGTTCCCAGTTGGAGGCGCAGACCATGAGCGCGGCGACGACCTCGGGGCATATCTTCGTGACCCTGATGGAGACCGTCGCGGCTGCGGCTGCGTCGAGCACGGTGCATTACCGCAACGTGTTCATCCGGGCCTGCTAGGTCCACGAGTACGGGGGGGCCGGCCGCTCGGGGCCGGCCCCCCCAAGAGGAGGAGCATGAGAGTTTTGTTCTTGGACGCGACGGGAGGGTTCTACCCGCGCAGGCTTGAGGAGAAGCCTACGGGCGGCATCCTCACGTCGCTTACGCTCATCCCGCGCTATCTCGCGTCTCTCGGCATTGATGTGCATGTGGCCTCGACCTACGACCGCGTTGAGGAGTACATGGGCGTTAAGTACGTCGAGAAGCCCATCGCTGAGAACATCTACGACGTGGTGGTCCTGAACCGAAACGTGATCGACAAGGACATCATCCAATTTTTCAGGGCGTCACGGATCGTCTGGTGGCTCCACGACATTGTTGACCACCGCTACCTTGAGGACGACGGGTACAGGTCGGTAGATGACATCGTGGCCCTGAGCGAATACTGCAAGAGGTCTTACTCTGACTTCTACGGCATCCCCCTGAATAAGTTCCATGTCATCCCGAATGGAGTTGACCGCAAGGTGTTCTATCCTGGGAAGGAAGCGCGGGACGGACCTCGTGACGGCAACCTGTTCGTCTGCGCGAGCGCACCGATCAAGGGCGCCTACCCGTTGGAGTACACGTTCATGAACCTGCGGAGGATCAACCCGCGGGCTGAGATACGCATGTATTCAAGCCAGGCGATACACGGCCTGGAAAACACCGAAGGCATGTCCAAGATGCTCGAAGCCATGCGGAGCGTCGGCATCACGGTCCTCGACCCCGTGCCCCAAGCCGAACTGGCCGACGTAATGCGGAAAGCCTGCGCCTTCCTAATGCCCGGCCACTATCCTGAATTATGCAGTAACAGCCTCCTCCAAGCCCTCGCCTGCGGAACTCCGGTAATCGGCAGTCCCATCGCGAGCATCCCCGAGTTCGTCAAGCACCGCTTCAACGGGCTCCTCACGGAAACCGGACCGGCTGACCACTACTGGTGGTGGAAGCAGTTCGCAGTCCAATGCGCCACCATCATGACGGATAAAGATTTGCGGGAGAAGCTGTCCAGCAATGCGTCCTGGGGTCCTATGTCGTGGGACCAGATAGGGAATCGGTGGGTACAGATTTTGACTTCAAAACCATCGCGCAAGGAACTGGCCCATGCCTAGCACAACCTCCATTTTCTCCAAGTTCCCACCGGGGCATGACTTCGGCGGCAAGAAGGTACTCAACGTCGGCTGCGGCTTCGCGCAGTATAAGCGTCCGAACGTGATAAACCTGGATGCCTTTCCAATCTGCAAGCCGGATGTGGTCCACGATTTGAACACGGTCCCACTGCCGTTCGACGACGAGCAGTTCGACATCATCATCGCCAATCATATCTTGGAGCATATCCCGAACTGGTGGGAGTGCTTCAATGACCTCACCAGGGTCCTCAAAACCAACGGTCAGCTCATAATATGGGTGCCCGCCATCGGGACTGACGCTCAGTGGGGCTTTCGAGATCATGTCGCGGAGATCAACCCTTGCTCGTTCTTCGGAGTATACGGCACCTGGCGGGAGGGTGGCAACGCCTGGGCCGACGAGACCGCGGCCTGCCGGGCCAACCGTCTCAAGATGGTCGGCATGAGTTCAACCTGCGCGGGCGAGTGGTGGATCAAGCACGCCCCCGCATGGCTCAAGGCGTGGATGCGGAAGCACCTCCGAAACACCATGATCGAGGACGGGTACATTTTTCGTAAGGTCACAATGCAGGAGCACATGGAGGAGAGAAACCGATATGCAGACCGGAACCCCCGAGTCGGGCGAGATCACGCTGTATCAGTGCTATAAATGCGGTCGCGGCCGGTATCAGGATGAGATCGACGCTGGGGCGAAGTGCCCGCGGTGCGCGTCCATGCACGTCAGCAGGGCTCCGTACACGTTTCGATTCGTCGCCGCCTTCCTGTTGAGGCACCCGCGCCTGATCAGGCGCTATTTCCGCGAGGATTTCTCCCGTGACGTGCGTGACTGGTGGGGGCCTGCCAATGCCGCTTAGGGCCATCCAAAAGGACTCCGTTGCCCTCCTGGTCCCCTGCGGCGGGCCTGTGGACCCCCGCGTGTTTCAGTCCACGCTGAACCTGGTCGCCACGGCCATGCACCACGGCATCGTGGTTCGCCAGATCGGCGTCACCGACCGCACGCTGGTTCATACCGCCAGGAACAAGCTCTCTCAGGGCTTCCTCATGACGGATTGCGAGTGGGCCATGTGGGTCGATGCCGACATGATCCTCGAACCCAGGACGGTCCCGGTCCTTCTTCAGTGGGCCAAGAAGCTGGATGCTAAGATGCTCACCGGCATTTACTACCAGAGGCATGGCGACCATAAGCCCATCATCTGGAACAAGGTCGTCAAGTCCTCGGACGGCAAGATCGCCCACACCGACGCCGATGAATACTGCCATTTCTTCGTCTATCCGGGCGCCGTCGGTGGGCAGCCCTACAAGGTGGACGTGGCCGGCTTTGGCTGCTCGCTGATCCACCGGAGCGTGTTCGACACCATGAAGTACCCGTATTTCAAGTTCGTGTTCTACGAGGGCGAGGACGGTAAGCCGCGGGAGGCGTCGGAGGATTTCTACTTCTACGTCCAAGCCAAGAAGCTAGGCTTTGACCTGTGGGCTGTCCCGGAACTCAACTGCGGCCACATGGCCGACGCCAGGATCATCACCCATAAGGACATGAGCATCAAGAGAAGCGAACTTACGGAGATGGACATGAGCGGACTTTTGGCCCCCGAGCCTGCCGCCATGGTAGCTGCCAACGGAGGAGAGAAATGTCTGCTCAAGTGACCGACGCGCCTGCCGCCACAGCAGAGAAGCTGGAAACGTGCTTCGTGACCATCGTGAACCCAGGACGCTCGGATAGCGTCATTAAGGTTTACCCGGCCCGGCACAAGACGGAAACGATCTGGCTGGACAACCAGCCGGGGAGGGAGCGGTACGAACTGTTCAAGAGGACCTTGAACAACTACTGCGACCGCAACAAGCCGGTCCCACACGCCGCACCCTGGCACTCCGACGCCGAGGACCATGCCAGGCCCGACCTCAAGGAGCAGGACATCCCCCTGGCGAACCTAGAGAACTGCGTCTGGGAACCGCTCCCGGAGGACAAGAAGCCGGAGCGCATCCCCGAGCAGACCAGGATGGACTCGATAGAGCAAAAGATCGGACTCCTCACGGGTACGGTCGAGTCAGTCCAAACTGCCCTGGTCAGCGTCACCCAGGCTCTACAGATACTCGCCCGGAACGCCGCCAAGCAGGAGGCGCCGCCTGCCGTCCAGGGAGCCGTCGCGCCAGCCGCCAATGACGCCACCTGCCAGGACTGCGGGGCCGTCTACAAGAACGCCGCATCGCTCGGCACGCACCGCTACAACAAGCATCGCCCGGGCAAGGAGGCAGCATGAGAGGAGGACCGATAAGGCTTACGGCGTCCGGAGCGCTGATCGCTTCCGGGAAGAGAGTTCGCATCTTTGACGCAGCGGTGACGAGCGGGGCCATTGCCGGGCAGGTAAAACTCAGACATGGAGCGCTTGTGACAGACACCATCTTTCGGACTCTGGATGGGGAGCCGAACAAGACCATTGCCGATGGGAACTGGCCGTCCAACGGCGTCTATTTCAGCAATGGCTGTTACGTCGAGCTTGACGCCAACGCGACCGCCGTTGAGGTCAACTGCATGGTGGAATAAATGGCGGGACTCACATTCGGAGCTACCGAGACGCAAGTAGCCAGCGTTCTGAGGATGGACCTGGCGAAAGCGACTGAGAAGTCTCTGGTTGGCCGTTGGATCAACGACGCCATCCAGGACATCCATGGCCGCTCGGATTGGTTCTGGGCGCAGGATCGAGCCTTCGTCAAGACCGTCGTTGACAAGACCGCCGGGACAGTCTCGATAAACGCCAATGGCGTAACTGCTGTCACTGGGGTCGGTACCGCGTTCGCGGCTACGGATGTCGGCAGCTTCATCCAGTTCTCATCTGCCGATAACTGGTACAAGATCAACAGCTTCACGTCTGCCACGTCCATCGCCATCGAGTCGCCGGGCTACGCCGGCACGTCAAACCTGTCGGCGGGGAAATACACGCTTAGGAAGATGTTCTACACCATCGCCAATGCGGAGAAGATTCTGAGCATCAAAGAGGCCATCACCCCGCGCAAGATCGAGCCTATCCACTGGCGCAACTTCGACCAGTCATTGCCGTTTTCCGACACCACTGGCAAGGCTATGGTCTACGCTCCGTTTGGAATCAACTCTGTTGGAGACCTTCAATTCTCGCTCCATCCATGGGCCGATGAGGTCTACAATTTGGAGATTCGCATAAAGAAGAGAGCCGCCGAGCTTTCCGCGCCAGGATCGGAGCCCGACATTCCCGCACCCTGGCGGCGAGTCATCGTGGACGGGGCGATCGCTTTCGGCTATGAGTACGTCGCCCTCGGGTCGGCCAAGGAGTTCGACCACCAGGCCATCGTTTTGAAACGCAACCTCTACGAGGGAGGTATCCAGCGCATGTTGGCGCAGGCTGTCCCAAGCCTGGATCATCAACCACGGCTCATGAATAGGGACGTGCCTAACATCCCAATGGGTCCTCATTTGCCGTGGACATTAACCATACCGCAAGATTAGCCGTCGCCCTTCTGCTGGCCCCGGTGTTTGCCTGGGCCGACACCGCTGGCTTTGGAGATTACAGCGGCGGCCTCAACACCTACCAGGCCGGGTTCCTCCTCAACGACAACCAGAGTCCAGACCTTGGAAACGTCCTCATAGACAAGTCGGGAGGCGTGAGCAGTCGCCAGGGCCGCGTCAAGATCAACTCCACGGCCATCGGCGGCGGTAGTAGCGACGTAAACGCTGTCTTTGAGCTACAGCAGTCGGACGGCGACATTTACTGCGTGGTATTTTCCTCGACGAGTGGTTTCTATTCGACGGACGCCTGCCAGACGTTTACTTCCTTCGTCTCCACGCTCACCCGCAACAACGACGTAAACTGCGACTCCTACGGAGACAAGCTGTGGTGCGGTAACGACCAGTACAATTTTGAGTTTGACGGTACGCACGAGAAGGCCATCGCCGGGGCGCCTTCAGACCTGGACTTTATCCGCGTCTGGCGGAACAGGTGCTTCGGCGGTGGCAATGACGCAAACGCATCGCGCCTGTTCTGGTCGGCCCTGGGGAACTGCGCCTCATGGAACACGTCCGTAGACTTCGTTGACGTGGACGCTGAAAGCGGCGGCGTCATGACCGGACTCGGGCAACCGCTTGGTGACTTCCTGCCGATTTACAAGGGAGGCCGCCTCTACATTCTGGCCTTCGACAACGCGAACACCAACAACCGCAAGCTCATCAACGTGTCCCAGGACACCGGCGGACTGAACCATCGCGCCACGGCCAACTACGCCAACAAGCAGTATTTTGCCTCCAAGGGTCCAAACGCTGGTCAAGCCGGAATCTACGTCACCGATGGTATCAGGGTCGAGGAGGCATCCCGTCTGCTGAGGAACAGCCTTGACCTGTCCGCCAATTTCAGGTCAACCCGTGGCCGGCAGATCATCGACACCAAGGAGCACTGGGACGCAGGGACTTTTGATCCCCTGGCAATGAGTTCGTCCCGAGACAAGGGCTTCATGCAGTCGTCTTACACGACCGTAACGGACACCCTGGGCGTGGATTTTGGTTCTGGTAGCCTGGTCAACATCACCACGGCGGTCGCAGGGCAGGCTACCTTGATAGCCCTCGGGTCTAACACGTTCATAAACGCGGGGGCGGAGACCGATGCTACCACGAACTGGGAATCAAACGGGTTTACGAGAGTTTTCGGTGACAACCCTTATGATGCATACGGGTGGTCCTACACTGCGGCGAATGGTTGCGGATTGAACTTTAGATTCCGTCTCGAAAGCGCCGACGGAGAAGTTCTCACTGATAATTACTTCACTATGAACGACGGCATGGAGAATACGGAGTTTATTATTGACACGTCAACTCTTACTTCGTCACGTCTCAAGTTTATTGGATCATTTTTTGAGACAGCTATTTCCACGCCATTTCTAAGATCGGAACGCATTAAATTTTCAATGAGAGATTCCAATGCGAGTGTTGGAACTTGTCACATACGATGGGACATAAGCGAAACCGGCCCCTACACCACTTCCGGGACCATCACCAGCCGTGTTTTCGACATGTCCATCTCAACGCCGACCTGGGGCTTGTTCGCGGCCACGATCTCGTCCAACGCGCAAAGCGGTCTCACGTTCCAGACTCAGGTAGCCACATCGGCAACCGGCGCTTTTGACACCGCCGTCACGGCTTCCTCGAACACGGAGATAGCCAGCGCCCAGAAGCGGTTTATCCGCTACGTCGGCAATTTCACCATAAACTCTGCGACCAACACACCGGCCGCCATCTCCGACGTGACCATAACCGCGGCATCTACCGGCGTTTGGAAGTCCACGGCGCAGTTCCTTTCAAACAGCATGACGGGGTGGGGGGCCTTCAACTGCACGCAGACCACATCCGGGTCGGAGGCAAAGATCGACTACTGCCTTCAGATTTCGACCTACAGCGGCGGCCTTGCCAGCACCGCCTGCGTGACCGTCACGCCTGGTTCGGCTATATCCGCATCGACCGGGGCTTACGTCGTTCTGATTGCGACGTACACGATTGGGGTAGCCACGGAAACGTCCAAGACCGACCTCTGCGTCATGAACTGGACCGAGGGGGCGGCGGCGAACTCACCCGTCTTGAGCGTGTTCGGCAACAGGCTACATGCCTGTTTTCAGTCCCAGACCGGCGTGGTAAATGACACCTGCTACCTGATGGACAGGGGCGGTTCCTGGGTCAAATGGAACAACATGCCGGTGCGTCACTTGGCGACGGTTCAGAACCAGTTCGTCATGGCAAGCTCAACGCTCTCATCCGGCGGCTTTCTCTACCAGCTATACAATTCCGACTCCGACGACGGGGCGGCGATAAACGCCTTCTGGGAATCCAAGGACTACACCATGGGTGGCATCCAGAACGTGAAGTCCGTAGACCGCCTGTTTCTGTCGCACCGCACCGATGGGACCAGCCTGACCATGACGCTCAAGGCTGACGGAGGATTGAGGCAGAGCGCCTTCACCATTGATCTCTCCACCGGATCGGCCCCGAACCTTGAGCAGACGACCATAGAACCGGCGATGTCCGGTAACTTCTTTCGCCTCAGATTTGAGAACAACGCGGCGTCGGCGCCGTGGGAGATTTACAGCCACGGTCTTTTGTACCGTGACTTGGGATTGGGGCAGTCGCCCTAGGGGGTAGCATGGCACGCAAAACAGAGCTGGCTCCGGACGAGCTTGACCAGGCGTTTTTCGAGGGCCTTGACCAGATCATAGGCAGGCAGCAGACCCGCGGCCTAGAGCAGACGCTCGGCGGCCTAGAGGAGCGCGGCTTCCTGCGATCCGGCGAGACCTTCTCCCGCGTGGCTGAGGACGTGCTCGGGCCTGCGGAACAGCGGCGCACCCAGGCGATCCTACCCCTCAAGCGCGAGGCGGCAATGCTAGGGCGCGAGGAGCGCCTTGGGGAGACTCAGTTCCAGAGGCAGAGGCAGATGGCGGGTGAGGATTTCGACCGCCAGTTGAAGATCGTTGAGCGCAAGGCTGAACTCGACAGAGCCCTCTTGCAACTCCGGGCCGAACTCGAAGGCAATGAGCAGGGCTTTGGGTGGGGGGAGTTCGGAGGGGCGGTCCTAGGGACGCTGGCTGGATCGGTGGCCGGTGGCGTTGGTGGGTCACTAGGAGGCCAAGCCGGTAAGGCTATCGGCGGGTTGTTTGGTAAGAAGAAAAAAGGGGTTCGGGTCGGTGATGTGCAGAGCATACCAGGCATAGAGGACCTGTCTTAGGAGGCAACATGGCACGAAAAACAAGACCCGGCTTCGGCCGCACCCTGACCAAGAGCTTCCTTGAGGCGGCGCAACCGGCCTCCGTGGCGGCGATCCGCGAGGTCCTGTCTCAGGACCCCGAGATGCGGCAGGCCCAGTTGGAGAACATCAGGTCTGCCATTACGGAAAGAGGCATAGAGAGCGGTCGGCAAACTCGGGAGTTGACGGGCAGGGAGACGGCCAGGACCAGGGAGGAGAAGCAGGCTGGCGAGCTATTCCCGCTTCAAAAGAGGACGGCGGCGGCTCAGGCCAAGATTGCAGAGGATACGGCGGCGGCGGGTAAGATCAACCCGTACATTAGTAAGGCCGCCCAGATTCTTGGTCAAAGTCCATTAGCCGCGACATGGACCGACGAGCAGAGGTCGTCGGCGATCTTGAACTTGGCAGACTCCTTGCAGAACCGGGCATCCGGTAAAAATGTCAAGACGCGGGAAGATTTCATAAAGGAGGCACAGGCCCAACAGGCAAGGGGCGGCGCCGGGACTGGGGCAGGGAAAGGTCGCGGCGAAAAAACAGTCCGGATGAGGGGAACCGACGGGAAAACATACGAGGTCTTAGAGCGCAACGTCCGAGAGGCAGAGAGGCGAGGAGGCAAGAGGCTTTAGGTGGCTGAAAAGACAAGCCTTGCCGATCTCGGTCCACGAACCAGCCTAGCCGACCTAGGGCCATCTGCCGGCGGGGGCCTGTCTGACCTTGGTCCGTCCGGGCTCCAAGACAGCCTAGCCGATCTTGGACCGGAGGCAGAGGAGAAGAAGCCAAGCCTGCTTGATCGTATCTTAAACCTGCCCGGCATCCGTCCAATGCCAGTGGCGATGGAGGCCAAGCAGCGCGTAGAGCAAGCGGCCAGGGAGGCTTTCCTTCCTGCCGAGCAGGCAATATCAAAAGTCCTCCCCAGTCCGGCGCCGACAGGGAACGCCATCCTTGACACCTGGAACTCGTCAATACGTTTTGCCGTGAGGTCCATGATCCCGATCCCAGAGCCAGAGACCGCGGCGATGGCGGCCGGAGTTCTGACGCCCGTTTCAGAACTCGATTATGTGGGCTACATCCTACCAGGAATTTTTCCAGCCGTCAGAGCTATGCAGTCGGCAAGAATGGCATCGGTGGCGAGGGCCACGGGCAAGGCGGCCCCGGCGGCTGAGAGCGTCTTGGATGCCTCTGATAAACTGGAAAAGCTGCGTCTTGCGGCTGTCGCAAAAATGCCGAAACCAATCATTGAGATAATCCCATCCGGTAGACCGGCTAGGGAAGTTCTCGTGGAGACGCTTGCGGCCAGGCAGAGGGCGACAGCCATCCCGGTCATTGGAACCCAGACGACGGCAAGGGCTATCGGTCTGCCTATTCCTGACGCCATAAAGGCCGCAAAGGAGGGCAAGACCCTTGGCCTACGATCCGGCCAACAGGTGATGCGTTGGATGGCCGAGGAAGCTCTTGACGGACGCATCAGCCTGGATTCTTTCGGTGATGCCGTTGGTCTAGCTGTAAAGCGGGGCGTAAAACCTGCGGAGATAGTGGAGAATTTCTTAGCCGCAGGTAGCGCTCACGGCCGCGGCCTTTCAAATCTAAGTAGGATGGAAAGAGCCCTGTCTGATATCTTCAAGACGGAGCCAGAGGCTTTACTCCTCCTGAAGAATCTCCCCGAGGATTCGTCAAGCGTCTGGACGCGATTGGCAGACGGAATCAAGTACCTTGAATCAACGCGCCTCGGCCTCATGGTTTCTCAACCGGCGACGGCTATACGGAACCTGGTGTCCCAAGGCGGGACGTATTCCCTCGGAGCGATGGAGCACGTCATGTCGGCGGCTGAGGGGTTTCTGACCGGAAAGGTTTCCGCAATGCAAGCGGCGGATATCGCCATGGCTGATGTTCTGGCGGCGGTTGGGCGTATGTCGAAGTCAAATCGTGCCAGGGTTGAATCAATAATTGAGACATTCTCAAATCCAAAGAATGTCTCCGGTGAGACTTTCGCCGCCATGTCAAAGATGTTGAAGGCTCCGGCGACCGAGTTGGCCGTTGATAAATGGTTGGTTCGCAAGCTCAACACGATCAACAATTTCCAAGAGACGCAGTTCCGGAAGATGGCGTTTGACGCCCGCTTGCGACAGTTGGCGGCGTCTAACGGCATTGACATAATCAAGGACGCTTCCAAAATAACCGAGGAGATGGTGCGCAAGGCGGCCCTTCACGCCTTGCAGATGACCTACGCCGCAGACCCGACGAGCCGTATTGGACGGTGGATTCTGAAGGGTTACGACATCATCCCCTTCTCGCGGGCGATTGGTCCGGCCTTCCCCAAGTTCATGCTCAACAGTATGCGCGTCCTTTACGATTTCTCGCCTCTACCGCTAATGCCGGGAATGGGGACCTACGCGAAGATGGCGTCCAAGGACCCCGTGGTTGCGTTCAGGGCGATCAACCGGGCGGCCATCGGAACCGGGCTGATCGCCTCCGGGTTCGCCGCCGACCAAATGGGCATGACTGGCGAGAGATGGTATCAGGCCAAGGGCGAGGATGGGAAGCTCTACGACGTGCGGCCATACGCCCCATTCGCGGCGCATTGGTTCATTGGGCGGTTGATTTCTAGGACGATGCAAATGGGTCCCGACGCCCTGCTCCAACTCTCCAAGGAAGATTGGACGCAGGTGATGATTTCCATGCGGCGAACCGATCTCACTGGAATACCTCTGTTGGATGCTCTCGAGCAGTCGGATATCCATGCCGGGTATGAACGGGTGCGGGATTCGGTATCACGTCTCGTCGGCAACTACGTCGGGACCTTCTTCACGCCCTTTCGAGCCTTTGGCGATGTGACGGCTCAGTTCTCAGAAGCCGAGAATGTCCCCAGAACCGGACGGGAGCGACCGTTGACCGGGCTGGCGATGCTGTCAATTCCGTTCTTGCGGCAGAGGCTCCCAGAGCGTCCGTCGGCATTTAGGGAAAAAGCCTTCCGACCGGAAAACCCGCTTATGCGCCAAATAACGCCGTGGCGATTCTTCACCCGCGAAACCGGCGTTGAGACAGAGGCCGCACGTCTTGGCATTAAGAGGCAGCAGATATACCCAAGGACTGGCAGCCCGACCTTCGACAACATCATCGTGTCGAAGATGGGTCCTATCGCCGCGAGGAGCTTGGCCGACATGATGTCGAGTCCCGGCTACCAGGACGCGAACTTCCGACAGCAGAGGATATTTTTCGGAGACGCGATATCAGAAGTAAGGAAGGCAGGGAAGGCAATCGCATCTGGCGAGCGTCCCGACCTCCTGCTTGAGGAATTGCAGAAAAAACTAGACGGAAGGCTCAAGCGTCTGGGTCTTGAACTTGAATGACTACCATCCTACTCCTGTTAGCCTCCGCCGCCATGGCCCAGGACCCCCTTCCGGCCGCCACTCCCGAGGCGGTGGACAAGAACTTCAAGGACATCTACTTCGAGGCCCGCAATGCCGACATGCGGGACGGCGGGGAGATTGCCGGTAACCTCATCACATCCAGCGGGACGACACTATACGGTCCTACGACGTTCTACCAGACGGTGAACCTAAGTAGTCCCGTTGCGGTCGGCTATTCCGCGCCTTCGACTCCGACGGCGAACACCATCTACGCCGACCTCCTCGTCAAGGGATGGGCGCACTTCACCGGCACGGGGACGGTGACGTTGCAGGCGGGGGTCAACATCAGCAGCATCACCGACATAGGCACGGGCGAATACATGGTCAATTTTGCCCGCGACTTCGCCGACACATTCTATGTCGCGAGCTGCTACTGCATCACGGGACCAACGCAGCTTGTTTGTGGAGTCCCCTCCGGCGGGGGATCGGTAATCCATAGACACTCCTTTCGCGTTACGACGTTGACGACAACTGGGGCTCAAACAGACTGTGAGCGCGTAATGGTGATGTTTATAGGAGTCCAATGAGCCTACGAGAGGACTTCAACAGATTCACACAGGACTACAACAAATTCATCCAGGATTCCCGGGAGTTCCAGGGCAAGGCTATGGCCTCCTTAGACAACCTGGAGAAGTACGTCGGCGCGGTGAGCGAGAAAGCCAACGTCATCCGGGAGGTCATCGACTCCCACAAGGACGACCCCAAGGCCCACGGCGCCGAGATCGGCCGGGCTACGATACGCGACATCTTCATGATCATCGGCTCGATTATGGGCGCGGCCGCGTTGGTCCTGGCGATCTGGAGGGCGGCTCACGGTGGTTGACCGAACCTCCGGCCTCTGGCCCTACTTCGCGGAGAAGCTGCTTAAGCTCAAGGAGAAGGCGGCCGAGAGCGGGTTGTTGGTGGGGGTCCATTCCGGCTACCGGAGCTATGACGAGCAGGAGCGCCTCTATGCCCTGGGGCGCACGGTCAAGAATCTGGACGGCGTGGACAAGGATCATCCTCTTGGAAGCAAGGTTACCAAGGCCAGAGGCGGGGAGTCTTGGCATGGATGGGGCGTGGCCGCGGACGTAGTATTCCTGGTTCAAGGCTCTTGGTCCTGGGACGCCAAGCTGCCGTGGGGAAGGCTCGGTCAGATGGGCCTTGACCTGGGCCTTGAGTGGGGCGGGATTTGGAAGTTCAAAGACCTGCCGCACTTTCAACTTACCGGCGGCCTCAAGATTGTTCAGGCCCAGGAACTTCACCACCCGCCGGCGGTCTGGGAGGAGATCGCCCGCAGGCTGGCGACCGCGGCATGAGCTGGCTACCGGCATGGCTGAGGCTCAAACGTCCCGGGGTGTCCTGGGCGTGGAGGCTCAACCTGGGCGATGGGTCGTATGAACGTTGCCCGCGCTGCCGGGTCTATCGCAAGAGCCACGACGGAGAGGACCATAAGTTTGTGGAAAAGGAGGACAAGAAATGAATCCGATTGAGGGCGCAAGGGAGTGGTTATGGGGCATCGCTGCCCGCAAGGTGATGAAGAGGATAGCGCAATTTATAATTGTGCTGGCGGCGCGCTGGGGAGTCCAGAAGTACGGCCTTGACATCAACGAGGACGCGCTTGCTATCGGTCTTTACGGAGGCCTAGAGACTCTGAGGAATTGGCTCAAGGTGAAGAAGGGACTGGACTGGTTATAACAATACTGGTTATAACAATCGGTCTTGTCATATCGCCGTCACCGCAGGCAGAGGGTACGACAATCCCCAGATGCAGACGCCATGCGCCTGCACCTAGAGTGCTGTGCCAGGGTGGTGGTTATGCGGCTTGAACGTATGCGTGGCGAGACACCGTTCGAGAGGGCCGAGCTCGACTGGTGGCAGAAGGGTCTGAATAAGCGGCGGGTCTAGCCGGTCAGCATGTCCGGTCTAACCCATATCCTGCGGCGGACGTTGCCTTCCTTCACCAATTGACGCTTCCAGCCACTACGGCGCATTATGTCGCCTAGGCGGTGCTGCACCATCATGTCGAGGTTGGCTATGGGTATTTTTAATCCCTCTGCCAGTTCGGAAACGGTGACCTGTGTGCGCTCCTCTAGCATCTCATGCACACGCGACTCCCACTCATCGGTGCGGCGCCTGGACTCCTGTTCATCTGCGGCGAGTTCAGACGGGACCTCGTGCCAAGTCTCACCTACCTTAAACCTCCATGCCGCCTCTGCAAACAACTGCTCGCGGTCGGCCGCGATGGATGCCACGTCTATGCGCCCGCACCTTATCGGCCAGAACCGCCGACCTCCCGTGTTGTCGGTGAGGTAGCACTCGTCATTGGTAGTCCCCACAAAGACGCACCGCCGCGGGAAGTCCTGAGCGCTCCGACCGTATGGGGGGCGGTAGCGGTCCATGGTGCAGGTCACGACTTGCTTGATGCGGGTAGTCTCCGACCTGCGGAAGCTGTCAAGCTCGGCTATCTCTACGATGATCCGACCTTGAAGGGCGAGAAAGAAGTCCTTTTCCGTGACGCTGGCGTGGGCCTCGGCGTACCACTGGCCGCCAATAATGCGTAGCGACAGCGACTTGAAGATTCCCTGCGGTCCCTCAAGGATGACCATGTTGTCGAGTTGGCACCCTGGGGAGTAGACCCTGGCCGCCATGCCGATCCAAAAATTACGGCTCACTGAGTAGGAATACTGGTTGTCGTCGGCTCCCATGTAGCCAGAGAAGTAGTGGGCGCACCGCTCGTGACCATCCCACTTGAGGGAGTCCATCCAGTCTCGCGGCTCGTTGCGCTTGATCTTGTGGGCCGCGGCGAGGATTGCCTTTGATACGGTTTCATCACCTATCCGCCTGACGCCAAGATTGCGTTGTAGGTGCAGGGTGAGGTTGATGTTGTCCACATCCGTCCATTCTCGAGGCTTTTCGGACTGCCAACTGGTGAGGAGGCGTTGGTGGAACTCGTCGAACCATACCAACTCTTTGAGGTCGGGGCATCCGTCCAGGATTCTCACAACATTGTCGATGTTGGGGATAGGCGTTTGGCTCGCGCTGAGGGCCACGCCAATGCGCTCCCATGTGGCGAGCAGGCTCGATGACGCCGGCGGGTCATGATCGGCTCCGTCCAGGTGGATTTGAACCTGTGCCGAGGCGACGGCTGCGGCTGCGGATTGGTACAGACGAGCCCTTGGCTTGGCCCAGGCAACCAGGCGGGGCCAGTCCCATCCATCGGCTACGGCGTCGGCTACGTCCCACCCGTTGCGCTGGCCCCCAACGTCAAGGACCTTGACCTCTTGGCAGACGCTCATTAGAGAGGCGGCCATGGCCTCAGAAGCGGCGACTCCGGCAGCGTCGGCGTCCGGCCATATCAGCACCTTCCGACCATGAAGCGGCGTCCAGTCCACCGACCTCGTGGACGCGGCTCCGTTGGGCCATGTGACGGAGACATAGCGTTCCCCCACAATGGACCTCGCCGCATCTGCCGACTTCTCACCTTCAACAAGTAGGACAGGGCTACGCGGTGACTTGGAGAGGAGGTCAAGTCCGTAGAGCGGTCGAGGAACCCGCCAAGCCTTTTGAACCCAGGATTGAGAGTCGGAGTCCCATGACCATGGTAGGAAGTGCTTACGCGATCCGGAGTCGTACCTGGCGACGTGGAACAGAACCTCACCACCTGCGCCACGGTACGTCCAAGATGCCGTCGGGTTTCCCCACCCGTGGGCCTGCATGTCGGGCGGAGGGGCGTCTGCTGGGGGCGGGCACAAATTGAGGGCCTTGGATGGCGGCACCGCAATTGGCGCTGACGTGCTAGGCGAGACCGAATCCAGCTCCCTTGCGGCCTCGATCTGGGAGATGCGCTTGATGGCTGCGTAAAGGGCTACCAAGTCCCCGCCCTTGTCCTGCGTGGCGAAGTCTGACCACCGGCCGGTTTGTAGGTTCACGCCTAGGGAATCACCAGGACCGCCTTGGAGGGAGCCGCAATGGTACTCCTTGCCTATGATCTTACCCCCCGGCAGCCAAGCGTGAACTAGGTCGGGACCGCGGGCCAGCAGCGATGCGGCCAGGCTATGAAAATCAATCTTTCTTGTCGCCACGCGCCTCCCGGACGCCGGCCTGTGCCATCTCAACCGACCTGGCTACCATGGCTATCCCGGACTGCATCTGGACGGCGCTTAGAAATTGCTGCTGCTCATGGGTCAGGCGACCGGCTGGCGTCTTGACCTCGATGGCGGTGAACACCGGCAGGGTTGAGCCCACATGGCGGTTATTAATGCGAACCGGTGTCCAACCGATAAGGTCGGATGACCCGACGCACAGACCGTAATAGATGTACCGCCCGCGCTCGTCCTTGAGACAACCGACGTTGTTACGAAACAGGCGAACTCCATCCTTGGCGAGTTCGATTTGGATGCGCTTGAGGATTTCGGATTCGATCACTTCGCCACCCGCATTTCAGACCGCATGCGACCATGTGAAATGGTCTCCTCTGACGGAACCCCCGCGCACATCCCGACATGGGGCCGCAGGAGTAGGCAAGTCAACAGGCGACCTTCGGGAGATTTGAACTCGGCGCCGCACTGGTACTTCGTTATGACACACTTCATTTCTGTCCTCCGTTCAATTTCCGAGCCTGCCTCGCCTGAAAAACATGGTGCGCCCAACGGTGCGGGAACTTGTACCCGCGTGACTTCCCCAGGGCCACAAGTTGGGCCATGCTCACCGCCTGCCCTTGCTCCTGACGCCTTTCCTTTTGGGCCGCAACCAGATCAAGTTCGGACAACTCCCCCTCGCGGTGCTCGATCTCCCTAGGCATGACCTCGAAAGTCCACCCGCAGTAGGTGCAAACTGTACCCCCGGAAGGTTGGGCCGCGAAGCACTTGGGGCAGACCCTCACGCTCAAGCCGCCTCCGCCGTCGCCCTTGTCGCTGTACCGGCCGTCCAGTGACCATCCGTGCTCTTGATCTGGGAGTCCATGGCGCATACAGTTCCCGGCGTGGTCCAGGATCAGGGCATGGGACTTTCCAGGCCAGGGACGCAGGGCTCGCCCGGACTGCTGTAGCCAGAGGGCCTTGGATTGAGTTGGCCGGAGCATGACAGCTACCTCGATGGCCGGCAGGTCGAAACCCTCAGAGATCAGGTCGCATGTCGCCAGGCCGGACAGCTTGCCCTCCCGGAACTCACGCACCAAGGACCGGCGCAGCTCTCTATCCATTGTACCATCCAGGCAGGACCAGTTGTACCCGAATAAACGGAACTGGTCGGCTACATGGCGGGCGTGCTCGATACTGACGCAGAACGCAACCGCCTGCTTGCCGTCGGCGTGGCGCTGGTACTCGCGCACTGCATCCCCGGTAATGGAGGGCTTGTCGGAGGCGGCGGCCAACTCACCGCGGGCGAAGTCGCCGCCCCTGACGTGGACCCCGTTGAGGTCGATGCTGGAAGGGGCGAAGATGCGGTATGGGGCAAGGGCGCCAAGGGAGACGAGCTCCTTGACGGTTGGCCCGATAATGAGGTCGTCGAATACCTCACCTAATGGCTCCCCAGATAGGCGCTCGGGCGTGGCGGTCACGCCAAGGCGCCAAGCCCGCGGGAAGCGTTCCGTAAGAGCCAGCCAGGAACCTGCGACGGCGTGGTGGGCCTCGTCGATGATGATGATATCCGGAGGGGTGATGCGATCAAGCCTGCGGGCCACGGTGAGCACCGAACCAACCTGGACCGGTAGGCGGCAGTCGTATGGTTTGCTGGCGGCTATGAAACTGTGGCGAACTCCAAAGCACTCAAGGGTGCCGCTGATCTGCTCAAGCAACTCGTCCCGGTGAGCGAGTATGAGAACTTGCTTGCCCTTCGCTGACGCCCGGCCGGCAAAGAAACTGAACAGCACCGTCTTACCAGATCCGCATGGAGCCACAAGCAATACCGCCCGCTTGCCTCTCTGGAAGGCGAGGCGGGTACGGTCAACCAGCGTCGTTTGGTAGCTCCTGAGTTCCATAGGAATAGCGGGCCAGCCGGCTCGGGGTAGTGAACCGGCTGGCCCTAATCTGTCCGCTCAGTTAGATAGGCGGTTCCTCTCCTGCGAACTTTGCGTCTTGGATGGCGGGGTCGGCGGGCTTGGATGCCGCAGGCTTGTCCTTGGTACTAGCCTTGAGGTGTTCAGGCTCGCCAGCCGCCTCCTCCACGATGCGGGAGACTCTGGACTTGGGGGCCTCGGTGGGTTCCTTGGCCGTGTCAACGTCGTACATGTCGTCGTTGCGGCGCAACACTTCGTCTAGGTCGGAGCTTGACGGTATGCGGTACTTCGCCAAACGCTTGATGGCCGTCTTGCGCCGCATCTCGTCTTTGAACGGCCCCTTCCACGGGCCTGCTTGGGCGCGGGCCATGGCCTCGATGGACGCCATCTGTTCTTCGTCCACTTCCTCAAGGAAGAACGCGCCGTCCTTCGTGATGGCATAGGCATACGTCAGCGACGGTTCGCCGCGGTCCTTGCGGGCTTTCTTGTGCTTGAAGTGAGGCCCCTTCTCGTCAACCCACGACTCGTACTCGTCGTTTTCGTAGACCACCTGGGAATCAATGGTGGCGATCTCCCCCGAGTTGCGGGCCTTCTTGCACACGCCAAACACCATGGGCATGTACTGGACTCGGCCCTTGAACTGAACCAGGGCGGCCTCGCGACCGTCAGGCACCAGTCCGTCCTGCGCCGACTTCATGCTGGCCGCATAGAGAGACTGCCGGTCGCAGTTGAGCAGGTCGGAATTGAGTTGCAGTGCCGTCACTACGACCCGGATGAATTTCTGCGGCTTGATGTGAGACGGCAGGACCATGGCGAACTGCGCCTCCATCCTGGTCAGGTCGGAACGGACGGACTCAAGCGGCGTCAACGCTCGCGTCGGTGGGACTGTGCTTCCTGCTTGCTTGCTCATGCGGCCTCCTTGGGTTCGGGTTTATTGGACTCAGGCTTGTTTGACTTCTTAAAGAATATGCGGAAGTCACGATAGGGCTCCCGGTCATACTCGACATGCGCCGGGCCGACCATGCCCGCGCTGATGCTGAAACCGGAGCCGGTGATCTTCTCAGCGTCGCCGATGGCGATGAGGAGCTGTGCCTTGATGGCATCCTGACCGTCTTTGGCCATCTTGGCGGCGCGTCCCAGGGCGGAATACTCTTGGGCCAGCAGGGCGACCTCCTCGCTCCCGGACATATCGCGCACCTTGCCAGGCTCGGCGTAACCGTAGAGGCTGGCGATGAACCCCGCGTCCTTCTCGAAGTTGGGGGCAGGCGGCGCGTTAGCCTCCACGCTGGCCCAGAACTTGGCGACCTTGCTGCGGATTGCGGTGATGATCTTCTCGTCGCGGGGCCTGAGAAGCAGGATGACCTTATTCCCGCCGACTAGGGCGCCGATGTAGGCGTAGGACAGCCCAGACACCGCGAGTTGGTGCTGGACTTGTATCTCGATGTGAGGCGGGGCCTCAACGGTGTCTCCTGAGTCAATCCAGCCGTCGCGGTAGGCTAGGGCGTCTACGTTCTTTACTTCTAGGAGGCCGTCCGTGTGTGTGTCTATTTCGCTTCGGCCATCCAATATCCGGAAATCAAAGCTCGCCCCCATCCTCTCTTTTTCCAGTCTGACATATTCCTCCATGGGCCGTATGGCCCACGCTTGGTCATGGGCGATACCGTTAGCAATGGCAGCCTGCAACCGCGTCCCCCACTTCGTGCGCTCGTTGGGTTCAAGGCCGACGACCTCAGCCGACTTCTTGCGGTGCCACAGCTCGAACTCGGTCATGTAAGGCGAGCAGCCGAACAGGGCCGCCGACTCGGTGCTCGTCACGTCTTGAGCCCGTAGGTTCAGCCACTCAGCCTTATTCTTCGGAAGGATTGAGACTATGGGACCTCCTTGTATTGTGTTCATCGCGCCTCCTTGGCTTGCGAATCTCGTAGTCGCAGCTAACGCAGTAAGTCGTCCCGGCCACGGTCGTAAGCCGCCTGCTGTGGCATCGCTGGCAACGCTCCTCTTGGATTCCATCAGACATTACCAAACCTCCCCGGGCAAAACGGCCGCGCCCGCTGCCGGGAATAGACGCGCCGGCACCGCGGGCACATCGAGAGCATTGAGTTGGGCACCGGCAAGCCTTGGCAGGTGGTCTGCACCTTGGGCCAGAGGCGGATAATGGCAAGGCAGGTGATGAGCAGGGCGAGGGCGTAGTAGATCATGCCTCTGCTCCAGATTCCGCTCCATAAATCCATTTCCAGTCGTGCGTTGGCGCTGACGCGACGATGGGGACTCGGATGCTCTCCTTCTCCTGTTGCACGGCCACGATCTGCTCTTCGATGCAACGTCGGTCCGCTTGCGAGAGAGGGCCTGGAAGCTCAATCCATCCGGCACGCTCGGTTTGCGTCAAAAAATAACGATCCCCCCCTTTTGATATCCACCAAACGAAGCCTTGCGAGATGCTAGTGGTACTCATGCCCCCTCCTTCGCCAAGAACGCCCGACACTCCGGGCAGGTGACGCTACTCCTGAACCCCGACACGTCAATATCCGGGTCGAGGATGGTGCGGCCGCAAGGGGTGTCATCGGACTCGATACGCCAAAAATGGGTTAGGAACACGAACTCTCTCCCGCGTAGCAGTATGCCGCACCGCGAAAACGGTCTTTCTGAAGTCTGTAGACACGCACCTTTAAGAACACGGTCTGACATGGTATCAGATCGCCCTTCTCCATAACGTGAGTTATTCTCGGAGGGATGGGAACGTTCCATTCCATCGGAGGATAGTCGCCGACTTCCATCTCATGGCCGTCCATCGGACCACCGTAGAACTTAGCCTTCATGGAGTTCCAAAATCTTCCAACACTGGGCGGCCCCGCAGCCACATTTGACGGCGACCAGCAGGGCTTCCAAGGCGGCGAGGCGGGCAGGGGTCATGTCGCTTCCCATCGCAATTTTAGTTCGAGTGGATGATTGTCAGTCCGAGGTCTTGATTTCCGTGACCAAGAACCTCCTCCCGCTTCTCCTATCTGCTTCCAACCTGCGGCTACTAAAGATGTTCCAGACTCGCTCTTAAGCGTGTAGGTTATAAGCCGTTTGTAGCCCAAGGCCCAGGCCGCCCGGCGGGCCGCCCCGTAAAGCGCCGAGCAAGCGTTCCTGCATCCATTAGTCGCAACTCGCAAGACTTCCAAGGTCCAGCCGTCGTCGCTCATCCTCGCAGTGGGGCGTCCGATAATCGCCACGCCTTGAAGCGCGTGAGCTTCGTCCATGACGCCGATGCTGAACTTGTGCCCGATCACGGGCTTATGGTGACGATGATGCTTCGCTACAAAATCGTTGGCGTCGGAAAGGTCCATTGGAATTATGTACAGCTTCGATGTTTTGATGCGGGACCTGCCGACGACGACGGTGGAGGGGTCGGGGGTCATAGAAACTTCCCTTGCGCGAGCTCGGCGGCAATGCGGGCCTCGGCGATCTGGACGTACTCGGCATTTAATTCCGTCCCGATGAACTGGCGGTCATACTTCGCGGCCACCAACGCCGTTGTGCCTGCGCCCATGAAGGGATCAAAAACCGTGCCTCCTTTTGGCGATCCGGCCAGGATGCAAGGCGCGATCAGGTCCTCGGGGAAAGTAGCAAAATGGGCCTCGGAGAAGGGCTTGGTTGTGACGGTCCAGACGGAGCGCTTGTTTCTCATGCCGTCGGCTCCCCATATTTTATCCATTTGGTCATGGTCATTTCTGCTTTCATCCAATTTATTATTTCGACTGTGCGGTTCCACGGCCATCTTTTCTTTTATCGCCTCGGCATCGTAAAAATATCGCCCCGACTTCGCCAGCAGGAAAATATACTCATGCGCCTTGGTGCATCGGTCGGTGACGCTCTCCGGCATGGGGTTGGGCTTGCTCCAAATTATGTCTTGGCGCAGGTACCAGCCGTCGGCTTGGAGGGCGAAGGCTACGCGCCAGGGGATGCCTACAATGTTTTTCGGTCGGAGGCCATCGACGCTAGGCGGACGATTGGGAGCACCCATCCCCGACCTGGCCTTCCCGTCGCGTACTTGCGCCCGAGCCTTAACGATGGCTCGATCTGCAAGAAGACCGTTATCGCCTTGAGTCTGTGAGCCTGGAACGGATACATAAGAATCCCCAAGATTCAGCCAACAAGTGCCATCATCTCGCAAGATTCTCCGAACCTCTCGAAACACCGCCACCATATTCTCGACGTACTCCTGCGGGGTTTTTTCTAGGCCGAGCTGGCCGATAACTCCGTAGTTCCTCAGGCCCCAATAAGGCGGCGAGGTCACGCAGGTCTGCACGAACCCATCCGGCCACCCCCGCATGATCTCAAGGCAATCCCCGACATAGATGCGGCCTAGCTCCGGCATCAAATGAGCAAACCCTGCCGCATCCCGTCGGCGTCGATGGTCATGTCCCCGCCCCCTCGACGGAGCGCAGACCCTTCCCAACCCGCTTCTTCTTGCGCGGTTTAGGAAATTCCATGATTACGAACATGCCGCCGATAAAGCCCTTCCGGACTGGATAACGCGGCCTCCACTTCTTCGCGGTCTTGGCGGTCATGACTTGAACCTGACAACAACCCCGCACCAGCAAGACTCCGTATCAAGCACGTCCCGAATCGGACAGTTGCACTTCTCGCAGATGGCCTTTCCATTCCGAGTTTTCAAACAGCCGATGCAGTATCCATCATCAGCGGCGTCGAACCAGTCATGGCGGCCGAGGAAACAAAGGATTTTCTGCCGGAGAATCCGGGCGTTTATGCCTTTTTTCTCCACTTCTCGTAGGCACGGATGGCGGCGCGGGAATAGGCTTGGACTTTTTCCAGTTCGGCGCGAGCCTCGGCAAGCTCCCGTTCACGGGCATGGAGGGCCTCAACCACAATCTCGGCATGAGCATAGAGGCCACCAACATCGATAGCCCATCTCTTGTGCTGGTCTGAGGTTTCGATCTGCTCCAAGGCGGCTCTTAGGGCATCCTCGCTCGGCCCTTTCGGATTGGCGTCTTGGTTCACAAACTCCTCCTGTAAGTCAAAGGTATCTCACCCTTGATCGTACCATCGGAAAAAACAATCGTCCTGTTCGGGACATCACATGGCACCAGCTTTGCACACGGCTTGCCCTTATGGGTAAACAAAAATTGCGCTCCATCATGCAGGACCCGAAAGAAATAGTACCCAGGGGATTTCCGGAACTGCATAACGGTAACGGTCTGTGTCGCGTCTCTGGCGTCTTGGCTCATGGCTCCCTCCCGCAGTTGTGGCACCGCACGGACAGGGCGGCGTTGATCGCGTGGCATCGCTGGCAAATCCATTTCATGGCTTCCTCCTTGCGGCGTCCAGGCGGGCGAGGGCTTCTTTCAATCGTCGATGCTCTCTTGCGGTCATGGCACGATCCTCGGCTAACGAGAACGACCTGACAGCCTGTTCCACTTCCCGCGCCGCCTCAACCTCGACCATGAACCGTTCCTTCTCCCGCGCCTCGTCGCAGAGGTTGTCGAGGAGCTTCTTATTTTCGTCGCGAAGGCGATTGATCTCCTTGATGAGCTCCGACTTGATCTGTTCCGGAGTCATAGATACGGCATCCCATATACGCAGCCCTTCCCGCCGCAATCAGAACACCAGCCAGCGGATATGTTGGTCGACGATGGTTCCACCCCGCTGCCGAGACACCTTGAACAAATCCATTTCATGGCTTCCTCCTTGCGGCGTCCAGACGGGCGAGAACATCCTTAGATTCCTGCGTCCAGTCGCGCAAGTGGCGCTCACGCAGAAGCTCGACACACCCACGCATTGCCTCAACCTCGGCCCTGAGCCGTTCAACCTCTCTTTCCGCATCGTATCCATGAAGTCCTGGTTCTCCTGGGCTCATGTCGGTCATGGCTTCCTCCTCTTCGGAAAAACTTTATCTTTGCCGGGAAGCCACCGGCACCGATCGCAGACCTGATTGGTCGTGTCACGGCAACTGCACATTCTCAAGTCCCTGGGAGGTGCGGGTGGTTTAATCTTCATGGCTTCCTCCTCCACATCACGCGCCCCCCTTCTTCAAGGCCGATCTCTATACCTCCCACAATGCTGCAATTGGTGTAGTGACCATCCGGTTGGCAGGTCTCCGGACTTCCGACCCAGACGACTCGGCGCGGAGTCGTACCGCATCCGGAAAGAAGCGAGATGGCGAGGATGGGGAGGAAGCGGGTCACTTGCTCCTCAGTTCGTACCGAAGGCATCCACAATTCACACGCGCCGCACACTCAGTACATTCTCCCTTTACCGGTCCTGCCCCCGCGCAAATCGTGCCAGCCCCAGGCCTGTCTGGCTTGCCGGTCTCGGTGTTTCCCACTCCGCTCGGCCGTGCTATAGCAGGGCTTTGCTAGGTGACCGGTCACTTGCCGGATTAACGCTCCGGCGGGCGGCCTTCGCGCCGAGCGAAGAGCTGGGAGAGGCGCGCGGTGACTCGCGCCCGCATCTCGGCCAGGAGGTGGGAGGAGCGAGCCGCCGCCGGAACCGGCGACCGTCAACGCCCGCGCGTCTCCCTCAGGTCTTCGCATGTTGGCCGAGATGTTCTATGCTCATGATACCACGTCCAGGCTTATTTGTCAAGGGTCCCACATCCGCCTCGTCGTGTAGCGTCGCTCGAACCAGTCCCGCCCGATGATCCGGCGCAGGCGCCGCTCGGCGCGTTTGGTGGTGGCGTGGGAGATGGCCGGCTCAAGCAGCCAGCGGCCTTGAATGTAGGTTTGAACGGCGCCGAAGTCGGCGCGTTGGGGCCGCGGGGGATCGGGTTCGGGGTCGAAGGGGGGGTCCCAGGTCATGGCGGCATCTCCTCGACCATTTGAATTTTTTGTCCAATGAAGGCCATCACTGGAACCGCCATGCTATTTCCGATGGACTTGTAACGCGGGCCGTCAGCGGCGGGCTTGCCGCGAAAGGGTACCAATGTCCAGTCGTCGGGAAAGCCTTGGAGCCTTTCCGCCTCTTTTGGCGTTAGGCGGCGGACGGCCATGCCGCTTTGCACTTTTGGAGTATTTCTTCCACTGGCGTTCTGGTTGGCTCCCATGAAGGGCATATGATTCCCGGTAAGAATGTCCCCGGCTTGATTCTGCGTGAAGGCCACCGGCTCAAACACCATCGGCACGAAGTCATTAGGCCCGTCGCCGGCCGCGCTCTTGGATAGGGTCGGGCTGATGTTTCCGTCGCCGTTGCCGCGCATGTCGGTTATCAGTGCAACGTCCTCTGTGATGCCGCTACCACCCTGTCCCTTGCTCCCGCCCCGAATGGGTCCAGCGACGAGATGACTGCATCCATGATTCAAATCTTGGTTCACCGTCCCTTGGCACTTTCCGTAATTCGCGCCGAGCGTGGCGACAACCGGGTCTTGCCCCCGCATGTCACCGACACGTCCGACACCCGGGCCACTTCCTCTAAGGCTTGGCGCAACCTCTCCGGCAAAGCCTTCCCCCGCCTCCCTGCCCGGCGGAGGATGCCCTGACAGGCTGCGGGGCTCAAATAGTACCGCCGCGGCACGTCGCCAGTCTCCAACACCGAAGACAAAATCGTCTGCTTGTTCGGCTTCTCGGATGAGATTACACCACGGGAGAATCCCGCCCATCCTTGCAAATAAGTCTCCATCTGTTTGTCTCGCATAATCTGTAAACTCCCTTAGTGCTGTCAAAAATGACAATCCCGCGCTCCATGAGGTCGGGCACGATCTTCTCAAGCGACATATGAGCTTTCCGATGAGAAGAACGGCTTGAAAACAGGTAAAGATTTGCTGCTGCGTTGTTGAATTTATTGTTGTCGATGTGATGGACGATTTCATCACTTCGTAAGCGGCGTCCAATGCTTTCCTCAATGACTCGTCGGTGAGTAAATATTGGTCCTGCGCCTGGTCGAAAACCGTCAATCGGGCGTCCGCCATGCAGTCCGCTTCGGACGCGCCAGCGGGCAATTCCAATCTTTCGGCATCGGCTGGAAACTTCCGAAATGCTTCGACCAAGAGTTCGCGCAATTTCTTGTAGTTGTTTTTTCCCGTGTCCAGACCGAATAATTTCATCCTCTGACGCATCCCATCTTTTGAGAGGCTTGGTAACGTGCAATTTGCAGGCCCTTTTCCGTAACGCGATGAGACGCCAACCAAGACGCCGTGCAATATCTCGATGAGGCATTGTGCCGTAGTGAGCGCAGACGAAGGCGTCATCTGATTTAGTAAAGATTCTACGCTTTGAGCGCATACAAAAACCCTCCTTCTTCTTTGCGGGACACCAAAAAATCTTGCGTCAAGTATATCAATATCTATAATGTACCCTAATTCCTGCAATCCGTCAAGAAAATATTTTAAGGCATTTGCGCTATCGCTTAAAATTCCTGGGACATTTTCCCAGACCACCCAACGGGGGCGCAGGCGGTCAAGAAGGCCAAGAAAGACGAGGGCCAAGTTTCCACGCGGGTCGGCCAGTCCTTTTCTGAGGCCGGCGAAGGACTGGCAGGGGGTTCCCCCCACGAGAAGGTCGATTGATCCGGGTTTGATTCGTTCATGGTCGCTTAACCTCGTCATGTCGCCCAGGTTGGGCACGTTGGGATAGCGGTGCTTCAAGACGGCGCACGGGAAGGGCTCGATCTCGGAGAACCAGGCCGCCTTCCAGCCGAGAGGCTCCCAGGCTACCGAGGCGGCTTCGATGCCGGAGCAGACGGAGCCATATATCACGGCAGCCCTCGCATCGCCAGCAGGGGCACCTGATAGCCCTGCCGAGCCTCGTTGACGCGGGCCAGGGCAATCGCCAGCGGCGCCAACACGTGGGCATAGCTCCCGGGCCAGCTCTTGCGGCCGATCAGCGCCGCCACCCGGCGCAGCTCCTCGGACACGGCCTCAAGGCGGCGGTCGACGCGGCGGCTGACCTCCACCACGGGCGGCCGGCGCAGCTCGGTGAGCGACACCCCGCGCCGGCGACGCAGGGCCACGGCGCGGACGGCCGCCCGGGCCATCTGCCGGCGGGCCTCCACCACGGGCCAGCCGGGGGCCTGGACATGGGCGTTTAGGTCCCGCATGGCGACCTCCCCCCTCGGAAGATGCGCTCCCGGTAATTGGCCGGCCGGGGCCAAGGGCTGAACGGAACAGGCCACAAGGCGCGGACGCGGATGACGGCATCCTGCCAAGAGAGGCCGCCGAGGCGCAGGTACTGGACGCGATCGGCCAGGAGGCGGGCGACCTCGGGGGGCATCATGCGGGCACCGCCGGGCTGTCGGCTAAGTAGGCGGCGTACCACTCGCTGCAGCCCATGCGCCAGGTGTCGAACTGCGCGAGGCTCGCCGGCCGGCGGCTGCGCCAGTTCGGGTCATGCTTGGGGCACGGACGGCCGTAGTGGCAATCCAGGCAGACCATTTGCGGATTCTGGTACGGGTTCATTTTGTCCTCCCTATCTCCCTCTCACAAGCCGGGCAGATCGTATGCGTTACCCGGCGATCCTCGATGGGTTCCTTCGCACCTAGCACGGAGCCGCACCAGGAGCAGACGATTATCATGCGGGCGCCCTCTCGCTCACTTCCCATTGCGCCTCGTCATAGCCCGGCAGCGCGTGCCAAGCCGCCCGGCGGAGAGCATTAAGGAAGGCGAACGCCTCAGACCTCTCCCAGTCGGGGTCCTCGCAGGCTTGGTACTCGTAGCCGTCGCAGGCTTTCAAGACCTGAACCGACGTTATCTGACGCGGCCACGATCGGCGCTGATGGGCATAGATGAAGCTCTCGCCGACCGGCCCCGGCATGGTCGCCTTCGTGTCCCGGGGGTAGCGGCACAGAACCCCCTTGATGTTCTCGTCCCACAGCATCTGTCCGACCTCGCCGGCGCGGTCCCAATCTCCCCCCGGCAGCGCGTGGCGGTCCTCGCCGTGGTGCCAAGTCAAGCCGGACGATCCGGCGTAGTGTTGTATGATGCCGCGGTCCAGCGCCGCCGACACCAGGAAACGGATATGCTCTCGGTCTACTACGTATGCGCTCATGCTACCCCCTCGGCCCTGTTTGGGCCAAAATACTCCGTCGCGGAACATCCCAGTTGACCAACAAGTAGCCGCGCACGATCTCGCCGCCTACCTTCCGGCCGTCGAACCGGCAGCCGGGCTTGACATAGTGCTGGTACGTCGCGCCGTCCCAGTCATATTCACAACCACATGTGTACGTTCCGTTGTACGGCGGCAATGTCGGCATGGTATTCCCCCTCGGCCCCTAGGGCCAAATCCTCTCAAATCTCGCCCCATCCAGCCAATCCCGGCGGGCAGCCACCCGGATCGGGCCGTCGAACCTGGCCCGGGCCTCCTGGGCGGCCTCCGCGGCGGCCCTGACGGCCTCGGCGCAGGGCGGGCACATACTGCCGTCGGCCTCGGCCAGCACGGCCAGGCAGAGGCCCTGGCCCCGGTTATCTACCAGGGGCAGGGGGCGGCGGCAGGTGTAGGGCGGGCGGCGGCGGAGAGTGGTCATGCGGCCCCCTTGCCGGCGGCAATCTCGCAGTATTGCTTTATAGTCGCCCGCGCCAGGTCAATCGACGCCGTTTCGGCGTCCGTGAGTCTCCCGGCGATAGGATCACCCATATGGAGTGGTTCGCCGTCGTGCCCACCCTCCCATGAGAACCCATACCAGCCGCACCCGTTCGCCTTCAATGACATGCGTAGGATGCTTTGGAAAAATACCGCCTCCGCCTCTTGCTTATCCTTCATGCGGGCACCTTATCCACCCGTAGAGTTTCCCCGTGAGCCTTATAATAGGACTCAAAGGATGCACGGGAGAAAAAGGCCCCAAAGTATGAATGGAACCCAGGGCCGTATACCTGCACATTTTTGGACCGATCCGTCAGTGCCAAAAACTTCCGGCCTTTGAACGTGAAGGCTTCCCAATCCTGGTAGTTTATCTCCATGGCTACTTTCCCCCTTCGGCGCGGGCGATGGCGGCGCGGAGC